>NZ_JAMYRN010000001.1:0-418598 GCF_040321435.1 Mesorhizobium sp. M0410
CTCGTATGCCGGCTATGAAGGCGAAGTAATGCGTGGCGCCTTCGCCGGGGTACCGCTTGGCCAACTCGAAGCGGCCCGCGCTTTCGGCATGAGCCGTTGGAAAATCTTCAGGCGCATATGGCTCCCGCAGGCGATCAGCCGGGCACTGCCGACGCTGGCGGGTGAAACTGTTCTCCAGCTGAAAGCGACACCGCTGGTGGCAACGATAACTATGGTCGACATCTATGCCGTAGCTTCGCGGGTGCGCCAGGATCTATTCATCACCTACGAACCCTTGCTGCTTCTGGCGTTGGTCTATATGTCCATCACCGGTATCCTGGTGTTCGGTTTCCGCAGGCTCGAGGCGCGGATCCCGAGCAAGCTAGGCTAAAGCTGTTAAAGTCGCGAATTCAGGGCAGCTGCCATGCAACTCAGTCTCGACCAGGCGACAGGGCTGTGCCGGATGGCCGCACTTGGCGCCGGCGCCAACGAAGAGGCGGCGCAGTCGCTGGCTGCCTCGATCGTCGCGGCCGAGGCTGAAGGACTGTCGACAGTCGGACTGTCGCACTTCATCGATTATCTCGAAGCACTGGAAGCCGGCCGTATTGACGGCAACGCCGATCCGGTGATCACCAGGCCGGCGCTCGCGGTCTATCTTTCCGATGCGCGCGGCGGCTTAGCGCATACCGGTTTCGACCGCACGATCGATGACCTCGCCAAGGCGGCGCGGCTGTTCGGCGTCGCCATCTTTTCGCAGAAGAATGCTTATACCTGCGGCGCGCTCGGCTATTTCACCGGACGGCTGGCCGCGCAGGGATTGGTGTCGTTCGCCGCCACCAACGGCCCGGCCGTGCTTGCCGGCTCGGGCTCGGTCAAGCCGGTCTACTGCACCAACCCGATGTCCTTTGCCGCACCCACCACGGACGGGGCGCCGCTGGTCATCGACCAGTCGTCGAGCGCCACTGCCTTCGTCAACATCCGCAAGGCGGCCGAGGACGGCAAGAAGATCCCCGAAGGCTGGGCACTGGACGCCAGCGGCAATCCAACCACGGACCCGGCAGCCGCCATGAAAGGCGCCATGCTTGCCTTCGGCGGCCAGCGCGGCGCCAACATCGCGCTGATGGTCGAGGTGCTGGCTGCGGGCCTGTCGGGCGCCAACTGGTCGCTCGATGCGCCATGGTTCAGCGGCGGGCCGGACAGTCCGGGGACCGGCCTGTTCGTGCTCGCCGTCGAGCCCAAGCTGCTCGATCCGAACTTCGAGAAACGGATGAAGGACCAACTCGACAGGTTGCGGCGGCGCTATGGCGTGCATGTGCCGGGGCGTGCCCGGGCAGAAGCGGCAGAGAAGGCGGCGGCGCGCGGCATAAGCGCGCCGAAAGCCGTGGTGCAACGCATTTCCGAATTCGCCGCGCGCTATTCGTCCTAAAGAAATTCGTTTGTACGATGAGCGGCAGAGGCCGGCCGATCCGGGAGCGCGAGCCTACTTCCCGCAATGATGATCGTTGATGACGTTCACCGCATTCGCGTCCGGTCCTACCCTGTTGTAGGAGCAGGGTTCGGCGGCCGTCGTGAACAGGGGGTTGTCATAGTAGCGCGGGCCACCGAACAGAATGTCGATGATGTCGCCGTTGGCGGGAACGTAGCGTTCGGGTTGCGCTTGGTGATGCCGGTTTGCCGCGAATGCCGGGGCACCAATGCTGCAGCCTGTTACGAAAGCCAGAGCGAAGATCGCAACGCGTTTTGTCGTCATCGGCAATATCCTCCATTCGGAATCAAACCATACATCTAAAATCGCCTAGCGAACAAAGGTTCCTGTTCCTAATGGAGTTGCCGTAAAGCCGGGCCTCGACGGCGTTTTCTGCCATTTCGAACGGATCCGGAAAATCATGCTTCAACAGTGCCGGGCGACCTATGGTCGCCCTTTGCCTTTGGCGCGAAACCGACTATGAAACGGCTTCAATCAAGCCATCTGGATAGCCCGCCGGAGCCAGCCATGACCGAAATCCTTCAGACCCCAAAGCTCGTCGTCGTTTTCGGCGGCTCCGGCTTTGTCGGTCGTCATGTCGTGCGGGCGCTGGCCAAGCGCGGCTACCGCATCCGGGTCGCCTGCCGCCGGCCCGATCTCGCCGGTCATTTGCAACCGCTTGGCAATGTCGGGCAGATCCAGCCGGTGCAGGCCAATGTCCGGGTGCGCTGGTCGGTCGACCGCGCCGTGCAAGGCGCCGACCATGTCGTCAATCTGGTGGCGATCGCGCATGAGGCCGGCCGGCAGAAATTTACTGCCGTCCACGAGTTCGGCGCGCGCGCTATTGCCGAAGCGGCGCGCGCCGTCGGCGCCGGCCTCACCCACATCTCGGCTCTGGGAGCGGAGCTCCACGCGCAATCGGACTACGCGCGGACCAAGGCGCTCGGCGAAAAGGCCGTTCTTGAGACGGTCCAAGACGCCGTGATCTTGCGGCCATCGATCAATTTCGGGCCGGAGGACGGTTTCTTCAACCGCTTTGCCAACATGGCCCGCTTTTCCCCAGTGCTGCCGCTGATCGGCGGCGGGCAGACGAAATTCCAGCCGGTCTATGTCGGCGACGTCGCCGAGGCGGTGGCGCACTCGGTCGACGGCAAGGTCCAGGGCGGCCGGATCTATGAACTCGGCGGGCCGCAGGTGCTTACCTTCAAGGAATGCATGCAAGAGCTGCTCGTCATCATCGAACGCAGGCGGTTTTTGCTGCCCGTGCCATGGTGGCTGGCGAACCTCCAGGCATCAATTCTCGGGCTGCTGCCCAATCCATTGTTGACCAAGGACCAGGTCCTGCTGTTGCGCCAGCACAATGTCGTGTCGGATGACGCCGTCAAGGACAACAGGACGCTTGCCGGCCTCGGTATCCAGCCGCGTTCGATCGGAACCATCCTGCCAAGCTATCTCTGGCGCTACCGCGCCGCCGGCCAGTTCCAACGCAAGTCCGCCGCATAACACGAACGGACGTCCGGTTGCCTACGGCGCGCGCCTGGTAACCTGCATCGGCAGCCCGCCTTGCGGCTGCGTCGTCAGCTTCTGCACCGGCCAGGGTCGGGTTTGCGCGGTGGTATCGAAACGATAACGCGAAAGCATGATCGCCAACGCGATGATTGCCTCCTGCATGGCAAAGCTGGCGCCGATGCAGACGCGAGGCCCGGCGCCGAACGGCAAATACTGGAAACGGTCGATCTTTTCACGATTCCCCGGATGGAAGCGTTCCGGCATGAAAGCGTCCGGCCGGTCCCACAATTTCCGATGGCGGTGGACGACCCACGGCATCACCAGCACCGCGGCACGCCGCGGTATGTAGAGGCCGTTCCAGGTTTCGGGCTCGATCGGTTCGCGGTTGATCGATGGCGCCGGCGGATAGAGCCTGAGCGCCTCTTCGAAGGCGGCACGGGTGAGCGGCATGGCGTCGAGCCATTTCGTCGGGTCGGGCTCACGCGCCAGCACCGCATCGATCTCGTGCTCGATCTTTTCGCGCTCCCACGGCGCTTCGGCAAGGCAGTAGAGCGTCCAGCCGAGCGCCCTGGCCGTAGTCTCGTGGCCAGCGCCGATGAAGGTGATGATGTTGTCCTCGACTTCGGACCGGGTTAGCCCGCCCGGTCCCTCCGCCCTCAACAGCAGCGTAAGAAAATCCTGCGGCACCGTGTCCGGAGCACGCCTCAACCGCGCCTCGCGCATCTGCACCGTGTCGGTGACGATCTTGCGGAAGTAGGCCATGGTCTTGCGGCCGCGGATGCGGGTCAGGCGCGGCAGCCAGTCGGGTGCCCGCAACAGGTCGAGTGGATCGACCCGACCCATCGTCTCGAACAGGCGGTCGATCTCCTTGGCAAAGCTGCCCGGCTCGCCTGAAATCTCACCGGAAAACAGCGTCTCGGCCAGGATGTCAAAGGTAAGCAGCGTCATGTCGTGAGCGACGTCGAACGTACCGCCGCCCTCGTAGCGCATGACGAACTCCCGCGTGCGTTTCAGCATCGGCTCGGCGAAACCGAAGATATGGCGCGGCGTGAACACTGGCGCCATCGCCTTGCGTGAACGCCTCCAAACCTCGCCCTCGGCGGTCAGCAGGCCGTCGCGCAGGATCGGCCGCAGGATCAGCTGGCGAACCGTCGCCATCTTGTAGTTCTTGGCGTTATCGACGAGCACATGGCGAATGAGACCGGGATCGTTGGCGATGACCAGCGGCCCACCGATACCGGTCACCGAAATCCAGGGCTCGTTATAGGTCGGCTCGCCCCACAGCTCGAGCGGATTGCGGTAGACGATGCGGATCATCTCCAGCGTCGAGGGCGGCGCTGTGCGCGGCTTCGGCGCCGGCGGGACGAAGGGGACGGGCTGACTGTCCATGGCTTGCTCCGCTGACACCTCAATGTAGTGGCGGGCAAGGCAGGCGTCCATGTGACTGGACGACAAGGCGAAGCATCCGCTCTCTGGAATGTGACCAGGGCACCGGAAATTGCCTGCTTGCTGTGTCCGGCTGCGTGTCTTAGGTGGCAGCACCACAGATGTCAGAAACCGGCAGGAGCCCCGCTTTGAAGCACCAGTTGAACGTCATCATCGGCAGCACGCGGCCGGGCCGCGCCGGACCGGTTTTCGCAAAGTGGCTGGAAAGCTTTGCGCGCGAACACGGCAAATTCGAGCCATTGCTCACCGATATCGCCGCCTTCAACCTGCCGGTGCTGGACGAGCCGCATCATCCGAGACTCGGCAAATACGAAAACAGCCACACGAAAGCCTGGTCGAAAGCAATCGACGCCGCCGACGCATTCGTCTTCGTAGCGCCGGAATACAATTATTTCGCCGCTCCGGCGATCGTCAACGCGGTCGACTACCTGCTCAGGGAATGGCGATACAAGCCGGCCGCCATCCTCAGCTATGGCGGTGTCTCCGGCGGCTTGCGAGCGGCGCAGGCAGTCAAACCGTTGCTGACCTCCGTCGGCGTCATGCCGATCCCGGAAGGCGTGGCGCTGCCGATGTACCAGAAGCTGCTCGACGAGACCGGCGCCTTCCTGCCCAGCGAGCAGGTGCTCGGCGGGGCCAGGACCATGCTGGACGAGTTGTTCCGCTGGAGCGAAGCGCTGAAGCCGATGCGGGTCGGCTGACAACGCGAACGGCCGCGCTTGCCGATGCCATAACTTGCTCATGCCATAAAGAGATGGAATGCTCCGGCAAACGACCGGGCCGGGGCGGTTCGATTTGCGTCTTCTGTTTGCCTTGCTGCTGATCCTCTCGACGGCCTCCGCTGCCGTGGCGGAGCGGCGCGTTGCGCTGGTCATCGCCGAGAACGACTACCGGCTGATCCGGCCGCTCGCCAATCCCGTCAACGACGGCGAGGTGATGGAAACGGTGCTGAGGAAGCTCGGCTTTGAGGTCTTCCTCGAAACCAACCGCGACCTGCGGCGCATGCGCCGGGCGCTCGACGATTTCCGCGAGGATGCCAAAGGCGCCGACGTGGTACTGGTGTTCTTTTCCGGCCACGGGGTCGAGATCGCCGGCGAGAATCGGCTCCTGCCGGTCGATGCAGACGCGTCGTCGCTCGATGCGCTGGAAAGGACCAGCCTGCCGCTGGAGCAGATCCGCACGACCGTCGCCGCCACCAGCAAGGTCGGGCTGATCGTGCTCGATGCCTGCCGCAGCGATCCGTTTGCGGCTACGGGCGGCGAAGGCCGCGGCGCAACGGCGCTTGCAAAAGAGGTCGGCGTCAAGGTCCGGCCGGGTCTTGGCCGCGTCGGGCGGGCAGAAAACATTCTGTTTGCCTTCTCGGCAGCGCCCGGCGAGACCGCCGCGGATGGGACCGGCCAGAATTCGCCGTTCACCGCGGCGTTGACGAAATATCTCGGCACCGATGGACTCGAGATCCGCTCCGTGCTGACGCTCGTGCAGCAGGAGGTCTACGACCTCTCGCGCGGCAAGCAATTGCCCTATGTCGAGAGCGGCCTGCCGCAGCTGTTCTTTGCCACGACAGCCAAGGAGAAACTGCCCGAGCGCGAACGCCTGTTGCTTGCCATGGCCGAGGTGACGCCTCAGATGCGCGGCGAGGTGGAGAAGATCGCCAGTGACGCCGACATGCCGCTGGCACCGCTCTATGGCGCGTTGATCAGTTCCGATACCGGCCACCTCTCCGCTGACAGTCTGAACGCCAGGCTGCGTGAGGCAGCCGACGCCTTCGTCAAGGTGCGGAGCGAAATGCAGACGCTTGGATCCGACGATCTGCGGGTGGCAGCGTTGCGCCGGCAGGCCGAAGAGCAGCTTTCGCTGGGAGCGTTCGATGCGGCGCGCAAAAAGCTCGCCGAGGCAGCCGAGATCGATAATGTCTCTCGCAACGCTCTGAAGGCCAATTTCGTCAGCCGCACGCTCTCCGAGGCCGCAACGCGCTATCTGTCCGGCGGGGCGGCGCGGGCCGACCTCGACTACGCCACAGCCATCAAGGACTATGAATCCGTGCTCGCGCTTTATGGCGAAGCCGGACGGGTGGTGCTGTCGCTCGACGATGCCGACCGCTTGATCCGCACGCTGGACGAGCTGGGCAAACTCTATACCACGGTTGGCAATATCGATGCGGCCGGCCGCGCCTTCGAGACGCTGCAAGCCGATCTCGAACGGCGGTCGCATCATGAAACCGATCCCAACGTGAAACGCGACTTCGCCGTCAGTCACGTCAAGCTCGGCAATGTGCGGATGGCACAAGGCAATCTGCCGACAGCGCTGCAAAACTATGAGGCGGCCAAGACCATTCTGCAGGGCCTGACCGAGGCAGAACCGGACAATCTGGAGTGGTTCGGCGACCTCGCCATGGCCGACGACAAGATCGGTAACGTACTGGCGACGCAAGGCGATCTGGCCGGCGCCGCAGAGGTCTACCAGGAAAGTCTGTCGATCAAGAAACAGCTCGCCGCCGGAGAGCCCGACCGTGCCGAACTGCAGCGCGACCTGACCATCACCTACGATGAGATCGGTCACCTTGCCCATGTCGCAGGCCAACTGGATAACGCACAGGCGGCCTATGAAGAGAGCCTGAAGGTGCGGCTGGCGCTGGCGGCGGACAAACCGGGAGACGCCGACCGGCAGCGTGACGTCTCGGTCAGCCACGATACGATAGGCGACCTGCTGCGCGAACGCGGCGACGCCGCCGGGGCGCTGGCGGCTTACAGGGAAGGCCTCGCGATCGTCAAGCAACTGGCGAAACGCGATCCGGACGACACCGAGCTGAAACGCGACCTGTCGGTCGGCAACGCCAAGATCGGCAATGCGCTGAGCGACCAGCAGAATTGGCCGGCGGCACTTTCGGCTTATCGTGAGGCACTTTCGCAGGCCAGCGCGCTCGCCGTCGGCGACCCGAACAACACCGAATGGCAGCGCGACCTGTCCGTCTGCCTCGAGAAAGTCGCCGGCGTCCTGGCGATACAGGGCGACCACAAAGGCGCGCTGAAAGCCTATCTGGACAGCTACGCGATTGCGCAGCGGCTGGCCAAGCTCGATCCGGCCAATTCCGACTGGCAGCGTGACTTGTCGATAACGCTGTCCGAAGTCGCCACCCTGCGCCTAAAGCAGCGCGACCTCAGCGGAGCCCGGCAAGCCTATCAGGACAGCCTGGCCATTCGCGAGAAACTTGCCCGGGCCGATCCGGACAACGCCACCTGGCAGCGCGACCTGGTGGTCGCCTATATCGACTACGCGCAAGTCGCTAAGGATCCGAAAGCCGTGCTTTCCAAGGCGCTCGACATGACGCTCGAGCTCGACCGAAGCGGGCGGTTGGCGCCGCGATACAAATTCATGATCAAGTTCCTGCGTCAGCGGCTGGCCAGGATCGAAGCCAAGCGCCAGTAGCCGGCCGACGCGACCGTCATTCCGTCCGGAAATGCCTGCAAACCTTGGAAAAACCGCCTTTTGCGCCTATATCTACGACATTAGAAATGCGCGATTCGAAGCCGATTTTTCGCGCTCTGCACACGGCATCAATCAGACAGGTTTTCATGAGCGAACAGACCGACATCGCCAACGGCGTTGAAGCCGAATACGGCGCCGATTCCATCAAGGTTTTGAAGGGCTTGGATGCCGTTCGCAAGCGGCCGGGCATGTATATCGGCGATACCGACGACGGCTCGGGCCTGCACCACATGGTCTATGAAGTCGTCGACAACGCCATCGACGAAGCCCTGGCCGGCCATGCCGACCTGGTCACGGTGACGCTCAATCCGGACGGATCGGTGACGGTCACCGACAATGGCCGCGGCATTCCGACCGATATCCACACCGGCGAAGGCATTTCGGCGGCCGAAGTGATCATGACGCAGCTGCATGCCGGCGGCAAGTTCGACCAGAACTCCTACAAGGTGTCGGGCGGCCTGCACGGCGTCGGCGTGTCGGTCGTCAACGCACTGTCGGCCTGGCTGAAACTGAAGATCCGCCGCAACGGCCAGATCTACGAGATGAGCTTCACGCATGGCAATGCCGACGCGCCGCTGCGCGTTACCGGCAGTTATGAACAAGACAAGCTCCCCGGCACCTATGAAGGCCGCAGCGGCAGCGAAATCACGTTTTTGCCGTCGTCCGAAACCTTCACCATGGTCGAATTCGACTACGGTACGCTGGAGCATCGGCTGCGCGAACTCGCCTTCCTGAACTCCGGCGTGCGCATCGTTTTGACCGATGCCCGCCATGCCGACATCGTGCGCCATGAATTGCACTACGATGGCGGCCTCGAAGAGTTCGTCCGATATCTCGACCGGACGAAAAAGCCGTTGCTCGACAAGCCGATATCGATCCGCGCCGAGCGCGACGGCATCACGGTCGAAGTCGCCATGTGGTGGAACGACAGCTACCACGAGAACGTGCTGGCCTTCACCAATAACATCCCGCAACGCGACGGCGGCACGCATCTGGCAGGCTTTCGCGGTGCGCTGACACGCCAGATAACCGGCTATGGCGACTCTTCGGGCCTGACCAAGAAGGAAAAGGTGGCGCTGATCGGCGACGATTGCCGTGAAGGGCTGACGGCGGTGCTGTCAGTCAAGGTTCCCGACCCGAAATTCTCCTCGCAGACCAAGGACAAGCTGGTGTCGTCCGAGGTCCGTCCGGTGGTCGAAGGGCTGGTCAACGAAGCGCTCGGCACCTGGCTGGAGGAGCACCCGACCGAGGGCAAGGCGGTCATCGAGAAGGTCATCCAGGCCGCGGCCGCGCGTGAAGCCGCGCGCAAGGCACGCGACATTACCCGCAAGAGTTCGCTCGGCGTCACCTCGCTGCCCGGCAAGCTGGCCGATTGCCAGGAGCGCGATCCGGCAAAATCGGAGATCTTCATCGTCGAGGGCGACAGCGCCGGCGGCTCGGCCAAGGGCGGCCGTTCGCGCCAGAACCAGGCCATTCTTCCGCTGCGCGGCAAGATCCTCAATGTCGAGCGCGCCCGCTTCGACCGTATGCTCGGCTCCGACATGATCGGCACGCTGATCACTGCGCTCGGCACCTCGATCGGCAAGGACGAGTTCAATGCCGACAAGCTGCGATACCACAAGATCATCCTGATGACCGACGCCGATGTCGACGGCGCCCACATCCGCACCTTGCTGCTGACCTTCTTCTTTCGCCAGATGCCGGAACTGATCGAACGCGGTCATCTCTACATCGCGCAGCCGCCGCTCTATAAGGTGACGCGCGGGAAGAGCTCGCAATACATCAAGGACGAAGCCGCCTTCGAGGAATTCCTGATCGGCTCCGGGCTGGAAGAAGCGTCGCTTGCGCTCAGCACGGGCGAGGTGCGGGCCGGGCAGGACCTGCGCAGTGCCATCGACGACGCCTTGGCTGTCCGCCAGCTCATCAACGGATTGCACACCCGCTATAACAGAGGCGTGGTCGAGCAGGCAGCGATTGCCGGCGCGCTCAACCCGGAGATCTTCACCGACCTCGGCCGCGCCAATGAGACGGCCGAGCGTGTTGCCCGCCGTCTCGACATTATCGCCGAGGACACCGAGCGCGGCTGGATCGGCCGCATGTCGACCTCGAACGAGGGCATTGGCGGCTATGTCTTCGAGCGAACGGTGCGCAGCGTCAAGGAGTTCGCACATCTCGACCTGGCGCTGATCAATTCCGCCGACGCACGCCAGCTCGACCGCTATGCGCCGCGTCTGGCGGAAATCTATGGCGAGCCGCCGGTGCTGCGCCGCAAGGATGTCTCGGAAACCATTTCGGGGCCGCTGGCACTGCTCAATGCCGTGTTTGCCACCGGCCGCAAGGGCCTCACCATGCAGCGCTACAAGGGCCTTGGCGAAATGAACGCCGAGCAGCTCTGGGAAACGACGCTCGACCCGAATGTGCGCTCGCTCTTGCAGGTCAAGGTCAATGACGCAACGGATGCGGACAGCTTGTTTTCGCGGCTGATGGGCGACGAGGTCGAGCCCAGGCGCGAATTCATCCAGGAAAACGCGCTGTCGGTCGCCAATCTGGACATCTGAGCCACGATCTCAGATACCCAGCCAGCAGGCATGAAGTGCATTGGTGCGCCTTGGCGCACCGATGCCGACTGTTGCAAGCAACAGAGATCAGCAGGACCGCCGGAACGGAAAGGCTTTCAAGGCATTGTAGTTGATCACAATCGCCGCAGGAGGCATCCATGGGACGTGGCATTTTGCTCTGGCTTCTCGGAGTCCCGATTCCGATCATTATTCTGATCATGCTGTTTGCAAGGTAGGGGGCTTCGATGCCGTCCACCCTAACGACTGCCGACGTTTCCGCACCGACGGAATCCGCTTCCCCCGCTGTCAGCTGGGGGCCAATCGTCGCCGGCGCCTTTGCTGCGTCGACGCTTACCTTCATCTTGATGCTGCTCGGCTCCGGGCTTGGGCTGAGCATGGTGTCGCCATGGTCCGGCTCGGGTGCGTCAGTCACCACTTTCGCAGTTTCCACTGCCGTCTGGCTGATCGTCGTGCAGTGGTTGTCGTCGGCGCTGGGCGGCTACCTCGCCGGACGCCTGCGCACCAAATGGGTCGGCATCCACACCGATGAAGTCTTCTTCCGCGATACCGCTCACGGTTTCCTGGCCTGGGCGCTGGCGACGTTGCTCGTCGCCGGCGTGCTCGGCACGGCGCTTTCGGCCGCAATAGGCAGCGGTGTCCAGGCTGCTTCGACTGTGGCATCGGGCGCGGCAATGGGCGCTTCGGCAGGTGCTGCCGCAAACGCTGGTGGCGCCTCGACTAACGACGCCACGTCGTATTTCGTCGATACGCTGTTTCGCCCGGCCGATCCGGCAAGGCTCGCTGCCGCCAATCCGGAGAGCGACGCCGCGGCATCGGCGCAGGCATCGCGCATTCTGATCGCGAGTGCCGCAGCAGGCGAAATATCGGCCGACGACAAGACCTATCTGTCGCGGCTGGTGGCCGCCCGCACAGGCCTGTCCGAAGCGGATGCCACCGCTCGCGTCGATGCAGTAATCGCCAGAGCGCAGGAGGCCAAGGTCAAGGCGCAGCAGGCGGCCGACACCGCCAGAAAGGCAGGCGCCACCTTCTCGCTGATTGGCGCGCTGTCGCTGGTCATCGGCGCCTTCATTGCCAGTGCGGCCGCAGCACTTGGCGGCAGGCAGCGCGACGACGAGGAAGCAATTTTCCTGACCAATCGTTGATCGGTGACTAGGCGAACTCGGTCCGCTTCGGGAAGATTACGCCCGAAGCGGACCCTTGCCTTGAAGTGCCGCCGCGGCATTGTCGTGCTCACCGCCTACAGCTCAGCTTCCAGTTTGCGGCCGAGATCGACCGCATCGCGCAGCACGGCAAGGTGCGAGCGCGGCCGTGCGCCGACCGGCGCATTGACTTCGACGCCGCTCGCCGTCAGCGACCAATAGAGCCTGTGCGTGAAGACGCGGCCAAGCGAGCCGCGCAGCTCGACCTGGATGTTTTCCACGCCGGGACCGAAGTTTTCCGTCATCCGCCCTGAGATCGGGTCGCCGGTCAGCCAGCCATTGCCCCTGTCGAAAATATTGGTCCAGCGCGTTGCGGCAAACACCGCGCCATGATGCACCGCCCGCTGCGGCTTGCCGGAATGGCTGCGCCCTTCCTGGTAGAGCATGGTCCCGCCCGCCGCCCTGTCGGCGATCGGCGGGCATGCCGAAAACAGGCGCTCGGCGATGCCGCGCCTGAATTCGGCGAGGTTGTAGGTCACCAGGAACTCGCTGTGGGTCAGCGGACTGCCGAGCGTGACGAAATCGCTGATCTTCCACGGCAGCGGATGATCGGCGTCGCCGACGCGAAGCTGCCGGTAGAGCTCCCATTGGTGGCGCCGGAATGCGGGGAGATCATTGAGGCTGTCGGGCCAGGCGGAGGCATCGGCGGCCAGCGTCGCCTTGTCGACGGCGTGGATCGCCTTCAGCCGCGCTTTGTCGCGAATGGCTTCCAGCTTTCTAGGCCTGAAATCAGCCCACAAGATCTGCAACAGATCATAGGCGATGATCGACCCGAGGCTGTGCGAGACCAGCACGATGCGATCATAGGCATCGTCCATCATGAGACGCTTCAGCAGCTTGAGGCCACGCTCGCGGACCAGCGCCCGTTTCTCGACCGTTGCCGCTTCGGCCCGCACATAGGCGGCGACGTCGCCGAAATAAGGCAAGCCAAACTGGTCCACCGACCAGATGACGAACGACGCCAGAACCGTGACAAGCACACCGGTCGTCCAGGAGATGTAGCCTTGCCAGGTCGACGTTGCGAGCGCCAGCGCCGCGCCGAGGACGACGATGGTGGCCAAAAGCGTGACGACGTAGAGTTTGCGCACATCGCGCGGAATATCGACGGGCTTGCGCCAGAGCAGGGTCGTCACCCAGGCAGCAAGGCGGCTTCGGGTCGTGCCCTGGGTGATGTCGGCCCAGTAAAGCTCGTAGAAATCGGTGCGGCGGCCATCGACATCATAGGGCGTGGTGATCCGGCGGAGTTCGTGCGAATTGGTCCGGCTGTCGGGCGTGATCCAGCTCTGGTTGATCTTCGCACCCATCGGGTCGGCCGGATCGGCGACATGGGCATAGAACGGTGCACGGGCCGGATCGTGGCTCCATACGGCCTGGACAAACTCCCTCAACGTGTCCATGGGCCGCTGCTCGCCCATGCCGTGCACGACCACTACCGCCTGGCTGCGCTTGCGTGGCGCCTTCTCTGCTGCGGTCAGATCGGCGGCCGGCGATGCAGCAGAACCAGGGTCGGGCACCAGCACCTCCACGATGACGCCGTTTGCAAGACGACGGGTCGGCATCGTAGCTTCAGAACCGGTAACAGCCAAGAAAAAGCCCGGCGCGGAGCCGAGCTGTATTCGACGATCGGCAGTGAATTGGCAACGAGGCCTTTTCAGTGATCCATGGCCTTGACGATCTCCTCGGTCATCTTCTTGGCGTCGCCGAGCAGCATCATGGTGCCGTCCTTGTAGAACAGCGTGTTGTCGATGCCGGCATAGCCGGAGCCAAGCGAGCGCTTGACGAACAGGCAAGTGCGCGCCTTGTCGACGTCGAGGATCGGCATGCCGTAGATCGGTGAGGACTTGTCGTCACGAGCCGAGGGATTGGTGACGTCGTTGGCGCCGATGACATAGGCGACGTCGGCCTGCGCGAACTCAGAGTTGATGTCCTCCAACTCGAACACTTCGTCATAAGGCACGTTGGCTTCGGCCAAGAGCACGTTCATGTGGCCGGGCATGCGGCCGGCGACGGGGTGGATGGCGTATTTGACGTCGACGCCGTTGGCCTTGAGCTTGTCGGCCATCTCGCGCAGCGCGTGCTGCGCCTGGGCGACGGCCATGCCGTAGCCCGGCACGATGATGACCTTTTGCGCATTCATCATCAGATAGGCGGCATCCTCGGCCGAGCCCTGCTTGACCGTGCGCTCGATGCCGTCGTTGGCAATGGCTGATGTCTCGCCGCCGAAGCCACCGAGGATGACCGAGATGAAGCTCCGGTTCATGCCTTTGCACATGATGTAGGACAGGATGGCGCCCGATGAACCGACCAGAGCGCCGGTGATGATCAGCGCCAGATTGCCGAGCGTGAAACCGAGTGCGGCGGCGGCCCAGCCGGAATAGGAATTCAGCATCGACACCACCACCGGCATATCGGCGCCGCCGATCGGGATGATGAGAAGGACGCCCAGCACCAGCGAGCCGGCAACGATCAGCCAGAACACCAGCTTGGACTCGGTGGTGACGAGCAGCACGATCAGCACGATCAGCGCAATGCCCAGGGCCGCGTTGATGAAGTGGCGGCCACCGATCATGATCGGCTTGCCCGACATGCGGCCGTCGAGCTTCAAGAAAGCGATGACCGAGCCGGTGAAAGTGATGGCGCCGATGGCAACGCCGAGGCTCATCTCGATCAGCGCCTGGGCATGAATATCGGCGACGGTGCCGATGCCGAAGCTTTCCGGTGCATAGATGGCGGCGGCCGCCACCATGACCGCAGCAAGACCGACCAGCGAGTGAAAGGCGGCGACCAGCTGCGGCATCGAGGTCATGGCGATGCGCCGTGCCGTGACCGCACCAACCGAGCCGCCGATGGCCAGCCCGAGCACGATCAGCGCGAAGCGGCCGGCGGAAGGGGTGGCCAGAGCCAGCGTCGTGGCGATGGCAATGCCCATGCCGATCATGCCGTACATGTTGCCCTGGCGGCTGGTGGTCGGATGCGACAGGCCGCGCAATGCCAGGATGAACAGGATGCCGGAGACCAGATAGAGGAAGGAAGCGAAGTTGGCGTTCATAGCGGCCTACTTTTCCTTCTTCTTGTACATAGCCAGCATGCGCTGGGTGACGAGGAAGCCGCCGAAGATGTTGACCGATACCAGCATCAGCGCAACGAAGCCGAAGCCGGTGGCGATGCCCGAGGCCGAGATGCCGACGGCCAGCAACGCGCCGACTACGATGACGGAGGAAATGGCGTTGGTGACGGCCATCAATGGCGTGTGCAGCGCCGGCGTCACCGACCAGACGACGTAGTAGCCGACGAAGATCGCCAGCACGAAGATTGCGAAGCGGAAGACGAAGGGATCGATGGCGCCGCCGGACAGCGCGTGAGCGGCGTCACCGGCCGCTTCGGCGCCGGGCGCGGCGGCCAGGTTCTGAACCGCGAGCCGCACGGCAGCTGTCGCCTGGTCGAGCTGGTCGAGGGCTTTCTGCAGAGTCTGATCCATCACGCGATCCCTCCGGTGGTCTTGGGCTTCCTCGAAGCGGCTGGTCTGTTCGCAGCCGGCTTCGCCGAAGCCTCGGCAACCATTGTCCTCGCCGGAATGGCCGGTGGTTCGACATGTTGGCCCTTTGGTGCATGCTGTTCAGCCCTGACGAACGCGGGATGCACGACCTTGCCGGCATCGGTCAGCATGGTTGCCTTGACCAGCTCGTCGTCGCGGTTGATGGCAAGCGTCTTCGTCGCCTTGTCGACCAGCGTCTCGAGGAAGGCATAGAGGTTCCTGGCATAGAGTAGCGAGGCCGAGGCGGCGACGCGACCGGGAACGTTGAGATGGCCGACGATCTTTACCCCGTTGGCGGTGGTCACCACCTTCCCGGGCACGGCGCCCTCGACATTGCCGCCGCGCTCGACCGCGAGGTCGACGATCACGGAGCCGGGTTTCATCGAGGCGACCATCGCCGCCGAAACCAGCTTCGGCGCCGGACGGCCGGGGATCAGCGCCGTGGTGATGACGATGTCCTGGTTGGCGATGTGCTCGGCGGTCAGCGCCGCCTGCTTGGCCTGGTACTCCTTCGACATTTCCTTGGCGTAGCCGCCGGCCGTCTCGGCCGCCTTGAACTCCTCGTCCTCGACGGCCAGGAATTTTGCGCCGAGCGAGGCGACCTGCTCCTTGGCGGCCGGGCGCACGTCGGTGGCGGTGACCACGGCGCCGAGGCGGCGCGCGGTGGCGATGGCCTGCAGACCGGCGACGCCGACGCCCATGACGAACGCCTTTGCAGCCGGCACCGTGCCAGCCGCCGTCATCATCATCGGCAACGCCCGGTCATATTCGGCAGCCGCATCGATCACCGCCTGGTAGCCGGCGAGGTTGGCCTGGCTGGATAGAACGTCCATCGATTGCGCCCGGGTGATGCGCGGCATGAACTCCATGGAGAAGGCAGTAACACCGGCCCTGGCAAGGGCTGCGACGGCAGCATCGTTGCCGTAGGGATCCATGATCGCGATGACAGCGGCGCCGGACTTGTAGCCCTTCAGCTCGGCGTCCATGGGGCGGCGCACCTTTAGCACCACGTCGGCCTTGGCAGCATCGCCGGCTTTGCCGATCGTGGCGCCCGCCTTGGCAAACTCCTCGTCGGGAATGCGCGACGCCGTGCCGGCGCCGGTTTCCACGATTACGTCGAAACCCAGCGCTGCCAGCCGCTTCAGCGTATCGGGCGAGGCCGCGACGCGAGGCTCGTTTGCGTCGATCTCACGAGGGATGAAAACCGTCTGTCCCACCGCACGATCCTTTCGGCCGGAACCCTGTTACCGCAAGACACCGACCGTCCGCGGCGGCGCCTTCGACAAAGGTTGGAGGAGTTATCGGAGAATAAAGGCGCCGATGGCCAGGATCAGCACGAACAGGATAGTCGCCGAGAAGAAGCCGCCCACAAAGAAGCCGAACGCCATGGCAAGAAGCACGGCGGCGCAAAATAGCGACCCATATTTGGCCAGCATCACAAAGCCGGCATAGGTGCGGTCGTGCTCGGCATAGTCCATCTTCGCGCCCAGTTCGACAGGACCGGTCGGCGTATGTTCAGCCATTGGAATACCCCTTCGAAGACATCTTTCAGGCACATAGCGAAAAGCCGCGTTAAGGGCAATGGCGCTATTGCCGCATCGCCGCAGCCAACAATCTCAAGCAAAACTTGAAATCGCTGCGCGGAGCGCGGCGATACCAATCCTAATGGATGGCAGGTCCGCTATTGCCGATGTCGTTAGCCGGCGAGATGCGGGAACAGACCGAGCAGGCCGACAACGATCAGATAAAGGGCGACGATATAATTGAGCAGCCGCGGGATCACCAGGATCAGCACGCCTGCAATCAGCGAGATAAGCGGGGTAAGGGCGAGCGTGGAAATGGTCATATCGGTTCCTTTGATCGGATCGCCATCGAAGCGGTGCGTGATGGATGTCGGCCATGCCGACCTACCACCAGCACCCTTGCCCAGAACGCCGAAGCGATCGGAAGGCTCCATGGGCTCGTTCAGGCGGCTTCGCGAAAATACTTGGCGGTGGGCAGGATGGTCAGCGGCGCGAGTTCGCCGGCGCCGGGCTTATCGAATAACATGCGCTGCTCCATCGGCGTCGAACGGAAGAACGGAAAGCGAGCGTAGGTTTCATTCTTGATCGCCAGGACATCGGCCTGATAAAGCAGCGCAAAACAGTTGATCACGCCGGCATAGGGCCGCGCATCACCGATCGGTCGCGCCCGATAGACGCGCTTGTAGAAAGCCGCATGGTCCTCACGGATCATGGATATGCAATAAGGCGCGCCGAAATGGAAGCACGCCATGCCGGCAAGGCGCAGCGTCACATACGGGATCTGAGGGTAAAGCCGTGACCATTCGGCGTCCACGGCAAAACGGCTCGGGTCGATAAAGACTTCGCCGGCCGCCAGACGCGGCATCAACAAGTCCTTGTATACGCTGAGCGCTGGTGATGTGGCGTTATCAGCAGACACGTCATGCAGGCGCATCGTGCTGACCAGCCGCCCCTCGATGTAGATTCCAAACGTATGGCAATTGGGCAGTTCGTCAAACTCGTCATGGACCTGACGGGACGCATTCTCGGGCACCAGATCGTTCATCCGATAGGAATTGTAGCGCAGCCTGTAAATGCTTTCGAAGTCCTCGCCGCTTTCACAGCGTCGGTACTCCGTCCGGTCAAGCAGCGCATAGACATGTTGCGCGAAGCTGGACATGGTCTCGGACGCATCTTTCCCACCAGCGCCCGCCGCATGGCCGAGCGAACTCAACTGGGCACACATGAACTCTATTCCCCGCGATTGCCGCCACCAGCCGACACTACGGACGGGTCATGAGATGTAAAGATGAAAATAAGCAGGAGGTCGTTTACCGCTCGTTAAGGTTAATAATTAATAAAATTATACTAAAATACGCGGTTTTCAGCGCGAAGTCAGCGCCGCGGCGCCTTCCTTGCCGTCTTAATATCCTTGGCGAAAGGCCAGACGGTGCTCGACATGGTCTCGATGCCGGACGCGCTGAGCGCAGATCCGAACAGAAAGCCCTGGACAAGGTCCGGCTTGACCTGCAATGCCAGGATCTTGAGCTGTTCGAAGGTCTCGACACCTTCGACGGTGACTGAAAGTCCCAGCGGTCGCGACAGGTTGACGATGCCCTTCAGCAATTCGAGCGACCGGCTGTTCTGGGTGACGTCGATCAGGAACGAGCGATCGATCTTGATCTTGTCGAGCGGCAGCTTGTGGAGATAGCTCAGGCTCGAATAGCCGGTACCAAAATCGTCGAGCGCAATGCGCACGCCGAGCCGCTTCAACTCCTCGATATATTGGCGTGTCAGCGACTTGTCGTCGAGCAGCGCCGTCTCGGTGACCTCGATCTCCAGACGTCCGGCGGAAAGACCGGATTCAGCCAGCGCGTCGCGAACCTTCTGGATGACATCACGGTTGCGGAAATCCTTGGCCGAGAGATTGACCGAGACGCTGGTCTGGGCCGGCCATTTGGCGCATTCCGTGCAGGCCGCATGCAGGACGAAGGTGCTGATGTCGGAAATAATCCCCATTTCCTCCGCCAGCGGAATAAAGATACCGGGGGAAATCGGCCCGAGATCGGGATGATCCCAGCGGCACAGCGCTTCGCAACTGGCGATACGCATCGTGCTCATCGCCACGATCGGCTGATAGACCACCCGCAATTCGTTGTTTTCCACGGCGCTGCGCAGGTCCGCCTTCATCAGCTGACGGCTGCGGAAGGCAGCATCCATGGAGGCCTCGAACAGCCGCCAACCGTTCTTGCCAAGCTCCTTGGCCTTGTAGAGTGCAAGGTCGGCTTTGACGATCATGGCGTCGACGTCGGTATCCTTGACCCGCGACAGCACCGCGCCGCCGCTGCCCTGGATGCGTAATCCGTGGCCGGCGACATCGACCTCGCCCTGTAGATTGACAAAGATCTCATCAACCTGGCCGATCAGGTGGCTTTCATCCTCGATGCGCTCGAAGAAGATCATGAACTCGTCGCCGCCGAAGCGGCTGACGGTGATGCCTGGCCCAGCGACCGCGGCCAGCCGCTCAGCAACGGCGTAGATCAATCCGTCGCCGACCGGATGGCCGAGCGTGTCATTGACGCTCTTAAAATCGTCGAGGTCGAGCACCACCAGCCCGCAGAGACGCGCGGGATCCCCTGAGGCCATGGCTTCCACCACCAACTCGTGGAAGTAGGCGCGGTTGGGCAGGCCGGTGAGACTGTCGTAGCGCGCCATGAAGCGGATCTTGTCTTCCGCCTCGACCCGGGCGGTCACATCCTCGAAAGTGACGACGCCCAGTTCCTGGCTGCCTTCGCGCGCCGAAAATTCATAGTGCTGGCCGTTGGTGAGCGAGACCAGGACCTTGCGGTCGCGGCCCTCGCGCAACGCACGCGTCAGCTGGGCTTCGATGTAACGGCAATCTTTCGGCGCCAACATGCCGCCTGCAGCGCCGCGCATCAGCAGACCGTGGATCGAGCGGCCTAGCAGCGCATCGGCCGATTTGAGCGACATCAGGTGCGCGGCTTCGGCATTGGCCACCGCCACCCGGCCGTCGGGACCAAGCATGACAAGGCCATGCGACATGGTGTTGAGCGCGCGGTTGAAACGCTGCGCGATGCGGTTCGCCTTCTTTTCCTCCGACAGGGCGGTAAACAGGACTTCGCGGACGATGTCGGCGAACCGCTTGATCGCAAACAGAAAAGGGGCCGACATCAGACCGAGGATAATGTGGTAGATATCGCCGCGCAGGATAAAGCCAAGCGATATGGGCCATGTGGTGGTAATGATAAAAATCATGACCATGCGCGGCGACCCATAATTGCGGCCGGCAATCGACGTAACCGATGCAAGAGTGACGCAGACAGAGGCTATTTCGGCATAGTTGTCGTGGCTGTCATTTGCCAGATAAATGCTAACGAAACAGAACGCGCCAAGCATGAAACCATGCATCGAACCGAAAATTATGTAATCATTTTCGCGATCATGGGCTTCTTCCCACGTCGTCGGGGAAGGAAGTCGCCCGTATTTCCGGATGTTGCGAAGGCGCAGAGTACCGACAATGATGAGCCCAGCAGCAACTAGAAGATACGCCAAGTCCATGGTCTTCCAATAGACCAGAATGACGAGGAGGGTCTGCGCAACAAGGCCGATCGACAGCGTGAACCCGTCGCGAAACAGCGTTTCCACGAACGGAATGTAAACGTCGACCGGAATCTCGTTTTTTCGTCTCAGATTCACGCCTGGATCCCAACCCTGGGGAACCCAGCAGTGTCACATTGGCCTTAAGAAAGGTTTAGAGCGGCGTTTCGAGCCCTGCCGGCATCCATTGGTGACGCCGCGGAAGCAGGGAAACTACAGTTCAGGTAAACAAGGGTGTCAGAGCGCGGAATCATTCGGCGGCTTGAAGTTGCGGCCGCAGCGGCGCCCTCGAGAGGCGGTCGAGCAGGCGCTGGCGTTCGCCGGCGGCTTTTTCGGCACTGGCCTGCTTGACGTGGCCAAAGCCGCGGATGAGCGCCGGTACCGAAACAAGCGCGGCAGCGGCCTCGATCTTGCCCGGCGCCAGCGCGCCGGCGACAAGCTCCAGGTCGGCTTCATAGAGGGCAAGAAGCTGCCGCTCCATACGCCTCTCGGCGCTGTAGCCGAACAGGTCGAAAGCGGTGCCGCGCAGCCCCCTCATCGCCGCCAGCAGGCGGAACCCGTTCATCATCCACGGGCCAAAGCTCGATTTCTTCGGCTTCCCGTCACTGCCGCGCCTGCCCATGATCGGCGGTGCGAGATGGAATTCAAGCTTGCCATAGCTCTGGAACTGCTTTGCGAGCTCTGCGGCAAAGGAGCCGTCCGTATAAAGCCGCGCCACCTCGTATTCGTCCTTGATCGCCATCAGCTTGAACAGGTTCTTCGCGGCAGCTTCGGTCACCACGGTCGAGCCGGGCACAGCATCGGTTTCGGCCTTGCGCAGCGCCGCCAGTCTGTCGGCATAGCGCCTGCCATAGGCGGCGTTCTGATAGGCGGTCAGGAAGGCGACGCGGCGGGCAATGATGTCGTCCAGCGTCTCGGCAATGGCGGCAGGCTGCGTGGCCTTGCCCGGCTGGGCGAGAGGGCCGCGCACGAAATCCGGCTGGTGGGCAGCGCGGCGGCCCCAGCGAAATGCCGCGACATTCATCGCCACCGCCTCGCCGTTGAGTTCGATCGCCTTCTCGACCGCCTCCGCCGACAGCGGCAGGCCGCCATGCTGGAAGGCGAAGCCGAGCATGAACATGTTCGCGCCAAGCGAGCTGCCGAACAGCGCGGTGGCGGTGCGGGTGGCGTCGAAGAAATGCGTCTTGTCGTCGCCTGCGGCCGTTCTTATCGCTTTCTTCAGCCGCTCGACGGGCAGCGAGAAATCGGCCGAACGGGCGAACTCGCCCGGCATGATCTCGGCGGTGTTGGCGAGGAAGATGGTATGGCCTTCGCGCACCGCGGCCAGCACCTTCTTGGCACCCGAAACGACGAGATCGCAGCCAAGCACGAGGTCGGCTTTGCCGGCCGATACCCGAATGGCGTGGATGTCGTCCGGCGTGCGGGCGATGCGGACATGGGTGAACACGGAGCCGCCCTTCTGGGCGAGGCCGGCCATGTCGATCATGCCGCAGCCCTTGCCTTCCAGGTGCGCGGCCATGCCTAGCACCGCGCCTATGGTGACGACGCCGGTGCCGCCGACACCGTCGATGATCGCCGCCCAGCCTTGTTCACCGAGCGTAAATTGCGCCGGCGCCGGCACCCCCGCGAGCGGGTCGGCCGCGCCGGCTATGCCTTCGGCTTTCCTGATTTTGGCGCCGTGAACGGTAACGAAGGAGGGGCAGAAACCGTTGACGCAAGAGAAGTCCTTGTTGCAGCTCGACTGGTCGATCTTGCGCTTGCGGCCGAATTCGGTCTCGACCGGCTGGATCGAGACGCAATTCGACTGCACGCCGCAATCGCCGCAGCCTTCGCAGACCAGCTCGTTGATGAAGATACGCTTGTCGGGATCGGGGAAGGTGCCGCGCTTGCGCCGACGGCGCTTCTCGGCAGCGCAAGTCTGGTCGTAGAGCAGCACCGAGACGCCTTTGACCGAACGCAACTCGCGCTGGATGAGATCGAGGTTGTCGCGGTGATGGATAGTGGCGCCGGCGGGAAATTCCACCTTGCCGGTATATTTGTCCGGCTCGTCGGTGACGATGGCGATGCGCTGGACGCCCTCGGCGCGCACCTGCCTGGCGATCATGTCCACCGTCAGGCCGCCCTCGTGCGGCTGCCCGCCGGTCATCGCGACGGCGTCATTGTAGAGGATCTTATAGGTGATGTTGGCGTCGGTCGACAGCGCGAAGCGGATCGCCAGCACGCCCGAATGGTTGTAGGTGCCATCGCCCAGGTTCTGGAAGATGTGCTCGCGCTTCGAGAACGGCGCCTGGCCGACCCACTGCGCGCCCTCGCCGCCCATGGCGGTGAAGCCTACGGTATTGCGGTCCATCCATAACGCCATGAAATGACAGCCGATTCCGGCGGCGGCGAGCGAGCCGTCCGGCACCTTGGTCGAGGAATTGTGTGGGCAGCCGGAGCAGAAGAACGGCGTGCGCGAGGCGATGTCTGACGTGTCGGCCAGCATCGCCTGGAACTGGCGCAATTTCGCCACCCGCGCGGCGATTTCCTCTGACGGGCCGATCGTTCGCAAAATCCTCTCGCCGAGCGCGATGGCAATGTCGTTGGGGTCGAGCGCGCCCTTGGCCGGGAACAGCCAGTCGCCGCGCTCGTCCTTCTTGCCGACGATGACCGGCTGCGTCGCGGTGCCGTAAAGGTTCTCGCGCAGTTGCACCTCGATCAGCGAGCGTTTCTCCTCGACGACGACGATGGTATCGAGGCCGCGAGCAAAGTCGGCGACGTGCTGCAGGTCGAGCGGCCACGGGCAGCCGACCTTGAACAGCCTGATGCCGATACGATTGGCGGCCGCTTCGTCGATGCCGATATCCTCCAGCGCCTGGCGAACGTCGAGATAACTCTTGCCGATGGTGACGATGCCAAGCCTGGCGCTGCTGCCGCCCGAATAGACGATCCGGTTCAGCCCATTGGCGTGGATGAAGGCGGAAGCTGCGGCGCGCTTGTATTCATGCAACCGCTCCTCCTGGCCGAGCATGTCGATCTCGTTACGGATGTTGAGGCCGCCGGGCGGCATGTCGAAGTCCGGGACGACGATATCTAGCCGGTCGAGCGCGGCATCGACCGAGGCCGTCGATTCGATGTTGTCCTTGACGCATTTGATCGCCGCCCAGGTGCCGGCAAAACGCGACATGGCAAAGCCGTAGAGGCCGTAGTCGATGATCTCCTGGACGCCGGCCGGATTGAGGATCGGCACCATGGTGTCGACGAACAGGAACTCGGTGGCATGCGCGTTGGTCGAGGATTCGGCCATGTGGTCGTCACCCATCAGGGCTAACACGCCGCCATGTTTCGACGACCCGGCGAGATTGGCGTGGCGGAACACGTCGCCGGAGCGGTCGACGCCCGGACCCTTGCCGTACCAGACCGAAAAAACGCCGTCATGGGTACCCTCGCCCAGCAATTCCGCCTGCTGCGAGCCCCAGCACGCGGTGGCGGCGAGCTCCTCGTTGAGACCGGGCTGGAAGACGATGTCCGACTGCGCGAGCTGGTTTCTGGCCTTCCACAGCTGCATGTCGAGGCCGCCGAGCGGCGAGCCACGATAGCCGGAGACGAAACCGGCGGTGTTCAGGCCAGCCCGGCGGTCGCGCTCGCGCTGCATCAGAAGCATGCGGATGACTGCCTGGGCGCCCGACAGGAAGATGCGCTCCTTTGCCAGGTCGAACTTGTCGTCGAGCGCGACGTTGTGCAGCGTCATCAGGCGTTTCCTGTGCGGAGACCGTGCCAGGAGGTGCACGGCCAACGTCGGAGTCGAGTGCCTACAGTCTTTCTTCCCTTGCCGGGGAGGTCAAACGAAATCGAAGGTGCCAGGCGGTCCGCAACAAACGATCGGTGCGCGGCCGTGTGGCGCCACGAAACGCCTGTCGGGGAGGATGGCCGAGCACGAAAACTCCGGCGGCGGTCGGTGCCGCTGGTGACGCATCATGCAGCCTTTGGGCAACTGGGCTTCGGTTCACCGGGCAGCTTGCCGTCGACATGGCCGGCCAAGTCCTTGTTGAGCTCGTAGACTGGCCCGACCACCAGGGGCCGGTCGGGCAGGACCGACTGGTCGAGCGAGGACGTCAGAGTGGTCTCGAAACTCTGCAGCAACTGGCCGCTGGAATCCTCGATGCGGATCGACACCGCATAGGGCTTGTCCTTGACAACGCAGGTGAGCGGCGGGCTGGTGAGCGTCACATGCGGCAGCTTCGGCCATATTTTCTGGGTGACGATGATCGGATCACCACCGGCCGGGTTCTGGAAGGAGACCACGGCGACCTGCCCCTCACCCACCGGCCGCAGCGGATTGAGGGTGATGACGTAGGTGGCGATACCCAGCCGGTAGTTGAACTCGAACAGCTTCCCGGAAATGGCGAACAGCTGGTCCTTGCCGGAATCACGGCAGGCGCCGAGCGCGGTCGCCGCGAACAACGCCGCGACGACGATCATCGCGCGCGAATATTTCTTAGGCATTGGTGACCTCCCTGGCCGCGGTCCGGCGGCGATAGTATCGGTTTGCCTTCTGGCGGTTGCCGCACACCGCCATATCGCACCAGAGGCGGCTGGAATTGCGGCTTTTGTCGACAAACAGCCAGCTGCAGTTCGGACATATCCTCAGCCTGGCGATGGTGTCGCTGCGCAGCAGCGACAGCGCCGAGACCGCAAGCGCCGCCTCGAAGGCGATCGGCGTTGCCGGATCGCCGAACGGTTTTCCGGGCATGCCGATTTCGGTGTGGCCATGGGCGAGGCCATCGGCGCAGGCTTCCAGGAATTCAGGCATGTCGGCGGTGTCGATCGCACCTTTCGATACCGCGCCGCGAAACAGCCGATCGGTCGTCTCGCGAATCGACAGCACCACCGGTGCGATCTTTTCAGGCGCCGGCGCTACGAGCCGCCTGCCGCCGAGCTCGGCGGCGCGAAAGCCACTCGCGGCTTCGGCAAAGCGGGCGATCTCGGCCGGATCGTCGAAACGGTCGAAAGTTTCCTCCGGATCGTTCCGCAAAACGACGGTGTTCGCCGTGTCGAGCGCCAGCATACCACCGGTGAAGCGGTGCGGAGTCCAGGATACTGTCATATCGCGAATCTAACCGATAAATCGCGTTTGACAAGTTAGATTCCGGGTGCAACGCTCGTCAGTGAGGCGATCGCCGTATCGAGAATGTCGTCGTCTCAAGCCCCGCCCCGATTGTGGGGCATGCATCGAGGGTCTTGCATGCTCTATTTCTTCCAGCAGGTTCTGAACGGGCTGCATTCGGGCGCGCTCTACGCATTGCTTGCCTTCGGCTACGTGCTGACCAACGGCATCCTGCACCGCACCAATCTTGCCTATGGCGCGCTGTTCGCCTTTTGCGGGCATACGATGATCCTCACCGCGGCGTTCGGCTATCAGGCGCTGTGGTTGACGCTGTTTGCATCGGTCGCGCTCGGCGTAGTGGCGGCATTCCTTTATGCGGCGCTGCTCAGCCATGTCCTGTCGCGAAGCATCTTCGAACCGCTGGCCGCCCGCTCGCCCAACGCCATCGTGGTGACCACGCTCGGCATATTGCTGGTCTTGTCGGAAGCCAGCCGCATCGCCGCCGATACCCATGACCTATGGTTGCCGCCAATGCTGGCCCAGACCATCGTCTTCGCGCAGAATGCCAGCTTCAAGGCGACGTTGACACTGATTCAGTTGCTCGATTGCGCCGCCGTCCTGGCGGCTATTTCGCTGGCTGCGTGGGGGTTCACACATTCCAGCTTCGGCCGAAGCTGGCGTGCCGTATCCGACGATCCAAACGCCGCTGCGATGTGCGGCGTCGATGTCCGCGCGGTGTTTCGGCGTGCGGTGCTTTTCGGCGGCCTTTGCGCGGCAATGGCTGGCGTGCTCGCCGCCTTCTACTACGGCAACATCAGCTTCGGCACAGGGTTGGTCTACGGGTTGAAAATCCTGTTCGTGACCGCAGTGGGCGGCTATCTCTCGCCTTTGCGGGCGGCACTGGGCGCCGCCGCTTTCGGCATGGCCGAATCGCTATGGGCCGGCTATTTCCCGCTCGAATGGCGGGACGGCTGGATGTACCTGTTCCTCGTCGCCATGCTTGTGCTGATCGGCTCCGGCCGCGACCAACAGAAGATCGCCTGAGCCGCATCCGACTTTGGTTGGATGAATGAACCACATGTCCCCTTGGACATGCAAAGGACGCGGCGCCATTTTGCCGGCGGCCACCTCACAACTGTGTTTATGCGGGCTGTCCGATGTTGACCCGCCGAACCACGCACTGCATACCGTTGGTCCACAGCGACGCGACGGACAGGGAACCGGCGCGCTCCGACACAAGGGAGGAATGCATGGCAGGGCTTCTCGCTCTTTCCAGAGCCATTGACCGTTTGAACGAATTCATCGGCAAATGGGTTTCGTGGCTGATCCTGCTGGCGATCCTGGTAAGCGCCGCCAACGCCGTGATCCGCAAGGTGTTCGACATGTCCTCGAACGCCTGGCTGGAATTGCAATGGTATCTGTTCGGCGCCGCCTTCATGCTGGCCGCCGCCTACACTCTGAAGCAGAACGACCATATCCGCATCGATATCGTCTACGGCATGTTCTCGCGCCGTGTGCAGCACTGGATCGACCTTTTCGGTCACGTCTTCTTCCTGATGCCGTTCGTGACGTTGATGGTCGTCTATTTCGTTCCCTATGTGTCGCTGTCGTATCGCAGCGGCGAG
Source organism: Mesorhizobium sp. M0410 (assembly GCF_040321435.1). Lineage (NCBI taxonomy): Bacteria > Pseudomonadati > Pseudomonadota > Alphaproteobacteria > Hyphomicrobiales > Phyllobacteriaceae > Mesorhizobium > Mesorhizobium sp. M0410. The sequence goes on from NZ_JAMYRN010000001.1 coordinate 27,027, forward strand.
ATGTCGAACAATTCCGGCGGGCTGATCATCTGGCCGGCGAAGGCGATTCTGCTGGCCGGCTTTTTTCTGCTCGCGCTGCAGGGCATTTCCGAGATCATCAAGAAGATCGCCATCATGCGCGGTCAGATGGACGATCCCACTCCGTTCATATCGGTGCATGAGCAGGCCGAGCTAGAAGCCAAGGCGCTCGTGGAAGAGGTGCGCTCGTGATCGAGTTCATCGCCCAGAACATGGCGCCGATCATGTTTGCCTCGCTGGTCGTCTTCCTGCTGATCGGCTACCCCGTCGCCTTCTCGCTCGCCGCCAACGGCCTGATGTTCTTCTTCATCGGCGTGCTGCTGTCGCCCTATTCGGGCGGCTCTATCAATCTCGCCTGGCCGTTGCTGCACGCGTTGCCGGATAATTTCTATGGCAGCCGGGTGATGTCGAACGATACGCTGCTGGCGATCCCGTTCTTCACCTTCATGGGCATCGTGCTCGAACGATCCGGCATGGCCGAAGACCTGCTCGACACCATCGGCCAGCTGTTCGGACCGGTCCGTGGTGGCCTTGCCTATGCCGTGATTTTCGTCGGCGCGCTGCTTGCCGCGACGACCGGCGTGGTGGCGGCCTCCGTCATTGCCATGGGTCTGATTTCGCTGCCGATCATGCTGCGCTACGGCTACGACCGGCGGCTGGCATCCGGCGTCATTGCCGCGTCCGGGACCCTCGCCCAGATCATCCCGCCGTCGCTGGTGCTGATCGTCCTGGCCGACCAGCTCGGCCGCTCGGTCGGCGATATGTACAAGGGAGCGCTGATCCCCGGGCTCATTTTGACCGGCATCTACATGCTCTACATCCTGCTCATGTCGATCTTCCGGCCGAAGTCGATGCCGGCCCTGCCGCTGGAGGCCCGCACGCTCGGCCACGGCGTGCTGTCGCTGCTGGCGGCGGTGCTGGCGGCGGTGGTGGTTTCCTATGCGGCGTATCGCTACCTTGCGCCGAACCATGGCGGCGACGCCGATATCCTCGGCGCCACTATTGGCGTCATCTTCATCTATGTCGTGGCGATCGTCGACCAGCGCCTGAAGATCAACCTGATGTCGAGGCTGGCGCAGCAGGTGATCATCGTCCTGATCCCGCCGCTGGCGCTGATCTTCCTGGTGCTGGGCACCATCTTCCTCGGCATCGCCACGCCGACGGAAGGCGGCGCCATGGGCGCCGTCGGCGCGCTGGCAATGGCCGCGATGAAGGGGCGGCTGTCGCTCGACGTGGTCAAGCAGGCGCTGGCCTCGACGACCAGGCTGTCGTCCTTCGTTCTGTTCATCCTGATCGGCGCGCGGGTGTTCTCGCTGACCTTTTACGGGGTCAATGGCCACATCTGGGTCGAGCACCTGTTGACCTCGCTGCCGGGCGGTGAAGTCGGTTTCCTGATTGGCGTCAACATCCTCGTCTTCGTGCTCGCCTTCTTCCTCGACTTTTTCGAGCTTGCCTTCATCATCGTTCCGCTTTTGGCACCGGCGGCCGACAAGCTCGGCATCGACCTGATCTGGTTCGGCGTGCTTTTAGGCGTCAACATGCAGACCTCTTTCATGCATCCGCCCTTCGGCTTCGCGCTGTTTTATCTGCGCTCGGTCGCCGCGCGCGTGCCCTATCTCGACCGGCTCACCGGCAAGCAGATCGCGCCGGTCACCACAGGGCAGATCTATTGGGGCGCAGTGCCCTTCGTCTGTATCCAGGTGATCATGATCGGCCTGACCATCGCCTTCCCGCAGATGGTGATGCACTACAAAGGCACCGTCGTCGATCCAGGCACCATCAACTACCAGGTGCCGGAAACGCCTGGCATCGGCTTGTCGCCGCTTGGCACGCCGCCGGCCAACGGCGGCACTGCCCCGGCCTCACCTTCCACACCGGATTTGTCGCAGCCGCCGAGCTTCGACGAAAAGCCGCCCGCGAAGCCGGCGGCACCGGCAATCGATCTGTCGCAACCCCCGAGTTTCAACTGAGGCGAGTTTCAACTGAGGAAGGCCCTGCAGCCATGAAGGCGGTTCGGTTGGAGCGAGTGGGCGGCCTCGCCGTGTGCGAGGTCGAGAAACCGACCGCCGGGCCAGACGAGCTGCTGGTGCGGATCGAGGCGTGCGGCGTCTGCGGCACCGACAGGCATCTTTTCCACGGTGAATTCCCGTGCACGCCGCCGGTGACGCTCGGGCATGAATTCTCCGGCATCGTCGAGGCGATCGGACCTGAGGTATCCGGCTTTTCGGTCGGCGACCGCGTCACCGGCGATCCCAATATTGCCTGCGGGCGCTGTGCGCATTGTCAGGCGGGCCGAGTCAATCTCTGCAGCAATCTGCGTGCCATCGGCATCCATCGCGACGGCGGCTTTGCCGAATATGTTGCCTTGCCACAGAAACAGGCCTTCGCCTTGCCAGGCGATCTGAAGCCTACGCATGGTGCTTTCTGCGAGCCGCTCGGTTGCTGCCTGCATGGCGTGGACCTTGCCGCGATCAAACCAGGCTCGTCAGTCGCGGTGCTCGGCGGCGGCGTGATCGGCCTGCTCACCGTTCAGCTGGCAAAGCTCGCCGGTGCGACGGCCATCATCCTGTCGACGCGTCAGGCCTCGCGGCGGGCTCTTGCCGAGCAACTTGGCGCAACGGCGACGGTCGATCCCAGCGCCTTCGATGTCACCGATGCGATCGTCGGCCGGTCGGGTTTGATGCCGGGCGGCGTCGACGTGGTGTTCGAATGCGCAGGCGTGAAAGACACTGTTGAGCAGGCGATGCGGCTGGCCAAAGCGGGCGGCACAATTGTCGTCGTCGGCGTTATGCCGCAAGGCATGAAAGCGGCGTTCGAACCGTTCGACCTGCTGTTCCGCGAGTTGAAGGTCCTGGGCTCCTTCCTCAATCCCTTTACCCATCGCCGGGCCGCCGATCTTATCGCTTCGGGGGCTATCGAGGTAGACCGGCTGATATCGCGGCAGGTCACGCTTGAAGAGTCAGCTGCAGTGATCGCCAATCCGCCTGCGCCAGGCGAGGTCAAGGTTCTGGTGGTGCCCGGCTGATCGCAAACGGAATGCGCTGCGGCGCCAGCGTCCCGAAGGAACGCCGGCGCCGCAGAGCAGCAAGGTTCAGAGCCTGCTATTGCGCTGCTGGACCATCATGAAGGTGTCGTAGTTGTACTCGGCCACCTGCGCCCAGAGATAATGCTCCTTGCGGAACGCCTTGATCGAGTCCCAGATCTTCTTGAACGGCGCGTTCGAGGCTTCCATCTCGGCATAGACCTCGTTGGCCTTTTCGAAGCAGGCGGCCATGATCTCCTGGCTGAACGGACTCAACTTGGCGCCGCCGGCAACCAGCCGCTTCACCGCCGCCGGGTTGAGGTAGTCGTATTTCTGCAGCATGTTGGCATCGGCCGCTTGGGCGGCAGTGTGCACCAGCGACTTGTAAGCCGGCGAAAGTTCGTCGTATTTCGCCTTGTTGAACATCAGATGGACGGTCGGTCCACCTTCCCACCAGCCGGGATAGTAGTAATAGGGCGCAACCTTGTAGAAGCCGAGCTTCTCGTCATCATAAGGGCCAACCCATTCGGCGGCATCGATCGTGCCCTTTTCCAGCGCCGGATAAATGTCGCCACCGGCGATCTGCTGCGGAACCACGCCGAGCCTTTGCACCACTTTGCCGGCAAAACCGCCGATGCGCATCTTGAGGCCGGAAAGGTCGGCAACCGTTTTGATCTCCTTGCGAAACCAGCCGCCCATCTGCACGCCGGTATTGCCGCCCGGCAGCCCGAACAGACCCTGCGTCGCCAGGAACTCGTTGAACAGATCGATGCCCCCGCCATGATAGTGCCAGGCGTTGATGCCGCGCGCGTTGAGCGAAAACGGAACCGCCGCTCCCAGCGCCCAGGTCGGGTCCTTGCCCCAGTAATAGTATGCCACAGTATGGCAGGCCTCGACCGTGCCGGCTGTGGTGGCATCGGCGGCCTGCAGGCCGGGAACGAGTTCGCCGGAGGCGAAGACCTGGACCTGGAAGTTGCCGTCGGTCGCCTCCGAAAGCATCTTGGAAAACACTTCGGCACCGCCGTAGATCGTATCGAGCGACTTCGGGAAGGAAGACGCCAGCCGCCAGGTTACTTTCGGATTGGACTGGGCGATGGCCGGCGCAGCAAGTGTCGCGGCAGCGGCCGCAGCGCCGAAACCGGTGGTGCCGGCCTTGCGGATGAACGAACGACGATCCATGAAGTTCCTCCCGTTTGGATCAACTGACCGACGTTCGGGACGCTTCGGCGCCCGCATCGGCTTCGAGCCGACAATACACAGGCAAGGAGTCGAGTCCAGCGCGGCAGCACGGTTTGAGTGGCGCATTTCGGAGAAATTCACGGCGTTGGGCCAGATCTTGCAACTATAGTCTAACGTCGATTAACTGGCCTACGCGACACGCCGAAACTTGCCATGGAAATGCGCCTTCGGATCGCCTATTTTGCAGGCAGATAATTCGTTGCACCCGATGGGATCCGGACCAAATGCACCAGCCGCTCGTCGCCATATCGACCGACGTCCGCCAGTTCGACAATTACACCTGGCATGCCGCGCCGCAGCAATATCTTGAAGCGGCGCTTTCAGGGGCAGGCGTGTTCCCGCTGCTGGTACCGTCCTTCGGCGACCGGCTCGACTTCGATGAACTGCTTTCCGCCGTCGACGGCGTCATGGTCACCGGTTCGAAGTCCAACGTTCATCCCTCGCTCTACGGCGGTGACGCCAGTGAAGCCAATGGTCCCTACGACCCCGCCCGCGACGCCACCACGCTGCCGCTGATCCGCAGGGCGGTGGAGCGCGGAGTACCGCTGCTCGCGATCTGCCGCGGCATCCAGGAGATGAATGTGGCGCTGGGTGGCACGCTGGCCACTGAAATCCAGGAACGCGCCGGTTCGCTCGATCATCGTGCGCCTGCAAGCGACAATCAGGACGAACGCTTCGCCATCCGCCAGAGCGTGTCGATAAAACCCGGCAGCTGCCTGGCCGGGGTCTTCGGCGCCGGCGACATCATGGTCAATTCGGTGCATCGCCAGGCTGTCGACCGGCTTGGCCCAAAGCTGCAGGTCGAAGCGGTCGCCGCCGACGGCACTGTCGAGGCGGTCTCGGTGCGCGATGCACGCGCTTTCGCCGTCGGCGTCCAGTGGCATCCCGAATACTGGGTCAAATCGGACAGCATCTCGGTAAAGATATTTCGCGCTTTCGGTGACGCCGTGCGGCTGCATCAGGCGGCGAAATCGGGTGCGCGCGCCGCGGCGGAATAGGGCTCGTCAGTTGCCGGCCGACGCCAGGGTCAGCAGCGGCAGCACCGGCGCGTAGGATTCGTAACCGTCGCCATCGGCGACCGAGAACATGACGATCGGATCGTTGCCGTTGGCGCTGAATGTGACCGTGCCGTCATCCTGCTCTCGCCAGAACTTCGCCTGCTCGACACCGGGCAACACCCGGCGGCAATTCGCGGCGACCGTCAACAGCGACAGGCCTTGCGAAATCTCGGCGCCACGGGTGACCGCACAAGACGCCTCGTCACCATGGGCTACCAGCCTGTAGGTGCTGGACGAAGGTGCTGGCTCACTGGCTGCGCGGCTTTGACCGCTACCGGCGTAAAACAGCTGGACGCTGCCTAACAGCGCAGCAATCGCCATCAATGCGGGAAGCGTTTTCATCCTGTTTCTCCGCGCATTTCAAGCGCGCCGTGTTCGATGTCATCAGGAGGAGGCGCGCTTCATCTTGCTGCCATGTGCTGTCAAGGGGACATACACTAGCCAAGGAGGCAGAATGATTCCGAAGGGTTAAGCTGAAGTTAACAATAGGGCGGTCACGGCCTCGCCTTGACGTTTGCCGTCTCCGGCACCGGCGTCAGCGCCTTGCGCTGCGAAAACCACGAGACCAGATTGTCGACGCACAGGTCCGCCATGGCGCGGCGGGTGTGCTGCGAGGCCGAGCCGACATGAGGCAAAAGCGAGGTGTTGGGCGCGGCAAGCAACGCCGCAGGCACGTTCGGCTCGTCGGCAAAAACGTCTAGCCCGGCAGCGGCGATGCTGCCGCTGGCAAGTGCGGCGGCAAGAGTTGGTTCGTCGACCGTGCTGCCCCTGCCGATATTGACGAAGACGCCGTTCGGCCCCAGAGCCGAGAGGATTTCGGCATTGACGGCCTTGTCCGTCGAGGCCCCGCCGGGCGCCACCGAGATCAGCGTGTCGACCGCCTCGGCGAGACCTTTCAGCGTCGGGTGATAGTCATAGGGCAGGCCTTCGACGCGGCGCCGGTTGTGATAGGCGATGGGCAGTCCGAAAGCATCGAGCCGGCGGGCAATGGCGAGTCCGATGCGGCCCATGCCGAAGATGCCGACACGGCGACCGCGCAAAGTCAGCCGGCTCAGTGGATAGTTGCCGTTGCGCAGCCAACTTCCGTCGCGCAGCCACGCCTCGGCGCGCGGCAGTTCGCGGATGGTATTGATCAACAGGCCGAGCGCCGTATCGGCGACCTCTTCGGTCAGCACATCCGGTGTGTTGGTGACCATGATGCCGCGCCGTGCGGCGTGGTGGACATCGACCGAATCATAGCCGACGCCGAAATTGGCGATAATCTCGAGCTTTGGCAGCGCGTCCATCAACGCGGCGCTTATGCCGCCAAAGGCGGCTATGCCGCGCACCGTAAGGCGCATCTCGTCGGTGACCAGCGACGGATCGGCGCGTTCGATCCGGACGCGGCTGAACGCCCCGTCGATGCGGCCGACCGCATGGTCGTTGAACTGGCCCGGCACCAGAATGGTAACAGCTTGCTGGTCGGTTTTTGTCATGCACGTTCCACCGGTTTGCCGGTCGACTGGCGCACATGCAGTTCCGGCTTGATCAGTTCCTGCGACGGCCGCACCGTCTGTCCGTTGAGTTTGTCGAGCAGCGCGCTGGCAGCGCGGCGGCCAACCTCACGCTGGCCGTTCCAGACCGTGGTTAGCGCCGGCGTCGCGATCGCCGCCTCCTCGAGGTCGTCATAGCCAGTGACCGAAATGTCGATGCCCGGCACCAGACCAGCGCGGGCAATGCCGTTCATCAGGCCGATGGCGACGAGGTCGTTCCAGCAGCAGGCCGCGGTCGGCCTGTCCTTTAGCGCCAGGAACTGCCCGGCAGCCTCGAAGCCGGCCTGCTTGGTGCGCGGGCCGGCGATGCGCCAGGACGGCCTGACCTCAAGCCCCGCCGCCTCCATGGCGTTGACATATCCCTGATAGCGGTCGCGGCCGGTCGACGTCTGATCGGTACCGCCGATCATTGCGATGCGCTTGTGGCCAAGCGAGATCAGATGGTTGGTGGCAAGCCCGGTGCCATAGGCATCGTCGCCGCGAAACACCGGCACGTCGGCACCTTCGACGGTGCGTGCAATCAGCACTGCCGGGAGACCGTTCTCCTCGGCCATGATTATGTCTTCGGGCGGCGTGCCGATGGCCGGCGACATGATGACCCCGTCAGCGCCGAGCTGCAGAAGCGTGTCGATGAAAGTGCGTTGTTTCTCGAGCTGGTCGTAGTGGTTCGACAGGATGAAGGTTTGCCGGCTGCGGTCGAGCTCGCTCTCTATCGAACGCAATATCTCGGCAAAGAACGGGTTCATGATGTCGTGGACGACAACGCCGACTATGCCCGAGCGCGAGGTGCGCAGGCTGGCGGCGCGGCGGTTGTAGATATAGCCGATGGCGCGGGCATGTTCCTTGATGCGGTCGCGGGTGCCGCCGGCGACCAGCGGGCTGTCGCGCAAGGCCAGCGAGACCGTGGCCGTGGACACGCCGAGCGCATCCGCGATGGTCGAAAGCTTGATCTTCTGTGCCAGCGCCCTGCGCTCCCGAAGCAATTTAAACTGTTTAAAGGCCGGCTCTTATGCCATCGATTCCGAGCAAATCAAAGTTTTTTTGCCAGCGCTTCCGCCTCCGCGTCCAGCGTCGCGCGGTTACGCAAACGAAGCCGGTGCTCACGGTGAACGATGTAGAGGCCGCTGGCGACGATGACTGTGGCACCGACCAGCGTCCAGCCATCGGGAAACTGGTTGAAGACGATCAGGCCGGAGATGATCATCCAGATCATCTGCGAATAGGGATAGGGAGCCAGGGCCGTGGTGGTGGCAAGGCGATAGGCCTGCACAAGAAGCCAATGACCGATGGCGCCGAAGACGCCAAGCATCAGCAATATGAACCAGTGCCAGCCATCCTGCGGCAGCGAAGGCGAAAACGGCAGTGTCGGCAAAAGCAGCACGGCCGGCGCCAGCGCCGAAAACAGGATGAGGCTTTCGGAGGTTTCCGTAGCCGACATGCGGCGCGTCATGATGACGTAGAAACTGTTCGACAGCATCGAGCCGAGCGCAAAGAGATGGCCGACGCCAAAAAGGCCGACGCCCGGCCGGGTGATGACGAGGACGCCGATAAAGCCGCTCATGATCGCCAGCCAGCGCCGCCAGCCGGCCCATTCGCCGAGCAACGGACCGGCAAGCGCGGTGATCACCATCGGGCCGAAGAAGTAGATCGAGGTGGTTTCCGCCAGTTGCAGCGTCCGCAGCGCCAGAATGTTGAACATCGTCGATCCGAACAGGAGCAGACCGCGCGTGATGTGCGCCGGCAGGTTGGCGGGACGAAAGCGCAGCGGCTCACGCCATCCGCGCAGAAAAACGCCGACGATCAGCACATGGACCGCGAAGCGGGTCCACGCGACGATCAGCGCCGAGACGCCGGCCAGGACAAGGTACTTGCTGCTGGTGTCGAGGAAGGTGAAAAACACATAGACGGAAAGCATGCACAGGATCGCCGCCGGCGATGTCGCGCTTTCGTCATGTCTTGGGGAAGCATTCAATTTCAGGCCGGACGGGAAGCAAGGCAGTCCTTCACCCATGCGGGAATTGTCGCCTGCGGGCAAGCCAAAAGAGGCTGGCACAACGACAGGCTAAGGTTTTGTTGCTGGTGGCCGACGAGTCAAGCGTGCATGCGGGCACCCTTGGTGATCCTGTCGACGAGTTTCTTTTCGGCGCGAAGCGCGATGCCGACCACCTTGGCGTCCTCCGGCGCAAACTCGGCAAAGACGGCACGGTTGGCCAGATCATAACCAGTCGAAAACATTTCCTCGACATAGAGCGATACCGTCACACCACGCTCCAGCGCCCGCCGCTGGATCGCGCCGAGCGTCTGGCCGTCCGCCGAAAGCACGATGACCGGCTGGATCGACAGCGGGTTGTAGATGTTGCCGGCGCGATCACGGTAGGGGTCGCCGATAATGTCGGGAAATTGCGCGACGATGCCGCTGGTCAGAAAGGCGGTGACATTGAGCTTTTGCCAGACGGGAAGATCATCCTTGAGCACGATTGCAAATTTCGTATCGAACATGCGACAGTTTCCAATCCGAAAGGGGCCAATCCGAGGCTGCGAGAAAAGCGATGCCGCACGGTCTAGACGGGGAAGCCTTTCAGGGTCTTGGACGTTTGTGCGTGGATGCAGCCGAAAACTGCATCGTACCGGCACCCCGTGCTGCCGGCATGGAACGCATCGAGGCCCGGTTCCACGGCAACGCCTTCGATCTCCATCGCCACGACACCTATGCGATCGGGGTGACGCTTTATGGCGTGCAGCGCTTCCGCTATCGCGGCCAAATGCATCAGAGCTTGCCTGGCCAGATCATTATCCTTCATCCCGACGAACTGCACGATGGCGGTGCCGGTACCGAAGACGGCTTGCGATACAGAATGCTCTATTTGGAGCCGTCTCTGATGCTCGATTGTCTCGGCGGCGGATCACTGCCGTTCGTCAGGAATGCCGTTGTGACAGACCGCGATCTCCGCGCGACGCTGCTTTCGGCGCTCGGGCCGCTGGATCAGCAACTGGACGAGCTGTTTGTCGTCGATTTCATGACGCAGCTTATGCAAAGCCTGGCCCGGCACGCCGGTCAGCCGGCGAAACCGGTAGCGAAAACGGCGTGGCGCGCCGCCAGCCTGGCGCGCGACTATCTGGAGGAAAATCTCGCGCGGATTGTACGTTCAGACGAATTGGAGGCGATAACCGGATTGGATCGTTATGCCCTGTCGCGGCATTTTCGCGCGACCTTCTCGACCAGCCCGCACCGGTTCCTGTTGATGCGCCGGCTTCAGCGAGCCCGTCGGATGATCGAAGCCGACGAGCCGCTGGCGCAAATCGCCATCGCCGCCGGCTTCAGTGATCAAAGCCATTTCAATCGGCATTTCAAGAAGGCGTTCGGCGTCACACCGGGACGTTGGTCGGCACTGACGCGGCGGCCGTCAGCGGCGAACGCGTGAGCTATTCAAGCATCTTTTCTTCTATATCCAGGTCGTCATCCGGGAGCACCATTTCGCCGTTCGACAGGTTCGCCTCGACGCGGGCAAGCAGCTTGAACAGCGCTTTCTGATCCTTCTTGTCGAGACCCTTCAATGCCTGCTTTTCGGTCTTCTTCACCGATTTCTCGATGGCGTGGATGATTTCGCGGCCGGTGTCGGTGAGGAAAATATGCGCCTGGCGGGCATCGGCGGAGGAGGCGCGCTTTTCCAGAAAACCCTGTGCCTGCAGCCGGTTGATGGTCTTGGTGATGGTCGGCGGACGCACGCCGAGGCGGCCGGCAAGGTTGCCGGGCGTCTGCCCGTCCTCGCGGTCGAGCGCCAGCATGATCTGGTCCTGGCCGGCATAGAAACCATGCGCCAGAAGCCGGGCGGCGAGCGCCGTGCGCGCCAGCCGCGCCGCCGAATGCAGCCGGCTCATTGTTGCAGTCTTGTCCGCCTTGGCCATGCTCATCCCTCCTCGGCCGAACCGGAGCGGACAGCATAGAAGCAGGCCGCCGGTTGGCAATGACCATCGAAAACATTCCGGCTCGGAAAATAGCTTTGCCGGCAAGCATCGCGGTGTTCGCCGTGGCTAATGCCAGATGTTTATTTCAGTTAGATGACAAACGACTTTCTGGAAGGGCTGGATGGGACATGACGAGGCGTTCTCAACCGGCCTTCACCGCGACCACCATCAAGGCCTGAAAGGCGTCCGCCATTTCCCGCAGCGCTGCCTGCGACAGCAGCCCGGCCTGCCGCGCAATGCCGTCCCGCGCGTTCGATGTATCGCGTTTGCCCGGGCGATCTTTATAGGGCGCGACGGTGGCGAATATCTGCTCGCTGAGGCTGTCGGGGAAGAACATCTGGCCGGTCATTACCGAGCGGTCGTCAGGGAAAATCTTGAAATGGATGTGGGTGGTGCGGCCGCGATACCAGCCGGGATAGATGGTGGCGAAAGAAGCGATGCCGCTTTCATCGGTTCTCTGCCAGCCCCGCAGAAAACTCTGGCCGGACGTGTCGATATCCTGCCCGTCGCCCTGTCCGGGATAACCGGAATAGGCGCCCTGGGCGTCGCAATGCCAGATGTCGACGCGTGCGCCGGGAAGCGGCCGGCAGGCGGCGTCGACGATTTGCAGCCGCACATTGAGGGCGATGCCCTTCTTGCCCTCGGTGATATCGGCGCGTTCGAGCTTCGGGTCGAAATAGAACGGCCCTTCGGCGACCTCGGGCGTGATGGCGCAGACGCCGGCACCGGCTTCGAACAAAGCAAGCCCGGCATAGGGCGAAACCTTCCCGGCCCTTGCACCGGCGGGCAGGAATATGCCGCCAGCGGTAACCGCAACGAGACGGAGCGCCTGCCGACGGCTTAGTGGCAAGGACTTGTCGGACATCTGGCGTCTCTTCAATGCGAACAGCCCTCGTGAATGACCCTTTGCCTGTCTAAGCCCACCGCCAACCCGCGCCAATGAAAGTTCGGCAATGTGAGGAAAGTTCGGCAATACCAGCCTCTCTTTGGTCCACCGGTTTGGCTCGTGCAAAAGCCGAGCACACATCCTATATGGAGCCGACAATCCCTATTCGAGGCACAATATGAGCGACGCACAGACGCAGATCCCCGTAACCGTCCTCACCGGCTATCTTGGCGCCGGCAAGACGACACTGCTCAACCGCATCCTTTCGGAAAACCATGGCAAGCGCTACGCGGTCATCGTCAATGAATTCGGCGAGATCGGCATCGACAACGAGCTGATCGTGGAATCCGACGAGGAAATCTACGAGATGAACAATGGCTGCGTCTGCTGCACCGTGCGCGGCGACCTGATCCGCGTCGTCGAAGGCCTGATGCGCCGGCCCGGCCGCTTCGACGCCATCGTCGTCGAGACCACAGGCCTCGCCGATCCCGTGCCGGTAGCACAAACCTTCTTCATGGACGACGACGTGCGTTCCAAGACCAGGCTCGATGCGGTGGTGGCGCTGGTCGACGCCAAGCACTTGCCGCTGCGCCTCAAGGATTCCCGCGAGGCCGAGGACCAGATCGCCTTTGCCGACGTCGTCGTGCTCAACAAGACCGATCTCGTCACCCCCGAAGAGCTGAGCAAGGTTGAGGCAACGATCCGCGCCATCAACCCGGCGGCACGCATCCATCGCACCACGCGCGCCAGCGTGGCGCTGTCCGAGGTGCTGGATCGCGGTGCGTTCGACCTGTCCCGAGCGCTGGAGAACGATCCGCACTTCCTCGAGGCGCATGACGATCACGACCATCATGATCATGATCATGACCACCACCACCATGATCACGACGGCCATGATCACCACGATCATGACGGCCATCATCATGCGCACCCTTCCGACATCCATGACGTGACCGTGCAGTCGGTGTCGCTGCGCGGTGGCGAGATGGACCCGAAAAAGTTCTTCCCGTGGATCGAGAAGGTCACCCAGATGGAAGGCCCGAACATCCTGCGGCTGAAAGGGATCATCGCGCTGAAAGGCGATGACGAGCGCTATGTCATCCAGGGCGTGCACATGATCATCGAGGGCGACCACCAGCGCGCCTGGAAGGACGGCGAGAAACACGAGAGCCGGCTGGTGTTCATCGGACGCGAACTCGATGCCGAGCGGCTGAAGACAAGCTTCGAGGCCTGCCAGGCCGCTTGATTTAGCTACCTTCTTCCTTTTCCCCCTTGTGGGAGGAGGGGCAGCCGCAACGCTGGCGCTCTCTACTCACGACGATCCGAAGCACGGGTTGAGACGGGCAGCTCAACCCCTTAAGGGTGAGGCAGCAGAAACCTCGGACGGAATTATCTCTCATGCCCACAGTCGCCCCGCTCGATCTCGAAGGCCACTGCCTCGCCGCCGTGTTCCTCGGCGACGTGCCGCACTTTGCGCTGGCTGACGGCACAATCCATCGGCTTGACCACGGCCACAAGACGGTGCAGGCCAATGACGGGATGCTCGCCGCCTTCCATGATGCGGCGAACGACCGGCTGATCACCGGTGGTGAGGACGGCAGGATCTTTGGCGTGACCGCTGGCGGCAATACCGCGGAATTGGCGACCGCAGGCAAAAAATGGATCACCAGCGTCGCCGCCGGGCCGCAAGGCGCTGTTGCCTATGCTTCGGGCAAGATTGCCTATGTGCGCTTTGCCGACGGCAAAACCAGGGAATTCTCGCATCCGCGCTCGGTCGAGGGGCTGGCCTTCTCGCCCAAGGGCATGCGCTTCGGCGTTGCCCGCTACAATGGCGCGACGCTGCATTTCCCGGCCGCCGACGGCAAGCCGGTCGAACTCGAATGGGCCGGTGCACACACCGGCATCACCTTCTCGCCGGACGGCGGCTTCGTCGTCACCACCATGCAGGAAAACGCGCTGCATGGCTGGAAGCTCGCCGACGGCAAGCACATGCGGATGTCCGGCTACCCCGGCAAGGTCAAAAGCCTGTCGTGGAGCGCCAAGGGCAAATGGCTGGCGAGTTCCGGCGCGCCGGCGGCGATCGTCTGGCCGTTTTCGGGCAAGGACGGGCCGATGGGCAAGGCGCCGCTGGAACTCGGCACGCGCGGCAATGCGATGGTCACCTCCGTCGCCTGTCACCCGAGCCAGGACGTCGTTGCTGTCGGCTATGATGACGGCATGGTGATGGCGGTGCGTTTCGCCGACGCCAGGGAAGTGCTTTTGCGCCGGCCGGGCAAGGGCGCCGTCACCTCGATGATGTGGGACAGGCAAGAGCGCCGCGTCGTCTTCGGCAGTGCTGCCGGCGACTGCGGCGTCATCGATATTGCGGCGTAGCCTGTTACTTACTCGGCTCCGCAAGATACTTTGCCGGTCAATTCATCCGGTTTGCCGTCCTTTTCGGCATCAGCCGTAACATCATAGATTGAGAGCAAATAGCGGCCGTCATAGACGCCTTCGTCGCTGGCCTTGGTCAGGATCGCCAGTTCGACATAGCCGTAGGCATTTTCGACCTGCCGTTCGTGGTAGACGAGCAGCCGCAATTCCTTGTTGTCGAGCCAATATTGCGTGAGGTTCTGATCCCCGAACACCGTCTTGCGCAGACTGTCGGCAGCCGGCCTGCCCAGAATTTCGAGCTCGCCGCTAAAATTGAAGGTCGGCCCGCCCATGCCTCTGGTGACCCCGGCACCGACCTGAAATTTGACGGCTGCATCCTCGGCGGAACACCAGATGCCGCCCGACGCCAGAGCCGCACCAACCGACGACAGCAGCGTTGCTGCGCAGACGATCGCCCGCACCATCTTGTCCCCTCCGGCCGAAGTAGCATTGGCGCCCGAAGGCGACTCGCGGTCAAGCGCCTGTTTCCATTTAAATACCGCTGACCCAACACAGGGCAGCCGCCCGGCCAATTGCGGTGGCGGATGCCGATTGTCTAAACTGCGACTGAGAGGGGCCGCCATGAACGTCATCGACCATGCAAAGACTTCCATCGGCGGCATCGGCCTGGCCCGGATCGCCGAGTTGTACGAGACCGAGGCAGAAGTCTTCCGCCGGGCGCGGCCGAAATCGATGGCCATAATCGGCAATGGCTTGCCCGGCTTCTTCGGCGGCGTGCCGATGCACTGGATGAACGACTGGCCGACGCCTTTCCCGATTCTGGTCGACAGCGCCAGGGGCGCCACGATCACCGACATCGACGGCAACCGACTGGACGATTTCTGTCTTGGCGACACCGGCTCGATGTTCGGCCATTCGCCGCCGCCGGTCGCCCGCGCCATCCGCCGGCAGGCCGGACGCGGCCTGACCTATATGCTGCCCAGCGAAGACGCACTGGCCATCGGGCCGCTGCTGAAACAGCGGTTCGGCCTGCCTTTCTGGCAGATCGCAACGACGGCGACCGACGCCAACCGCTTTGCGTTACGCGTTGCCCGCGCCGTCACCAGCCGCGAGAAGATTCTGGTCTTCAACGGCTGCTATCACGGCTCGGTCGACGAGACTATGGTGCGGCTGATCGACGGCAGACCGGTCAACCGGCCGGGATTGGCCGGCGAGTTCCGCGACCTGACACGGGCAACTGATGTCGTCGAGTTCAACGATCTGCCGGCGCTCGACGCGGCACTCCGGGGCAACGATGTCGCCTGCGTCATCACCGAGCCGGTGCTGACCAACTCCTGCATGGTGCTGCCCGAAGCCGGCTTTCATGATGGCTTGCGGCGTCTTACTCGTGCGACCGGCACGCTGCTGCTAATCGACGAGACGCATACCATCTCGACCGGTCCCGGCGGCTATACGAGAAAATTCGGGCTGGAGCCTGATCTGTTCGTGCTCGGCAAGCCGATCGCCGGCGGCGTGCCGGCCAGTGTGTGGGGGATGAGCGAGGACGTCGCGACCCGCTATGCCGCCTATAACAGGGTGAAGGAACCGGGCTATTCAGGCATGGGGACGACACTGTCGGGCAATCCGCTGCAATTCGCGGCGATGCGCGCCGCATTGGAAGAGGTGATGACCGACGAGGCCTACGGCCATATGGATCATCTGGCGCGGCGGCTCGACGCCGGACTGACCGCCGTCATCGACCGCTACCGGCTGCCCTGGCATGTCTCACGTGTCGGCGCCCGCGTCGAGTTCATCTGCGCGCCCGGCCCGCTGAGGAATGGCGGCCAAGCGGAAGCAGCCCATGCGCCCGAACTCGAAGCGGCGATGCATGTCGCGCTGGCCAATCGCGGCGTGTTGATCGCGCCCTTCCACAACATGATGCTGATCTCCCCGGCCACGAGTGCGGCCCAGGTGAACCGGCTGATGACCGCCTTCGCGGCGGTTGCGGCCAGGCTCACGGCGTGAGACAAGCTTGCGACATGAGAGAAGCACGCAAGCCAGATTTGAGTTCCATAGTGACGTCACCTTCGGGTTCCACGCCGGCAGAGGCGCGAGCCTTTCTCGAGGCCCATCCCGAGATCGAAGCCTTCGATATCGTGCTGACCGACGCCAACGGTGTCGGGCGCGGCAAGATCGTGCGCCGGCACGAACTGACGAGCATCTTCGAGAACGGCCGGCACATGCCAATCTCGATCCTCGGCCTCGATATCACCGGCGAGGACGTGCACGAGACCGGGCTGATCTGGAGGACTGGCGACGGCGATCTCCGGGCATGGCCGATCCCTGGCACGCTGGTGCCGCTGTTCGGCACGCAGCCGCCGCGCGGCCAGGTGCTGATGGCGATGTACCATCTCGACGGTCAGCCGATGTCGTCCGACCCGCGGCTGGCGCTCGCCCGCCAGGTGGATATCCTTGCGGCCAAGGGCCTGCATCCGGCCGGCGCCTTCGAGCTCGAATTCTTCCTGCTCGCCAACGAGCGCGATGCCGAAGGCAAGGTGCAGCCGGCGCACGCGGTGCTCGACGGACGCCGCTCGGCCAAGACGGAGGTCTATTCCGTCGACCATCTGCACGGCATGGAGCCACTGTTTTCCGACATCTATGCTGCAGCCAAGGTGCAAGGCATCCCGGCCGAGACGGTCATTTCCGAATATGCGCCGGGCCAGTACGAATTGACGCTCAACTACCGCAAGGATGTGATGCGGGCGGCTGACGATCTCGTCATGCTCAAGCGTCTGGTGCGGGCGCAGGCGCGCCGTCATGGTGTCACCGCTTGCTTCATGGCCAAGCCGATCGAGAAATATGCCGGCTCGGGCATGCATTTTCATGTCTCGCTGCTGGACGATGCCGGCAAGAATGTCTTTGCCGAAACCGGCGGTGAAAGCTGGTCGCTGCCGCTGCTGCGCGGCCTCGGCGGACTGATCCAGACGATGGCGGAATCGATGCTGGTCTTTGCGCCGCACGCCAACTCGTGGCGGCGCTTCGTCTCGCAATCCTATGCGCCGGTGGCGCCGACCTGGGGCGTCAACAACCGTTCGGTGGCACTGCGTGTGCCGGCCGGCGACGCAAAAAATCGGCGCATCGAGCACCGGCCGTCGGGCGTCGACGCGAATCCTTACCTTGTGGCAGCAACGGTGCTGGCAGGCATCGTCAAAGGCCTTGACGAAGGCCTCGATCCCGGTCCCGAAACCACCGGCAATGGCTACGAATCGGCCGTCACGCGCACGACGATGCCGGTCGACTGGCGTGCCGCGATCGAGGCGGCAAGGGCGTCGAGTTTCCTCAAGGGCGCATTGGGCGAAGACCTGCACCGGACGTTCGTGGCGATCAAGCAATCGGAATATCTGCGCGTGGCGCGCACGGTCAGCGAACTGGATTATCACCTCTATCTGCACGAGGTGTAGGGCATCACATCGTCGGCCATCCGCCGTCGAAGGCCCATGCGGAATAATTTCAGCGGAACCTTCGGCGGGCTTTGCTCATTGCGTGTCTGATTGCAGGAGCGAACAAGGCCGCCTTAGTCATGATCGCCAGGATGCAGCCAACCCCGACGCCGCACGATGCCAAGGTGCAGGCAAGAAGCTTGCCTCCAAGCAAGTCTCCGGAAACGACAGAAATCGACGCCAGAACGATTCCTGAACTGCGCGAAACGGCCAAGATCTGCCGCCGCTGTCCGCTATGGCACGACGCCACGCAGACGGTGTTCGGTGAAGGCCCTGATATAGCCAAGGTGATCTTCGTCGGCGAACAGCCGGGCGACCAGGAGGATCTGGCGGGCAAGCCTTTCGTCGGTCCGGCCGGCAAGGTGTTCGACGCGATCCTGGACGATGCGGGCGTCGATCGGCTGAAAGTCTACGTCACCAACGCGGTCAAGCATTTCAAGTTCGAGCCGCGCGGCAAGCGGCGCATCCACTCGAAGCCCAATGCCGGCGAGGTGCAGGCTTGCCGCTGGTGGCTCGACAAGGAGATCGATCTGATCAAGCCCAATCTGGCGGTAGCGCTCGGCGCGACGGCGGCGCAGGCGCTGCTCGGCAAGGTGGTGCCGATCATGAAGATGCGCGGGGCGGTGGTGGAGCGCGACGATGGCTTGCGTGTCTTCGTCACCATCCACCCGTCCTTCATCCTGCGCATTCGCGAGCCGGCGGATAAGCAGGCAGAACGCGACCGGTTCCTGCAGGATATGAGAGCGGTGAAAAAGCTGATGGCCGCCTGAGCTATTTGATCAATATCGCCCGGAAATCGTTGACGTTTGTGCCGGTCGGACCGGATACGAAAAGGTCGTCTACGGCATTGAATGCCGTCCAGGCGTTGTTGCCGGCAAGCATGGCCTTGGCATCGACGCCCGCCTTACGCATCCGCGACACCGTCGAGCCGTCGGCGAAGGCGCCGGCATTGTCTTCCGAACCGTCTATGCCGTCGGTGTCGGCGGCCAGTGCGTGCACGCCGACCATGCCGCTGATGCCAATGGCGAAGGCGAGCAGGAATTCCGAGTTGCGGCCGCCTTTGCCTTTCGCGCGCAAGGTCACCGTTGTCTCGCCGCCGGACAGGATCAGAACCGGCTTTGCAAACGGCCGGTTGCGCGTCGCCACTTCGCGCGCGATCGCGGCGTGGACGCCGCCGACCTCACGCGCTTCGCCCTCGATGGAATCGGAGAGAATGATCGCCTGAATGCCTTGGCGCTTCGCTTCGGCCGCTGCGGCTTCCAGCGAGACGCCGGCGGAAGCGATCAGATGCACCTCGTTGCGGATAAAACGCGGGTCGTCCGGTCGTGGCGCATCGGCCGCCGGCGAATTGATATGCGCCATGACCGAAGCCGGCAGGTTCATGCCATAGGCAGCGATCGACGCCAATGCGTCCTTACGACTGCCTATATCCGGTACGGTCGGACCAGAAGCGACCAGAGCCGGATCGTCGCCCGGAATGTCAGAAACAACCAGCGAGACCACCTTGGCCGGATATGCGGCGGCCGCCAGCCTGCCGCCCTTGATCGTGGAAAGATGTTTGCGGATGGTGTTCATCGCGGCGATCGGCGCGCCGGAGGCGAGCAGCGCCTCGCTGACGGCGATCTCGTCGGCCAGCGTCAGGCCTTCGGCAGGTGACGGCAGCAGCGCCGAGCCGCCGCCCGAAATGAGCGCCACGACGAGGTCGTCCGCAGTCAGTCCCTGGACTTTTTCGAGCAGCCGCCGGGAAGCTGCGAGCCCCGCGGCATCCGGCACCGGATGCGCCGCCTCGATGATCTCGATGCGCCGGCAGGCCGCGCCATAGCCGTAGCGGGTGACGACCAGCCCTTCGATCGGCCCGTCCCACACCTTCTCGAAAGCCGCCGCCATCTGCGCCGAGCCTTTTCCTGCACCGATGACGATCGTGCGGCCCTTGGGCCTTGCCGGCAGATGATCCTTGATCGTCCTCTGGGGATCGGCGGCGGCAACGGCGGCGTTGAAGATCGAAATGAGAAAGGATTTGGGGTCTACCTCTGTCATTTTGCTTCCGCCGGCAATGCCAGCTCGCGCGCGTCGATGCGGAGATGCTCACACAGCGCATCGACGACCACGCCATGGTCCTCACGCTCCGGCAGGCCGGAGACGGCGATCACGCCAATGACGCCGGCGCCCTTGACAGAGATGGGAAAGCCGCCGCCGGCCAGCACGTAGTCGGCAGTATCCAATCCCTCGCCTGGCTTGAAGCTGCGGTCGGGGCGCTGCTGCTCCAGCACCATGCGGTAGGTGCTTTTCAGGAACCGCCGCACCACGTTGATCTTGCGCCGCGCCCAATCCGGATTGGAAGCGTTCGAGCCGGGCATTGCCGCATAGAACAGCGGCCGGTCGAAGGTTCTGATATCGACGATGATCGGCAGGTTTTCCTTGAGAGCCCGGTCGCGGATCGCCGAGCCGATCTCGAAAGCTACGGCTTCATCGAAGGCCGAAAAGACAAGCGTGGCTTCCTGTTTCGTGATCAGAGCGATGTCGTCCGCAACGGCCATGTCGTTCCCCTGTCAACTTCGCCGCACGCTTTGCAGGATGGCTGCCGCACGGTCAAGCCGGTCGCATGCGACAGCTAAACCGCCATGTCCGTCTTGGCCGCGCGGCCGGCGACATAGACCTCGCGCACGGCGCGGTCGTCGCCGAGCGTCTGCAGCAGAAACAATTCCTCGGCGAGCGTGTCCGCCGTCTCCACCCGCAGCCGCATCGCCGGCGTGGCGCGGGCGTCGAGCACGACGATATCTGCGTCGCTGCCTTCCTCCAGGGTGCCGATCTTTTCCGCAAGCGACAGCGCCTCGGCATTGCCGCGGGTCAATTGCCAGAACGACTGGAACGGATTGAGCTTCTCGCCGTTCAGCGCGATCACCTTGTAGCCCTCGTCCATGGTGCGCAGCATCGAATAGTTGGTGCCACCGCCGACATCGGTGGCGGCGGCGATGCGAAGCGGCTTCTCGCGGCGGCGAAAGCGCTGATAATCGAAAAGGCCCGAGCCGAGAAACAGGTTGGAGGTCGGGCAGAACACCGCCACCGAGCCGCTATCGGAAAGCGCGTCCGCCTCGCGTTCCGAGAGATGGATGCAATGGCCGAACATGCTTCTGCGGCCGAGCAGCCCGTAATGCTCATAGACATCGGTATAGTCGCGCGCCTGCGGATGAAGCTGCTGCGTGAAGGCGATCTCGGCATGGTTTTCCGACAAATGCGTCTGCATGTGCAGATCAGGATATTCGCGGCAGAGCGCGCCCGCCATCTCCAATTGCTCGGGCGACGAGGTGATGGCGAAGCGCGGGGTGATGGCATAGTGCTGGCGCCCCTTGCCGTGCCATTCCTCGATCAACGCCTTGCTGTCGTCATAACCCGATTGCGGCGTGTCGAGCACGCCTTCCGGCGCGTTGCGGTCCATCATCACCTTGCCGGCGATGTTGAGCATGTTGCGGTCATGCGACTCGGCAAAGAACGCTTCGGCAGATTCCTTGTGCACCGAGCAATAGGCTGCGACAGTCGTCGTGCCGTGGCGCAACACTTCATCCAGGAACAGCCTGGCGATACGGCGGCCATGCTGGGCGTTCTGGAATTTGGCCTCTTCCGGAAAGGTGTAGGTGTTCAGCCAGTCGAGCAGCTCGGCGCCGAAGGAAGCGATGACCTGCATCTGCGGAAAATGTGCATGCGCATCGATGAACCCGGGCAGCAGCAGATGTGGCCTATGGTCGATCTTTTTTGTTCCCTCGCCCGCCTTTTTCTCGACTTCGGCATAGGCGCCAGCGGCAACGATCCTTCCGTCGCGCATCAGCAGGCCGCCATCTTGCTCGTAGCGCCAGGCGGAATGGTCGTCGATAGTTTCTGGCCAGCGCAAAAACGACAGCGTGCGGCCGCGCAGGAGCGTGCTGGTCATGCTATTTCCCCGCGCCTTCGAACCAGGCTACCAGCAGTGCCCGTTCCTTGTCGGTGATCTGGGTGACGTTGGCGGGCGGCATGGCGTGGCTGCGTCCGGCCTGCAGGTAGATCTCGCCGGCGTGCTCGGCGATGCCGGCATCGGTATCGAGCATCACGCCCTTAGGCGCGTGGTAAATGCCCTCGTAGGACGGCTCCGCCGCATGGCACATCGAACAGCGGCCAAGCACCGTATCACGCACGGCGGGAAAATGCGCCGAGGCGACGTAGACCTGTGCCGCCGAGGACGTTTTGACCTCGCCGGTCAGCAGCTTCGGTGCCGTCGACAGCCAGATGATGACGACGAACAGGACGGCGGCGGCCAGCCAGGTCCAGGTCGGATTGCCTTTGCGCGCATGCCTGGTGTTGAAATAGTGCCGGATCAGCACGCCGATGATGAACACCAGCGAGGCAATGACCCAGTTGAACTCTGTGCCGAACGCCAGCGGATAATGGTTCGACAGCATCAGGAACAAAACCGGCAGCGTCAGGTAGTTGTTGTGCAGCGAGCGCTGTTTGGCGATCTTGCCGTATTTCGGATCGGGCTTACGGCCGGCGATCAGGTCGGCGACGACGATCTTCTGGTTGGGGATGATGACCATGAAAACGTTGGCCGACATGATCGTCGCGGTGATGGCGCCGAGATGCAGGAAAGCGGCGCGGCCGGTGAACAGGTGGGTCAGGCCCCAGGCGATGAACACCAGCACGCCGTAGAGCACCAGCATCAGGCCGGTGTCGCTGTTGCCAAGCGGCGAACGGCACAAGAGATCGTAAACCACCCAGCCGACGCCGATCGTCGCCAGCGACAGCAAGATGCCTGCAGGCACCGACATGGCAAGCACATTCGGATCGATCAGGAACAGGTCCGCCCCGGCATAGTAGACGATGCACAGCATGGCGAAGCCCGACAGCCAGGTGGCGTAGGATTCCCATTTGAACCAGGTCAGGTGCTCGGGCATTTCGGCCGGCGCCACCAGGTATTTCTGCACGTGGTAGAAGCCGCCGCCATGCACCTGCCATTCCTCGCCGAAGGCTCCGGCAGGCATGCCCGGACGCTGGCGCAGCCCGAGGTCGAGCGCGACGAAATAAAAGGACGATCCAATCCAGGCGATACCGGTGACGACGTGCAGCCAGCGCACGGCGAAACTCAGCCAATCCCAGAATATCGCGAAATCCATCATGAAAAATCGTCCCTGCCGATCGGCTGACTTTACGGGTTGGAGCGCAAACGGAAAGGGCCGAGACGCACGATGACTTTCAAAAAAAATTGGAAAATACTAGGCTGATCATACGCAGCTACATGAGAGCCACGAAAGCCGCATGGCCTATCTCGATAACATCGCCGTTTTCGTCCGTGTCGTCGAGCTCGGCAATTTGTCGGCGGCTGGGCGCGACATGCGCATTTCGCCGGCGGTCGCTTCCAACCGGATCAAGGAGCTCGAGAAGCATCTTGGGGTCAGGCTGTTCAACCGCACAACGCGGCAATTGATGCCGACCGAGCACGGCACGGTGTTCTACTCCGGCGCCAAGCAGGTACTGGATGCGGTCACCGAGGCGGAAGCGGCAGTCAGCGCGTTATCCGGCCAGCCGCGCGGCACGATAAAGGTGACAGCTCCGCTCGGCCTCGGGCGGCGGCTGGTGGCATCGGGCATTCCGGATTTCCACGACAGGTACCCCGATATCGAGGTGCGGCTCCGGCTTTCCGACCACAATGTCGACATCATGAAAGAAGGCATCGACGTTGCGTTCCGGCTGGGCATCATCGAGGATTCCAGCCTGAGAATGCGCGGCATTATGGAATGCGAGCGCGTGCTGGTGGCGGCCCCACAATATCTGGAGGCGCGCGGCGAACCGAGAGAGCCGCAGGAACTGATCGGCAAGAAGCACGATTGCCTGATGCTGCGCTATTCCGGCGCGCGCGAATATGTCTGGACGCTGCAGACGCCGAACGGGCCGCAAAAGTTCGAGGTGCACGGCCCCTACGATACCGATGATGGCGACGTGCTGACCGGCTGGGCGCTGTCCGGCCGCGGCATCATCAACAAACCGCGCTTCGAGGTCGAGCCGTTTATCCGCGACCAGCGGCTGAAGGTGATCCTGAGCAACACGCCGCCGACGCCGGTGCAGTTTGCCGCCGTCTATCCACACAAAAAGCTGCAGGATCCGAAGGTGCGGCTGCTGCTCGATTTCATGGCCGAGCGCTGCCAGCGGCTGATCCGGGATATTCTGGCCGGCAAATGATCGCCGGCTGGCCGGTTGCTTTCCGTCCGGCCGACGAGATAATTCCCAAGGAATCTCGCTCAACAGGGAAAAGCGATGGCCGACGGCGCCACAATGTGTCTCGCCGTTTCACTGTCTCCGGAAGCCGCCCCTTCCCATCCGCCCGGCGCCGGCCCGGACTTCAGTCTGCTGGCGCGGTTCGTGCAAGAAGCCGAAGCGGCCGGCCTGGACATGGTGTTGCGCGGCGATTCCGCGCCGGTTGCAAGTGGGCCGAACCGGCAAATGCGCTTCGAAGCGACGACCTTGCTGGCAGCGCTGGCTACGGTGACAAGCAGGATCGGCCTCGTCGCGGCAGCGTCGACGGTCGCCCACCAGCCCTACAATCTCGCGCGTCGTTTCGCCTCGCTCGATATTATCAGCCATGGTCGCGCCGGCTGGAACGCGAGCATGACGCCCGACCCGCGCGAGGCGGCCAATTTCAGCCGGCCGGAAGGGTTTTTCGGCGACGATCTCCGCCTGCGCGCAGAGGAATTCATCGGCATCGTGCAAGGTTTATGGAAAGGCTGGGACGCAGACGCGCTGCTGTTCGACAAAGTTGGCGGCCGCTTCTTCGATCCCGAGAAGATGCACCTTCTCGACCACAAGGGCGAATATTTTTCCGTGCGCGGGCCGCTCAACGTGGCGCGGTCGCCGCAGGACACGCCGGTGCTGGTCATGTCCGGCCTGTCCGAACCCGCCATGGATATCGCCGCCCGCACCGCCGATGTCGTCCTGCTGGATGAGCCATCGATCGAGCCGGCCAAGTCGGGCGATCTGAAGCGCCGTGCGCTTACTTTCGGGCGCAGGCCGGAGGCGCTGAAAGTGCTGATGAACGTTACCGGCAGCGCCGAAATAACCGCCGCGCCGGACCGGTTTGCGGACAGGCTCGAAGAGTGCTTTCGCTCGAAAGCCTGCGACGGTTTCAACGTCGCCATGCCGTTCACATCGGCGCTCGACGATTTCGTCGGTCTCGTGCTGCCGGAGCTTCGCCGCCGCGGCCTTGTCCGGTCCGGCTACAGCACGACGACACTGCGCGCCCATCTCGGGCTTGCAGGGGAGGATCGGCAATGAGCGCCCCTCGGGGCCAGATGAAGCTCGGCGCCTTCCTGTGGGCGACAGGCCACCACATCGCCGCCTGGCGCCATCCGCAAGCGCATGTCACGGCCGGTATCGACATCCATCATTACATCCAGCTGGCGCGGACGGCGGAAGCGGCAAAGTTCGACATGATCTTCTGCGAGGACGCCGCCGGCGTGCGCGAAGCCAATGTCAACATCGCCAGCCAAACGTCGCGCTCGATCGGCTTCGAGCCGATCAGCCTGCTTGCGGCGCTCGCGGTGCAGACGGAGCGCATCGGCCTCGTCTCAACGGCGTCGACGAGCTATAACGAGCCTTACGGGCTTGCGCGAACCTTCCTGTCGCTCGACCATCTGAGCGGCGGCCGAGCCGGCTGGAACCTTGTCACTTCGGCCAGCCAGATCGAGGCCGCCAATTTCGGCTCGACCGGACTGCGCCCACATGCGGACCGCTACGAACGCGCGCGCGAATTCGCTGCCGTGGTTGCTGGCCTTTGGCAAGGCCAGGGTGGACACGAAGGCAGAAGTTTTTCGGCGCGTGACCCGCTCGATCTGCCGCGCTCGCCACAAGGTGCACCGGTTATGGTCCAGGCGGGAGCGTCGGATGAGGGCCGCGATCTCGCCGCCCGGACCGCCGATGTGGTGTTCACTGCGGCGCAAACATTCGAGGAGGCAAAGGCCTTCTACGACGACCTCAAGGGACGGCTGGCTGCCCATGGGCGCGAGCCGGAGGACGTCAAGATCATGCCCGGCGTCGCGCCGGTCGTCGCGGCAAGCGAAGCGGAAGCCCGGGCAAAACATGATGAGCTGCAGGAGCTGATACCGGACGATGTCGGTGTCGCGCTGCTTTCCAGCTATCTCAGCATATCCGATCTCGCGCGCTATCCCATCGACGGACCGCTGCCCGAACTGCCGGCCAGCGAAGGCATGCAGAGCCGGCAGGCGCTCGTCATCGAGCAATCACGCCGCGACAAGCTGTCCATTCGCCAGCTTGCCCGTCATTTCGCCGGCGCGCGCGGCCATTGGCGGGTCGTCGGAACGCCCGCCCAGATCGCCGACGAGCTCGAGGCACGCTTCGAGGGCGGCGCGGCAGACGGTTTCAACGTCATGCCATCCTATTTTCCCGGCCAACTCGATGCCTTTGCCACACTAGTCGTGCCGGAGCTGCAGCGGCGCGGGCTGTTCCGTACGGATTATGAAGGCAGCACGCTGCGCGACCATCTGGGCTTGAAAAGGCCGGCGTAAACGACGAGCGGAACGAAAGTCGGAGATCGCCGTTTTGGCATGCTGTGCCGCGCGGCGATGAGGGCGTCTGCGCGCATGTTCGATTGACCTTCCACAAACTTCGCCCTTTTTCAAACCAAGCGGACGCAACCGCCACAGGAGCCGATCATGGATGCCATCGCCACCCGCAACGACCTGCAATCCAATGCCAAGAAAGAGTGTATCGATCTTCTCAATGCCCGCCTTGCCGACGCCATCGATCTGGCCTTGATCACCAAGCAGGCGCACTGGAACGTCAAGGGACCGCAATTCATCGCCATCCCATTGCCGAGCGCGCCGTACAACTCGGCGGGACGGCGCTCGGCACATCGCAAGAGGTGTCGAAGGCGACTATGCTCGAGGCCTATCCGACCGACATCCACAAGACCCGGGATCATCTGGCGGCGCTGATCGACCGCTATGCCGCAACCGCCAAGCGGGCACGCGCGGCGATCGACGAGGCGGCTGGCGCGGGCGATGCCGACACCGCCGACATCTTCACCGCCTATTCACGCTCGCTCGACAAATTGCTGTGGTTCCTTGAGGCGCACACGCAGGAGAAGGAATAGCCAAAACGTCAGCCGGCCATCGCCTTGCGGTGAGGGGCTTTGGATTGAGCGGACGGTGCCGCCGCATGGCCGGCCAACGCCGTCATAATCTCGGCTACGGCGAGTGCGGCGATCACCTGCGGGCGCTTGTCCTTAACGGCATCGCCGCCGATCGGCGAGACGAGGCGGGCAAATTCCGCCTCGCTTCCTTCCGCCGATTTCAGGAACCAGTTCCGGAGCGTCGCCTTCTTGGTTCTGGAGCCGATCATGCCGACATAGGCGGCATCCCGGCGTTTCAGAGCCTCGGCGACGATCAGGAAGTCCAGCGCGTGGTCATGGGTGAGGACGACGAAGGCCGATCCAGCCGGGGCTTCGCGCACCATCGCCTCAGGCATCGGCGTCAGCTTGGTTTCGACTGCTTCCGGCATGCCTTTGAGCGCCTCGGCTCGTGTCTCGACAGCGACGATATGCACCGGCAGCAAGGCCATCGCCGAGGCCAGCGCTTGGCCGACATGGCCGCCGCCGAGGATGTAGACATGCGGTAGCTGCGCTTCCTCGGCTTCCGCCGCCGCAACCAGCTTGGCTTCAAGCGCGGGGTCGACCAGCTGGATCAGCAGCTCGACCCTGCCGCCGCAGCACTGCCCGATCTCCGGGCCGAGCGCGATGTCGAGGGTATCCCTCCCCCTTGAGGGGAGGGTGGCGGCGAAGCCGCCGGGTGGGGTCGCTGCGGCAGTGCTCGACGCACCGGCGGTGCCTTCTGAGACGACCCCCTCTGGCCGCTCCGCGGCCATCTCCCCCTCAAGGGGGGAGAAAAGCATCTGCCGCGCTTTGTCGATCGCCATGTATTCGAGCTGGCCGCCGCCGATCGTGCCGAAAGTGGCCGATCCTGAGACGAGCATGAAGGCACCCGTCTCGCGCGGCGTCGAACCTTTTGTCCCGGCCACCTCAACTAAGGCGACCCGGCGGGCGCCGGCAAGAAAGGCTTTCAGGCTCTGCACTTTCGCGTTCATAATTTCGTGTTCCCTATCGGGAAATATAGAGTTTTTCGGCCTGAATTGCACGTTTCCGGGATTCAAGTGCCGGTCCTGGCTTCCCGCTTCAGCCGTTCGATCGCCATCAGCACACGCTCCGGCGTGGCCGGCGGGTCGAGGCGTGGGCAGATCTTGTGGCCGGCAACGCTCGCCACTGCGTCCGACAGCGCATGCAGCACCGACATTGCGAGCGGAAAGGGCGGCTCGCCGACCGCCTTGGAGCGGTACACCGTCGGCTCGCCTGCTTGCGCCCAGTCGGCCAAAGTCACATTAAAGATCTTCGGCCGGTCCGACGCGAGCGGGATCTTGTAGGTCGATGGCGCATGGGTGCGCAGCCGCCCCTTGTCGTCCCACCACAGTTCCTCCGTTGTAAGCCAGCCCATGCCCTGGACGAAGCCGCCCTCGATCTGGCCGAGGTCGATGGCGCGGTTCAGCGAGCGGCCGGTTTCGTGCAGAATGTCGGTGCGCTCGACGATATATTCGCCGGTCAGCGTGTCGACAGAGACTTCCGAGCACGCGGCGCCATAGGCGAAATAGTAGAAGGGACGGCCCTCGCCCTTGTCGCGGTCCCAATGGATTTTCGGCGTCTTGTAGAAACCCGCCGCCGAAAGCTGGATGCGCGCCATATAGGCCTGCCTGACGAGATCGGCGAAGGCGATCTCCTGGTTGCCGATGCGCACGCGGTTGGGCAGGAACAGCACCTGGTCGCGCGGCACCTGGTATCTCTCGACGGCAAAATTGGTCAACCGGTCCTTGATCTGGCGGGCGGCATTCTGCGCCGCCATGCCGTTGAGATCGGAGCCGGAAGACGCGGCGGTGGCCGAGGTATTCGGCACCTTGCCGGTCGTCGTCGCGGTGATCTTGACCTGATCGAGGTCGATCTGGAACTCTTCCGCCACAACCTGCGCCACCTTGACATAGAGGCCCTGCCCCATCTCGGTGCCGCCGTGGTTCAGATGCACCGAACCATCGGTATAGACATGCACCAGCGCGCCGGCCTGGTTGTAATGGGTGGCGGTGAACGAGATGCCGAACTTGACCGGCGTCAGCGCCAGTCCGCGCTTGATGAAGCGGCTGTTGGCATTGAAAGCATCGATAGTGCGGCGGCGCCTCGCATAGTTGGAACTCGCCTCCAGCTCGGCGACTATGCGGTGGATGATGTTGTCCTCGACCGTCTGGTGGTAGGGCGTGATGTTGCGGTCTGAGGTGCCGTAGAAATTCTTCTTGCGGATTTCGAGCGGGTCCTTGCCGACGGCAAACGCGACTTCGTCGATGACGCGCTCGGCGCCGACCATGCCTTGCGGGCCGCCGAAGCCGCGAAAGGCGGTGTTGGATACCGTATTGGTGTAGAGCGGCGCCGACTGCGCGTGCACCGCCGGCCAGAAATACGTGTTGTCGCAATGGAACAGCGCGCGGTCGGTGACCGGGCCGGAGAGGTCGGCCGAGAAGCCGCAGCGCGCCGCGAACACGAAATCTACGCCCAGAATATTGCCCTCATCGTCGAAGCCGACCTCGTAGTCGACGAGGAAATCGTGGCGTTTGCCGGTGGCGATCATGTCGTCGTCGCGGTCGGGCCGGATTTTTACGGCCCGATGATGTTTCTTCGCGGCGATAGCGGCCAATGCCGCAAACTGATTGCCTTGCGTTTCCTTACCGCCGAAAGCGCCGCCCATCCGGCGGATTTCCACCGTCACCGCGTGGCTCGGAACACCGAGCGCATGGCTGACCATGTGCTGGATTTCGCTCGGGTGCTGGGTCGAGGAATAGATGGTGACGTCGTGGTCCTCGCCAGGGATGGCCAAGGCGATATGGCCTTCGAGATAGAAATGCTCCTGGCCGCCAATGCGCATTTTTCCCTTCAGCCGGCGCGGCGCCGCATTGATCGCAGCCGCTGCGTCACCGCGCTTCAGCGTCAGCGGCGGCGTGACCAGCTTGTCTTTCCCGGGATTGAGCTCGCCGATATCGGCGACGAACGGCAATTCCTCGTATTCGACCTTGGCCAGCCTTGTCGCGCGGCGCGCCTGCTCGCGGGTTTCAGCGATGACACAGAAGATCGGCTGACCGAAAAATTGCACCTTGCCGTCGGCCAGCACCGGCTCGTCGTGACGGCCGGTCGGCGAAATGTCGTTCTCGCCTGGCACGTCGCTCGCGGTCAGCACATCGACGACGCCGGGTGCGGCGCGTACCGCCGAAAGATCCATGCTGGTGATGGTGGCATGCGTCGCCGTCGAAAGCCCAAGGCAGCCGTGCAGCGTGCCGGCCGGTTCCGGCATGTCGTCGATGTAAACGGCCGTGCCACTGACATGCTTGTGCGCGGAATCATGGCGCTGGTCAGTGGCGACGCCGCCGGCGATTTTTTGCGCCTTCAGGTTTGGCGTGGCGTGCTTGTTCATCATGCCGCCTCGTGCCGTGATACCTGGATCGGCGCCCGGGTGCCGGTGGTTTCGGCAAAGAAGCGCAGCAGCAGGTTGCGTGCCGCCAGCGCCCGGTATTCGGCGCTTGCCCGCATGTCGGTCAGCGGGGTGAAATCGCCGGCGTACGCGGCCATCGCCGCCTCGACCGTCGCTTCCGTCCAGGGCCTGCCCAGCAATGCCTTTTCGACGCCAAAGGCGCGCTTCGGCGTTGCCGCCATGCCGCCATAGGCGATGCGCACATCCGCCACCGTGCCATCCTCGGCGAGCTTCAGGAAAAACGCGCCCAGCGCTGCTGTGATGTCTTCGTCGCGGCGCTTGGTGATCTTGTAGACTGCAAATTTCGTCTCGCCGGCCGGCACCGGGACATGCACGGCCTCGACGAATTCGCCGGGCTGCCGGTCCTGTCGGCCATAAGCGATGAAGAAATCCTCCAGCGGGATCGTCCGCCGCTTGTCGCCGCGGCGCAGCGTCAGGCGGGCACCGAGTGCGATCAGCGGCGGCGGCGTGTCGCCGATCGGCGAACCGTTGGCGATATTGCCGCCGATGGTGCCCATGTTGCGCACCTGATCGCCGCCGATGCGATCGAACAGCGGGCCCAGCGCCGGGATGCGTTTCGCCAGCGTCGAGAAGGCCTCGCTATAGGTGACACCGGCGCCGATCGAGATGACGCCCTTGTCCTCGGAAATCCCGCACAGACCATCGAGATTGCCGATGAAAATCGCCGGCGCAATATCGCGCATGTGCTTGGTCACCCAAAGGCCGACATCGGTCGAACCCGCGACGATGGTGGCGCCCGGCTCCTTGATCAGCACGCTGGCCAGATCGTCGGCATCGGCCGGCACGATCAGCCGCTTGTTGCCGGAGCCGATCTCGATGCGCGAACCGTCCTTCATCGCTTCGAGCTTGGCCGTGACTGCCTTGCGCTCCACCGCCAACGGATCCTTTGCCGCCGTGCCGTAGCTGGAGATGGCACGTGCGGCGCGCATGATCGCCTCGTAGCCGGTGCAGCGGCAGAGATTGCCTTGCAGCGCCTTTTCTATTGGCGCGTCCGACGGCTCCGGCGACCGCATCCACAGCGCATAAAGCGACATGATGAAACCCGGCGTGCAGAAGCCGCATTGCGAGCCGTGAAAATCGACCATCGCCTGCTGCACGGGGTGCAGCTTTCCTGCGCCGCCGCGCAGATGCTCGACGGTCACGACATGCGTGCCGTCCAGCGAGCCAAGGAAGCGGATGCAGGCATTGACGCTTTCATAGACCAGTCTGCCGGCCGAGAGCCTGCCGACCAGCACCGTGCAGGCGCCGCAGTCGCCCTCGGCGCAGCCTTCCTTGGTGCCGCGCAGCGAGCGGTCGAGCCGCAGCCAGTCGAGCAGGGTCTGGTCGGGTGCAACCGTGCCGAGCGCGACGTCCTCGCCATTGAGGATGAAGCGGATTTCGTTGCGTGTCTTGATCCCGGCCATCTCAGCTTCCCCGGTAGGTCGAATAGCCGTACGGCGACAGAAGCAGCGGCACATGATAGTGCATCGGCTCGGCCATACCGAAGCGGATCGGCACATGGTCGAGGAAGGCCGGTTCCGCCAGTTTTGTCCCTTGCCCGCGCAGATAATCGCCGGCCGCAAAGACCAGCTCGTATTGGCCGGTGCGGAATTCCGCGCCGGCAAGCAGTGGAGCATCGCAGCGGCCGTCATCATTGGTGACAACCGTTTTCAGATGCGTCCGGGCCTGCCCGTCAAGATGATAGAGCTCGATCGACAGACCGGCCGCCGGTTTGCCGGCCGCTGTGTCGAGGACATGGGTCGTCAAGCGCCCGCCTTCGGCTTTCGACGTTTCCGCCACTGGCTGCTCCATTCCCTGAACGGTCGAACACTATTCATGAATTGTGCGCCAATTAAAGGCGATGCATAAGTCCCGGTCGAGCGGAGCGCGACAAAAACACTTTCAAAAATTTCGGGGGAATGCGCAGGCACTCCTTTCGACTATCCTGATCACAATTTCCGGCAGGAGCGAGAATGCGTTACGAACGAGACATGCGCGGCTACGGAGCCAATCCGCCGGATCCGAAATGGCCCGGCGGGGCGCATGTCGCGGTGCAGTTCGTCGTCAATTACGAAGAGGGCGGCGAGAATTGCGTCCTGCACGGCGACAAGGCTTCGGAGGCTTTCCTGTCGGAGATCGTCGGCGCCGCGCCCTGGCCCGGCCAGCGCCACTGGAATATGGAATCGATCTACGAATACGGCGCCCGAGCCGGCTTCTGGCGATTGCTGCGCCTGTTCAGCGAGGCACAGGTGCCGATCACCTGCTATGGCGTGGCCACGGCCCTGGCGCGTTCGCCCGACCAGGTTGCGGCGATGCAGGAGGCCGGGTGGGAGATCGCTTCGCACGGGCTGAAATGGATCGACTACCGCGACCATACCCCGGAAGACGAGCGTCGCGACATGGAGGCGGCGATCCGGCTGCATTATGAGGTCACAGGGGCGCGGCCGACCGGCTGGTACACCGGCCGCACCTCGATCAACACGGTGCGGCTGGCGGCGGAAGAGGGCGGCTTCGACTATGTGTCGGACACATATGACGACGAACTGCCCTACTGGTTCGAGCATGTGACACCGGACGGGTCGGCGAAGCCGCAGCTGATCATCCCCTACACGCTCGACGCCAACGACATGCGCTTTGCCACGCCGCAGGGCTTCAATTCGGGCGACCAGTTCTTTGCCTATCTCAGGGATAGTTTCGATACGCTCTATGCCGAGGGCAAGGCAGGGCGGCGGCGCATGATGAATATCGGCCTGCACTGCCGCCTGGTTGGGCGGCCGGGCCGGGTCGCGGCACTGAAGCGCTTCATCGACTACGTCAAATCGCACGACAAGGTCTGGCTGGCACGGCGCATCGACATTGCAAAACATTGGCAGGAGACGCATCCGTTCCGGTTGCCGGCGCTGCGCCCGTCGAAAATGGAATTCGAGGCCTTCGTCCACACATTCGGCGGCGTGTTCGAGCATTCGCCGTGGGTTGCCGAGCGCGCTTATGGGCTGGAGCTCGGCCCGGCCCATGACAGTGCCGGCGGCCTGCACAATGCGCTCTGCCGCGTGTTTCGCGCAGCAAGCGAGGCCGAGCGGCTTTCCGTGCTCAATGCCCACCCCGATCTTGCCGGAAAACTGGCGCAGGCCAGAAGGTTGACGGACGAATCGGCCAAGGAGCAAGCTTCGGCAGGGCTCGACGCGCTGACCGAGAAGGAGCGCGAGCTGTTCGCAAAACTCAATGCCGCCTACGTCACCAGTTTCGGTTTCCCCTTCATCATCGCGGTGAAAGGCAGGACCAAGGCGGAGATCCTGGCCGAGTTCGAAGCGCGTATCGGCAACAGCCACGACGTCGAATTCGAAACCGCCTGCAGACAGGTCGAGCGCATCGCGCTGCTTCGTCTCAAGGACATGCTTCCGCAATAGGCCTTGGCTGCCGCGATAGGCCCTGGCTTCCGCAACAGGCTTGAATTTATGGATATGATGAAAATGGCCGAGCGAACCTATTATGCGCCGCAAGGCGGACATCCCGGCCAGAGTGAATTGCTGACCGGCCGCGCTGTGTTCACACAGGCCTATGCCGTGATCCCCAAAGGCGTGATGCAGGACATCGTCACCAGCGCTTTGCCGTTCTGGGATGGGACACGGATCTGGGTGCTGTCTCGGCCGCTGTCGGGTTTTGCCGAGACGTTTTCGCAATACATCGTCGAGCTCGCGCCCGGCGGCGGCAGCGACCGCCCTGAGCTTGACGCCGCCGCCGAAGGTGCGCTGTTCGTGGTCGAAGGCGAGCTATGCGTTTCGCTTGCCGGCAAGAAACATAGCTTAAGGCCGGGCGGCTTTGCCTTCCTGCCGCCGGCGAGCGGATGGACGGTGCGCAATGAAAGCGGTGCCGCCGTCCGCTTCCACTGGATCCGCAAGACTTATGACGCAGTCGACGGCATCGACCAGCCGCAAGCGTTCTTCGCCAACGAACAGGACATCGCGCCGACGCCGATGCCGGGTACCGAAGGCCGATGGGCGACGACGCGCTTCGTCGATCCGGCCGACATGCGCCACGACATGCATGTCACCATCGTCACGCTCGAGCCTGGTGCGGTCATTCCCTTCGCCGAGACTCATGTGATGGAGCACGGGCTCTACGTGCTGGAAGGCAAGGCGGTCTACCGCCTCAACCAGGACTGGGTCGAGGTCGAGGCCGGCGACTATATGTGGCTGCGCGCCTTCTGCCCGCAGGCCTGCTATGCCGGCGGCCCCGGAAAATTCCGCTACCTGCTTTACAAGGACGTCAACCGGCATGCCAAGCTTGGCGGCGCCGGCGTCGCGAGGCGCGCGCCATGACCCGAATCGTCGCCCGGCCGCTGACCCGCGAGACCTTCGCCGAATTCGGCGACGTCATCGATATGGGCAGCGACAACCATTATCCGATCAATGGCGGCAAGGCCGAGCGCTACCACGACCTCGCCACCGCGGAAGCACGAGGGCCGAATGCGCGCGTGCTGATCTCCATGGTGCGTGGCACGCCCTATGAACTGCCGTTGAAGCTGACAATGGTGGAGCGCCATCCGTTCGGCAGCCAGGCCTTCATCCCGCTGTCACCACGGCCGTTCCTGGTCGTCGTCTGCCATGATGGCGAGGAAGGACCTGGCGAGCCGCACGCCTTCATCACCGCGCCCGGGCAAGGCGTCAACTACCCGCGCAATCTGTGGCACGGCGTGCTGACGCCGATCGGCGACGTCCAGGATTTTGTGGTCGTCGACCGCGGCGGCGACGGCTCCAATCTCGAAGAGTGTCATTTCTCGCATCCTTACGAAATCCATCTTCCCGACGGGAGCCGGTGATGACCGACAGTTCGCTGATCGATCGCCTGCTCGATGTCATCGAGCACGACATCGTGCCGAAGACCGTCGAAGGCGTCGCGCACGGCAACAAACTGTTCGGCGCGGCGATCCTGCGCAAGGACGACCGTTCGCTGGTGCTTGCCGAAACCAACAACGAGATCGAAAATCCGCTCTGGCACGGCGAGATGCACTGCCTGAAGCGCTTCTACGAAATGCCTAAGGCCGAACGCGTCGATACCAAGAACGCGATCTTTCTTGCCACGCACGAACCCTGCTCGCTCTGCCTGTCGGCGATCACCTGGACCGGCTTCGACAATTTCTACTATCTTTTCAGCCATGAGGATTCGCGCGACAGCTTCGACATCCCGCACGATCTGAAGATCCTGAAGGAGGTCTTCACCCTCGATCCCGGCGGCTACAATGCCGAGAATGCCTACTGGAGGAGCTTTTCGATCCGCAAATTGGTGCGATCGCTGCCTGAGACCGAACGCCTGCGACTGGAGACGCGGATCGGCAAAATCTCCGCACGCTACGACGAACTGTCCGGCGCCTACCAGGCTAGCAAGGCCGACAACGACATTCCGCTGAGTTGACGCGGATTGACCAGCCGAATTCGTTGGCTGGCCCACGACGCATCGGCAGCGGCTCCATCATGTGGCCGCATGAAAACCGTCACTGAATTCCCGCGCAAGGTCGTTGAATTTCCCGACATGGGGATCATCATGCCGGACGGCTGCCGGCTGTCGGCGCGGGTGTGGATGCCGGCCGATGCCGCCGACGATCCGGTGCCGGCAATCCTCGAACACCTGCCCTATCGCAAGCGCGACGGCACGATCTATCGTGATCAGCTGACGCATCCCTATTTTGCCGGCCATGGCTACGCCTCGATCCGCGTCGACATGCGCGGCAATGGCGATTCCGAAGGGCTGATGGACGACGAATATTCCGAGCAGGAATTGCAGGACGCTTGCGACGTCATCGCCTGGGCGGCGGACCAGCCCTGGTGCAACGGCAATGTCGGCATGATGGGCATTTCGTGGGGCGGCTTCAACTGCCTGCAGGTGGCGTCTAAGCAGCCGCCAGCGCTGAAGGCGGTCATCAGTCTCTGTTCGACGGTCGACCGCTATGCCGACGACATCCACTACAAGGGCGGCTGCCTGCTGATCGAGAATTTCGGCTGGGCCTCGACCATGCTGTCCTATTCGTCAAGGCCGCCGGATCCGTTGCTGGCCGGCGACAACAGATGGCGCGACCTGTGGCTGACCAGGCTGGAGAACCAGCCCTTTCTGGCACCGCTGTGGCTGAAGCACCAATATCGCGATGCCTATTGGAAGCGCGGCTCGATCTGCGAGGACTATTCCGCCATCCATGCCGCGGTGCTGTCGATCGGCGGCTGGCATGACGGCTATCGCAATACGATTTCCCATCTCGCCGCCAATATCGAGGCACCGGTCAAGGGCATCGTCGGCCCGTGGATCCACAAATACCCGCATTACGCCGCGCCCGAACCGCGCATCGGCTTCCTGCAGGAGGCCTTGCGCTGGTGGGACCGCTGGCTCAAGGACATCGACACCGGCGTCGAGGCCGACCCCGCCTACCGCGCCTATCTCATGGACAGCGTGCGTCCGGCGCGCTGGCATCCCGCGCGGCCGGGCCGCTGGGTCGCTGAATCGGAATGGCCGTCACCCAACATCCGGACGCAAGAGGTTGAGCTTATCGCTGAAGGCAATCACGCTATCGTCGCGTCGCCGCAAAACTGCGGCCTTGCCGGCGGCGAATATTTCCCCTTCACCTTCGGCCCGGAACTGCCGGGTGACCAGCGCCCCGACGACGCGCTGTCGGTGTGTTTCGACCAGCCGGTGCTGACCGAAGCGATCGACATTGTCGGTGCTCCCGAAGTTTTGGTCAGAGTCTCGTCGGACCGGCGCCAGGCGAACATCGCGGTTCGGCTGTGCGACGTCCACCCGGACGGAGCGTCGGAGCTGATCTCGTACGGCGTGCTTAACCTTACGCATCGCAACTCGCACGAATTTCCCGAAGCGCTGGTGCCCGGCGAAACCGTCAGCGCCCGGGTGGTGCTCGACCAATGCGCCTATCGGGCGCCGGCCGGCCACCGCTTGCGCGTTGCCATCTCCAACAGCTATTGGCCGATGATCTGGCCGTCGCCGGAGCCGGTCCGGCTCGAATTGTCGGCCGCGACATTGATGCTGCCGCTGCGCCCGCCGGCGACGGGCGATGAGGTCACCTTCCCCGCCCCCGAAGGCGCGACGCCCTGGGCAACGGAGACACTTCGGCCCGCCAATTCCGAACGTCATGTCGATCGCGACGAAAAGACCGGACTGATCACGCTTTCCATCGTCGACGATTTCGGCGAAGTGCGCGACCTGGAGCATGGCCTCACCCACGGGAGCATCGCCAGAGAGACATGGGCGATCCATCCCGACAATCCGCTGTCAGCGTCGGGCAAGACGCATTGGACCCAGACGCTGTCGCGAAATGAATGGTCGATGCGCACCGAAACGTTCGCCGAAATGCGCTCCGACGCGCAAAGCTTCATGGTTAGCGCCAGAATTGAAGCCTATGAAGGCGAGAAACTGGTCTTCGAGCGCAACTTCAAGGAGAAAATCCCGCGCGTACTGCTTTGAGCGCTTATAGCGATTGGTCCAATTGCGACGCACGATTTACGCCACGGCATGTCGCATTCGGTCTTGCTTACCGCTTTCCCTTACGGTCATTATTCTCCCGATCGAAATGAGAAAAAACGACCATAAGGTCGGACCAACAGAGTGAGGAACTTAACATGTCGAACGAACTGGAATATCTGAGCCGGCGCGTTGCGTCCGGCAAGCTGAGCCGTCGCGATTTTCTCGGCCGGGCAGCTGCGCTTGGCGTCACCGCAACCTTCGCCAATTCGCTGCTATCCAGCGCTTCCCGCGCGGCGGGTCCGGTCAAGGGCGGCACGCTGAAGGCCGGCCTGGTCGGTGGCGAGTCCACCAACAGTCTCGATCCGGCGCTGTTCATGACGCAGGTGCCGTTCGCCTTCGGCAAGATGTGGGGCGAACTGATCGTCGAACTGTCTCCTGAAGGCAAGCTCGAGAACCGCATTGCCGAGGAGATCGGCTCGTCGGACGACGCCAAGACCTGGACGCTGAAGATCCGCGATGGCGTCGAGTTCCACAACGGCAAGAAGGTGACCGCAGAGGACGTGGCCGCCACCCTCGAACGCCATTCGGACGAGAAGTCGAAGTCCGGCGCGCTCGGTTATATGAAAGGCATCGAGAGCATAAAGGCCAGCGGCAAGGAAGTGGTGCTGACGCTGAAGGAGCCGAATGCCGATCTTCCCTATCTGCTTAGCGACTATCACCTGATCATCCAGCCGAACGGCGGCAAGGATAAGGCCGATGCCGGTATCTCGGCGGGTCCTTACAAGGTCACCACCAACGAGCCCGGCGTGCGCCATGGCGGCGAGCGCTTCGCCAATTACTGGCAGGGCGACAAGATGGGCCATGCCGACCAGATCGAGATCATCGTCATCAACGACGCCACGGCGCGTACGGCGGCGCTGCAGGGCGGCCAGGTCCACATGATCAACCGCGTCGAGCCGAAGATCGTCGATCTGATCAAGCGTGTGCCCGGCGTCACCATCCGCAACCATTCGGGACCGGGCCACTACGTTTTCATCATGCACTGCGACACCGCGCCGTTCGACAACAACGACTTGCGCATGGCGTTGAAGCTGGCGATCGACCGCGAGGAAATGCTGAACAAGGTGCTGCGTGGCTATGGCTCGCTCGGCAACGACTTCCCGATCAATGCATCGTACCCGCTATTCACCGAGATCGAGCAGCGCAAATACGATCCCGACAAGGCCAAGTTCCACTACAAGAAGTCGGGCCATGACGGTGCCGTCCTGCTCCGGACGTCGGATGTCGCCTTCCCCGGTGCCGTCGATGCCGCACAGCTGTTCCAGCAAAGCGCGGCCAAGGCCGGCATCAAGCTGGAGATCAAGCGCGAACCGGGCGACGGCTACTGGTCGGAAGTCTGGAACAAGCAGCCGTTCTGCGCCTCCTACTGGGGTGGCCGGTCGACGCAGGACCAGATGTACTCTACCGCCTATCTGTCGACGGCCGACTGGAACGACACACGGTTCAAGCGTCCGGATTTCGACAAGATGGTGCTGGCGGCTCGCGCCGAGCTTGACGAGGCCAAGCGCAAGGCAATGTACCACGACATGGCTGTGATGGTGCGCGACGAGGGCGGCCTGATTCTGCCGATGTTCAATCAGTTCATCGACGCGACGGGCGCCAAGGTTGCCGGCTGGGTGGATGATCCGCATCAGGAGTTGATGAACGGATATGCTCTGGCGAAGTGCTGGCTCGAAGCCTGAGCCCGGCCTTGCGGATATGTCCTCACCCATCGTGAAACTGGTGGCCCAGCGCATTGCGCTGGGCATCATCCTTCTATTGGCCGTTTCGGTCCTGATCTTCGCCGGCACCCAGATCCTGCCCGGCGACGTCGCGCAAGCCATTCTCGGGCAGTCGGCAACACCGGAGTCGCTCGCCAATCTGCGCGAGCAGCTCGGCCTCAATGATCCCGCCTACATCCGTTATTTTCGCTGGCTCGGCGGCATCCTGACCGGTGATCTCGGCACGGCTATGTCGAGCGGTCAGGATATCGCAACCTCGATCAAGGGAAGGCTGTGGAACACGCTGTTCCTCGCCTTCTGGGCGGCGATCGTCGCGGTGCCGCTGGCGATCATCCTCGGGCTGATCGCGGTGCGTTACCGCAATGGCTGGGTCGACAAGCTGATCTCGGGACTGGCGCTGGCCTCGACGTCCTTCCCGGAATTCTTCGTCGGCTATGTGCTCGTCTTTTTCTTCGCAGTGCAACATCAATGGTTTCCCGCCATTTCCACCGTCTATGAGGGGATGCCGTTCGGCGAACGCATCCAGGCCATAGCACTGCCGGCGGCGGCGCTGACCCTGGTGGTGCTCGCCCATATGATGCGCATGACGCGCGCTGCGATCCTCAACGTCATGCAGTCGGCCTATGTCGAGACGGCGGAGCTCAAGGGGCTTTCGGCCTTCGCGGTTATCCGCAGGCATGCCTTCCCCAATGCGATTGCGCCGATCATCAACGTCGTCATGCTCAACCTTGCCTATCTGATCGTCGGCGTCGTCGTCGTCGAAGTGATCTTCGTCTATCCGGGTATGGGGCAATACTTGGTCGACCACGTCACCAAGCGTGACGTGCCTGTGGTGCAGGCGGTCGGGCTGATCTTCGCCGCCGTCTACATCAGCCTGAACATCATCGCGGACATTGCGGCAATCGTCGCCAATCCGCGCCTCAGACATCCGAAATGAGGGGGTCGGGTATGCTCGTCATCAAACGCATTCCCATCCCGGCGCTGGTCGGACTGGTGTTGACGGCGCTGTTTGTGTTGGCGGCGATCTTTGCGCCGTGGATCGCGCCGCACGGCAATGCCGAGATCGTCAGCGACGTCCCTTGGGAGCCAATGTCGGCGGCGCATTGGCTGGGCACCGACAATCTCGGCCGCGATCTGTTGTCGCGCATGATCTATGGCGCCCGCATCACTCTGTTCATCGCGGTGCTGGCGACGGC
Source organism: Mesorhizobium sp. M0410 (assembly GCF_040321435.1). Classification (NCBI taxonomy): domain Bacteria; kingdom Pseudomonadati; phylum Pseudomonadota; class Alphaproteobacteria; order Hyphomicrobiales; family Phyllobacteriaceae; genus Mesorhizobium; species Mesorhizobium sp. M0410. The sequence goes on from NZ_JAMYRN010000001.1 coordinate 67,631, forward strand.
GCTGTCGTTCTCGCTCGGCGCCATCCTCGGCTTCTCGGCAGCGGTTTTCGGTGGCTGGTTCGACACGCTGCTGTCGCGTCTCGTCGATCTCCTAATGTCGATCCCGACGCTGATCATGGCCCTTGTCGTGCTGTCGGTGCTGCCATCCAATCTGGTGACGCTGATCCTGGTCATGGGCGTTCTCGACTCGACCCGCGTCTACCGCCTGTCGAGGGCGGTCGCCGTTGACATCAACGTCATGGATTACGTCGAGGCGGCCAAATTGCGCGGCGAAGGCAGCGGCTGGATCATCTTTCGCGAAATCCTGCCCAACGCGCTGTCGCCGCTGGTTTCGGAACTCGGCCTGCGCTTCATCTATGCCGTGCTGTTCCTGTCGACGCTGTCCTTCCTCGGTCTTGGCGTGCAGCCGCCGGACGCCGATTGGGGCGGCATGGTCAAGGAAAACAAGGATGGCATCGTCTTCGGCATAGGCGCCGCCCTCATTCCGGCGGCGGCGATCGCAGCGCTGGCAATTTCCGTCAATCTCGTCGCCGACTGGGTGCTCAACCGCACGACAAGCCTGAAGGGAGGACGCGGGTAATGGCCGACAAGCAACCGAAGCCCGGGCAACCGAAGCCCGGGCAACCGAAGTCCGGCGTGCTGCTCGACATCCGCAATCTGCGCATCGAGGCCACGGTATATCCGCCGGGCGAGGCGCCGAAGAACATCGTGCTGGTGCACGATGTCTCGCTGACGCTCGAAAAGGGCAAGGTGCTCGGATTGATCGGCGAGTCCGGCGCCGGCAAATCGACCATCGGCCTGTCGTCGATGGGTTACGGCCGCGGCGGCGTGCGCATCACCGGCGGCGAGGTCATCCTCAATGGCCGCGACATCCTGAAGGGCGGCAACGAAGGGTTCCGCAAATTGCGCGGCCGCGAGGTCTGCTATGTCGCGCAATCGGCGGCAGCGGCCTTCAATCCGGCGCACAGGCTGATGGACCAGGTGGTCGAGGCAGCACTCCTGCACGGTACGGCGACGCGGGCCGAAGCCGAAAAGCGCGCCGTGGCGCTGTTCAAGAAGCTCAGCCTGCCGAACCCCGAAAGCATCGGCGAGCGCTTCCCCCACCAGGTGTCGGGCGGTCAGCTGCAGCGCGTGATGACGGCAATGGCGCTGTGCTCGGAACCCGACCTGATCGTCTTCGACGAGCCGACCACGGCGCTCGACGTGACGACGCAGATCGACGTGTTAGCGGCGATCAAGGATGCCATCCGCGACACGCATGTGGCGGCACTCTACATCACCCATGACCTTGCCGTCGTCGCCCAGGTCTCGGACGAGATCATGGTGCTGCGCCACGGCCGGCTGGTCGAATGGGGCGGCACGCGCCAGATCATCAAGGAGCCGCGCCAGGAATACACCAACGCGCTGGTTTCGGTGCATGAGATCGAACATCAGGAGCAGAAGCCCGGCCCGAGCCCGTTCCTGTCGGTCAAGAACATCACCGCCGCCTATGGCCGCAGCCACATCAAGGTGCTGAAGAACGTCTCGGTCGATATTTTCCCGGGCCAGACGCTGGCGGTGGTCGGCGAGTCCGGCTCCGGCAAATCGACGCTGGCGCGCGCCATCACCGGCCTCCTGCCGCCCGAACAAGGCACCGTCACCTTCGACGGACGGCCGCTCGCCAACCGGCTTGCCGACCGGCCGAAGGAGGATCTGCGCCAGTTGCAGATGATCTATCAGATGGCCGATGTCGCGATGAATCCGCGCCAGACGGTCGGCACCATCATCGGCCGGCCGCTGGAATTCTATTTTGGGATGCGCGGGCGCGAGCGCGACAAACGGGTCGCCGAACTGCTCGACAAGATCGAAATGGGTAAAGGCTATGTCGACCGCTATCCGGCCGAGCTTTCGGGCGGCCAGAAGCAGCGCGTCTGCATCGCTCGTTCGCTCGCCGCCAAGCCGAAGCTCATCATCTGCGACGAGGTGACATCGGCGCTCGACCCGTTGGTGGCCCACGGCATACTGGAGCTGTTGCTCGAGCTGCAGAAAGAGGAAAACGTCGCTTATCTGTTCATCACTCATGATCTCGCAACAGTGAAGTCGATCGCCGATTCGATCGCGGTGATGTATCGCGGCGAGGTGGTGCGCTACGGCCCCAAGAGCAAGGTTCTGACGCCGCCGTTCGACGCCTACACAGACCTTTTGCTGTCGTCGGTGCCCGAAATGGAGATTGGCTGGTTAGAGAAAGCGATCAAGGGACGGCGCATGGCCAGCGCGGGGAACTAGCCGGCTGCCCCTTGTGCCCGACGATCCTGTCCGGGCGTGGATTGAACGGCAGGCCCGCCCTGACTTTTCCGATCAAGCCGCATGGAGGCGCCCTTGGCGCTCAACACAAAACTTCTGCTCATCATCCTAGACGGCGTGCCTTACCGGAACTGGCGACGGCTGATGGGCAATCTCGAAGGCTGGGTGCAATCCGGCGACGCGCGCGTGTGGAAGATGCGCTCCGTGCTGCCGTCGACCTCGGCATCCTGCTATGCCTCGATCCACACCGGCGTGCCGCCTCAAGTGCACGGCATCCTGTCCAACGAGAACCGGTTTCGCGTCGAACAGCCGGACATTTTTTCCGAAGTCAGTAGGGCCGGCGGCAAGACGGGTGCGGTCACCCATTCCTACTGGTCCGAATTCTTCCGAGCCTATCCGTTCGACCTGGTTGAGGACATAGAGTTCGACCAGCCGGGCAGGCCGATCAGCCATGGCCGGTTCCACACCATGACCGGCTACAACGCCAGCAACCAGATGACGCCGAGCGACGTCGACCTGTTCGCGACGTTGACCCTGCTGACCAGGCGCTACGGCATCGACTACGGCATCCTGCACAGCTGCACGCTGGACTCGATGGGCCACCGGTTCGGCCATGACTGCCGCGAGATGGATCATGCCGTCTATGCAATAGACGCCATGCTCGCCGGCTTCCTGCCGCGCTGGCGGGAGGCCGGCTACGAGGTGATCGTCACAGCCGATCATGGCCAGACCGATCGCGGCCATCACGGTGGCCACGACGAAGAGATGCAGGATTTCGCACTTTATTACTTCGGATCGGGCGAGGGCCCGGAGGCCAATACGCTGCTCGATCAGCTGCAGCTCGCGCCGACAGTGCTTGCGCGCCTCGGCGTGCCGGTGCCGGTCACCATGAAGGCAAAGCCGTTCCTGAGTTGAGCGCGCGCCCTCTTCTCCCTCTGGCGACGCTCCCGCTCTTCAGTTAGCCTCCGCAAATATACCGGCGGATGCGGTGAACCTTTTTGGGCCGATCAGCGACAGAGCAGGCAGGAGCCAGGCGGCTCGACCGGCGATGACTGCCGCGGAGACCGATCGCGCGCTCGTCGAGCGCGTCGCGAAGGGCGACCGTGCCGCCGTGCGGCTCCTGTTCATGCGCCACCACGCGCGCGTCTACCGCTTCGCCGCACGCCAGACGGGATCGGAACTGATGGCCGACGATATCGCCGACGGTGCCGACACGCCGGAAATCGTGACGATGAAAGAAGACAAGGCCGCTGCCTTGCGACGCTTCATCGATGCCATACCGGAAGAGCACCGTACGGTGATCGACCTTGCCTATTATCACGGGCAATCGGTGAGCGAGATCGGCGAGGTACTCGGCATCCCGGTCGCCAGGTCAAGACCAGGATGTTCTTCGCCCGCAAGAAACTCGGCGAAGCCCTCAAGGCCGCCGGTTACGACAGGGGGTGGCCATGAGCGCCGCTGAAAAGATGTCGCGCCGCGACGAAATGGAAATGCTGCTGCCGTTTTATCTGAACGGCTCGCTGGAGGGCACCGAGCTCGAAGCCATCGAGGAATGGCTGGCAAGCGATCCGGCGGCGATGGCCGCACTAGGCGAGGCCGAGGCCGAATTCTCCGGCACCGCTGCCGCAAACGAGGCAATCCGCCCGCCTGCCGATGCGCTCAGCCGCTTTGCCAAGGCGCTCGATGCCGAGGCCGGCCCCGCCCGCGGGCCGGCGGCATCGTCCTGGCTGGCGCAGGCCTGGAGCCGCTTCATGGCGGCGCCCGCCGGCATTGCCTGGGCCGCGGCCGCGGTGCTGCTGGCCCTGGTCGTCACGCAATCCTTTGTGCAGACCGGCAACAGAGATGGCGATTTCGAGATTGCCGGATCGGACGACGATCTGGCCAAAATGCCGTTTGCCCTTGTGAAGTTCAAACCGGATGCGAAGCTGTCCGACATCGTCGCTTTTCTCGACAAGAACCAGTTGACGATCGCCGGCGGGCCCACCGCCGACGGCGTTTTCCGGCTCGGCGTTCCGGCCAAAACCGCCGCCGACTATCAGAAACTGCTTGGCCTTATTGCCGCCCAGCCTTTCACCGAAGCTGCCCTGGAGGGAAGGAAACCGGCTGATGGCGGCTAAGGCGGTCGTTCGATTGACGGCGACGATTACAATCTTCGCCACGTCTGCCGTCGCACAAACCAACGATCCTAACCTCACCCAGGCGGAGATCGACTGCCTGAACCGGGGACGTGCTGCCGACGCCGACTGCGCCAAGGCGGCTGCTCGGCAACACGCTGGTGCGCTTCGGCATTCCGGATGGCCGCCCGGTCGGCGTCATGCCGTTCTCCCGAAGCCGCTGCATAATGTTGGGCATCAGATATTGGGGGCAAAACTCAATCGGCCGGTTACCTCAAATGACCGATATGGGCTCGAACTCGGTCGCTCAGGGTAATTGAGTTTTGATCCCTAGGCCGGTGCGCCGGCGACCGATCCCCTGACCACCAGGTCGACCGGCCAGACCTCGCCGCGAGCGCCCTCCTCCAAGCCGGAAATCCGCGCCGCCAGCCGTTCGGCGATGCGTGCGCCGGCCAGGCGGATCGATGAACGCGTCGTCGACAGCGGCACCGAAAAATTTTCCGGCTTCAGCCAGGGAAAGACGTCGTCATGGGCGATCAGCGACAGGTCGCCCGGAATGGTCAGGCCGAGATCGCGCACCGCGCGCACCACGCCGAGCGCCATGATCAGGCTGGAGCAGGCGATCGCCGTCGGCGCGTCGCTTTGTTCCAGCAGACGCCTGGCGGCGCGATAACCGTTCTCCTCGGTCATTGTCAGGGAACAGACATGCTGATCACGAAGCACCAGGCCGCTTGCCGCAAGCGCGCGCCGCACGCCGCGCTCGCGATGTATGGCGAAGGTCTCGCGATCGTCGCCATTGATAAGCGCCAGACGCCTGTGACCGAGCTGGACGAGAAGCCGCGCCGCCTCGTGGAAGGCGCCTTCATTGTCGATGTCGGTGAAGGGATAGTCGAAATCGAAGCCTTCGCTGCGGCCGTGGACGATGAAGGGAATGCCGAGCGTATTGACCAGCGCCACCCGGCGGTCGGCCGGCCTCGGCGAGGAGATATAGACCGCGTCGACCTGCCGGTTGGCAACAATGCGGCGGTAGGTCGTCTCCTGGTCGTCGGCATCGGCCGGTGACAGCACCAGGTCGAGCTCGTGCGAACGCGCATAGTCGCCGAGGCCGGACAGGAACTCGACGAAATGCGGGTCGATATCAACGGTCGTTCCCGTCGGCAGCACATAGCCGATCATGCCGGTCTTGCCGGTCGCCAGCCGGCGGGCGCTCGGATTGGGGCGATAGCCATGACGCTTGGCGGCATCGACCACCCGCCGGCGCGTTTCCTCGTTGACTTCCGGGTAGCCGTTCAATGCGCGGCTCACCGTGGTCTGCGAAAGCGCTAGCATGTGGGAGAGCTGCTTGAGGTTCACCGGAGGCCTCCAAACCTCAAAGCGCTTTTAATCTGAAACGATCTGGCCGCGTTGCCGAGCGCAGTGACCATACGCACGGTTCGGACCGGTTTGAAGCCGAATTTGCTGCTGCACCGCCAGAAAACTGTGCTGCAGCGCACTTTTGCCGGCACCCGGCCGGAGAAATTAAATCGATTAGCCTGGCTTCCTCTTGACTCGCGATCAATTCAGTGGCGAGATCAAAAATGACCAAAGCGCTTTGGAAGACTCCACGAAAGGTTGCAGTTCCTTTCCGACTGAGTCACAGTCCTGCGGCGCCGGCGGACGGAATGGAGGTTTCGTTCGGTGTTTGTCACCACTGGGAGGGAATACCGATGAAAAAAATGCTTCTGCTGGGCGCTGCGTTTGCCACGCTCGCCCTGGCCATGCCCGCGCAAGCCGAACTGAAGTTCAAGCCGGGCGAAGATCCCCGTTTCAACTGGGCCAACTACGAAGAGCTCAAGAAGGTCGACCTCAAGGGCGAGACACTGACGATCTTCGGGCCGTGGCGCGGCGAGGACGAAGGGCTTATCCGCACCGTTCTCGATTACTTCTCCGAAGCCACCGGCGCCGAGATCAAGTATTCCTCGTCGGAGAATTACGAGCAGCAGATCGTCATCGACACGCAGGCTGGCAGCCCGCCCAACATCGCCGTGCTGCCGCAGCCGGGCCTGATCCAGGATCTGGCATCGAAAGGCCTATTGACGCCGCTCGGCGACGACACGGCCAACTGGGTCAAGGACAATTACGGCGCGGGCCAATCCTGGGTCGACCTCGGCACCTTCAAGGACAAGGACGGCAAGCCCGGCTTCTTCGCCTTTCCTTATAAGGCCGACGTGAAATCGCTGGTCTGGTACTCGCCGGACAATTTCGAGGAAGCCGGCTACAAGGTGCCGAAGACGCAGGAAGAGCTTGCCGAGCTCGAAAAGAAGATCATCGCCGACGGCGGCACGCCATGGTGCATCGGGCTTGGTTCGGGCGGCGCCACCGGCTGGCCGGCGACCGACTGGGTCGAAGACATCATGCTGCGCACCCAGACGCCCGAGATCTACGACAAATGGGTAAAGAACGAAATTCCGTTCAACGATCCGGCCGTGGTCAACGCCATCGACATTTTCGGCAAGATCGCGACCGACGACAAGATGGTCGAGGGCGGCGCCAAGGCGGTTGCGGCGACCGATTTCCGCGACAGCCCGAAGGGCCTCTTCTCGGTGCCGCCGAAATGCTATCTGCACCACCAGGCATCGTTCATCCCGACCTTCTTCCCGCAAGGCACCAAGATCGGCGAGGATGCCGACTTCTTCTATTACCCGCCCTACGCCTCCAAGCCCGAGCTCGGCACTCCGGTGCTCGGCGCCGGCACGCTGGCCATGATCACCAAAGATAGCAAGAGTGCCCGCGCGTTCATCGAATTCCTGAAGCTGCCGCTCGCTCATGAGATCTGGATGGCACAGGGCGGCTTCGTGACGCCGTTCAAGTCGGTCAACAAGGACGCCTATGCCAGCGACGCGCTGAAGAAGCAGGGCGAGATCCTGGCCAACGCCTCGACCTTCCGCTTCGATGGGTCCGACCTGATGCCGGGCAAGATCGGCGCCGGCGCGTTCTGGACCGGCATGATCGACCTGGTCGGTGGCAAGTCCGCCCAGGACGTCGCCACCGACATCCAGAAAAGCTGGGACGCGATCAAGTAAGCGGCCGGCTCGAGTCCCATGTGATGCGGTCCGGGCCTCAAACGGCCCGGACCTTCTTCGGTGCCTGGCGTCGCGTCGATTGTCGTGAGCACGACGCATTCCGGCATGACGCGCGCCCAGTGACCTGCTTTTCGGCTGGTCGCGCTCCAGACAACTGAATCGGCGCATGATCCCGTCGCCAAAGCCATTCTCGACTGGCGGATCCGTGCGCAGGGGGAGGGACCCATGGCGGCTCAGATTTTTTCGGCGATATTCGTCATCATCATCGGCGTGGGCGGCTGCGTCGCCTATTTCTGGGGTGCCAACAAGGCACTCGACACGATCTTTCCGGCACGCGGCGTTTCCGGCAAGGCGGCGATCGACAATCTGCGCTGGCAGGGGGTGATCCGGCCCTGGCTGTTCGTCGGCCCGGCGATGATCATCCTCACTATCTACCTGATCTACCCGGTGGTGGAGACGCTGAGGCTGTCGTTCCTCGATCGCGGCGGCGCCCATTTCGTCGGCCTGGCCAACTATCAATGGGCGTTCGGCGACCGTGAGTTCCGCAATTCGATCCTCAACAACATCATGTGGCTGGCGGTGGTGCCAGCCGCCTGCACCTTCCTCGGCCTGATCATCGCCGTGCTCACCGACAAGATCTGGTGGGGCACCATCGCCAAGAGCCTGATCTTCCTGCCGCTCGCCATCTCCTTCGTCGGCGCCAGCGTCATCTGGAAATTCATCTACGAGTATCGCGGCGAGGGCCAGACACAGATCGGCCTGCTCAACGCCATCATCCAGTATTTCGGCGGCCAGCCGCAGGTCTGGATATCGCTGCCGTTCTGGAACAACTTCTTCCTGATGGTCATCCTGATCTGGATCCAGACCGGCTTTGCCATGGTCATCCTGTCGTCGGCCTTGCGCGGCATTCCGGAAGAGACGCTGGAAGCCGCCGTGATCGACGGCGCCAACCCCTTCCAGATCTTCTGGAAGATCATGGTGCCGCAGATCTGGGGCACCATCGCCGTCGTCTGGACCACCATCACCATCCTGGTGCTGAAGGTTTTCGACATCGTGCTGACCATGACCAACGGCCAGTGGAACAGCCAGGTGCTGGCCAATCTGATGTTCGACTGGATGTTCCGCGGCGGCGGCGATTTCGGCCGCGGCGCCACCATCGCCATCATCATCATGATAGCGGTCATTCCGATCATGGTCTGGAACATCCGCCAGGCGAACAAAGAGACGGAGGGACATTGAGATGGCCGTGGCGACCGGAAAGTCCTTTGTCAGCCGTTTCGGCGTCCATATCGCCGTCTTCATCTTCGTTGCGATCTGGACGATCCCGACGCTCGGCATTCTGGTCTCGTCGCTGCGCGACAAGGACCAGATCATCGCTTCGGGCTGGTGGAACTCGTTCACCAGTTCCAGCCAGACGGAAGCCGGACGGCTGCCGCCCGCCTCGGCGCAGGTCGAGAAGGACGGCAAGTTCGTTCTGCAAGGCAATATCTTCGGCGACGGCCCTGCCCGCAACATCAGCGCCTTCGGCATCAAGTCGGCAGCGCCGACGCAATATCCCGCCGGCACGACAGCCGATCTCGGCGACGGCGTGACCCTGCAGCTCAATGCCGACGGCAGTTTCGTCATGACCTCGCCGAAGGCTTTCGAAGGCGAACGCGGCCAGCGCGTCTATTACGCCTCCTCGGCGCCGCCGAAATTCACCACCGATAATTACGACACGGTGCTGTTTTCGGAAGGCATCGGCCGCTCCTTCATGAACTCGCTGACCGTCACCATTCCGGCCACCGTCATCCCGATCCTGATCGCCGCGTTCGCAGCCTACGCGCTGGCCTGGATGCGCTTTCCTGGCCGGGCTCTGCTCATCGCCGTCATCATCGGCCTCCTGGTCGTGCCGCTGCAGATGTCGCTGATCCCGCTGCTGAAGCTCTACAACGGCGTCGGCAGCTTCTTCGGAGTGCCGTCGAAGACCTATCTCGGCATCTGGCTGGCGCATACCGGCTTCGGCCTGCCCTTCGCCATCTATCTGTTGAGGAGTTATATTGCCGGCCTGCCACGCGAGATCATGGAATCGGCGCGCATCGACGGCGCCAGCGATTTCGAGATCTTCGTCAAGATCGTGCTGCCATTGTCGTTCCCGGTGCTGGCCTCGTTCGCCATCTTCCAGTTTCTCTGGGTGTGGAACGATCTGCTGGTGGCAATGGTTTTCCTTGGTACCGAGGGCGACCAGATCGTGCTGACCGCCAAGCTCAATGCGTTGCTCGGCTCGCGCGGCGGCGACTGGGAGATCCTGACGACATCGGCCTTCGTTACCATCATCGTGCCGCTGATCGTGTTCTTCTCGCTGCAGCGCTATTTCGTCCGCGGGCTGCTTGCCGGCTCGGTGAAAGGAGGTTGAGATCATGCAATCCGCTTTGAAGGCCACTCCGAAGCCCGATCTTGCTATCGATCGCGACTGGTGGCGAGGTGCCGTGATCTACCAGATCTATCCGCGCAGCTATCAGGATTCGAACAGCGACGGCATCGGCGACCTCAGGGGCATCATCGGCCGGCTGCCCTACATCGCCTCGCTCGGCGTCGACGCCATCTGGATCTCGCCGTTCTTCAAATCGCCGATGAAGGACTTTGGCTACGACGTGTCGGATTATTGCGACGTCGATCCGATGTTCGGCACGCTCGCCGACTTCGACGCGCTCACCGCCGAGGCGCACCGGCTTGGCCTCAAGGTGATGATCGACGAGGTGCTCTCGCACACCGCCGACGTCCATCCCTGGTTCAAGGAGAGCCGCTCCAGCCGAAGCAATCCAAAAGCCGACTGGTATGTTTGGGCGGACGCCAAGCCGGACGGCACGCCGCCCAACAACTGGCTCTCGATCTTCGGCGGCTCGGCCTGGCAGTGGGACACCAGCCGCCAGCAATATTACCTGCATAATTTCCTGGCCGAGCAGCCCGACCTCAATTTCCACAGCCGCGCGGTCCAGGACGCGCTGCTCGATGTCACCCGCTTCTGGCTGGAGCGCGGCGTCGATGGTTTCCGCCTCGATACCATCAATTTCTACTTCCACAGCCAAGGCCTGGAAGACAATCCGCCGCTGCCGCCCGAGCAGCGCAACGACCAGACGGCGCCGGCCGTCAACCCCTACAACTACCAAGACCATCTCTACGACAAGAGCCGGCCTGAAAACCTCGGCTTCCTCGAACGCTTCCGCGCCTTGCTCGACGAATATCCGGCCACGGCCGCGGTTGGCGAAGTCGGCGATTCGCAGCGTGGGCTGGAAGTCGTGGCGGCCTATACGGCCGGCGGCAAGCGCGTCCATATGTGTTACTCCTTCGACTTCCTGGCGCCGGAGAAGATCAGCGCGGCAAAGGTGCGCTCGGTGCTGGAAACCTTCGGCAAGGTGGCCAGCGATGGCTGGTCGTGCTGGGCCTTCTCCAACCATGACGTGATGCGCCCTGCCTCGCGCTGGGCAGCCGGCGAGCCGGACCCGACCGCGTACCTCAGGGTCATCTCGGCGCTGCTGATGTCGTTGCGCGGCTCGGTCTGCATCTATCAGGGCGAGGAGCTCGGGCTCAGCGAGGCCGAACTCAGCTTCGAGGATCTGCAGGACCCGTACGGCATCCGCTTCTGGCCGGAATTCAAGGGCCGCGACGGCTGCCGCACGCCAATGGTTTGGGACGGCGCTGCCCGCAATGGCGGCTTCTCGACGGCAAAGCCCTGGCTGCCGGTGCCGGCCAAGCACCTTGCGCAAGCGGTCAATGTGCAGCAAGGCAACGACGGCTCGCTGCTCGAGCACTACCGGCGCTTCCTGGCTTTCCGCCGTGCTCATCCGGCACTGGCCAAGGGCGATATCGAGTTCATCGAAAGCGAGGGCGACACCGTCGCCTTCACACGCCGCGAAGGCAACGAGCAGATCGTCTGCGCCTTCAATCTCGGCGCAAAGCCGGCCGAGGTCGATCTTGACGGCCGCTCACTGCAGCCCTTGCCGGGACACGGGTTTTCGGGACAGACTGGCGCCGGCACTATCCGCCTCGGCGGCTACGGCGCCTGGTTCGGGCGTATCGACTGAATTCAAGGAAGAACTGGAGAGTACCATGGCCGATGTCACGCTAAGGCAAGTGAGGAAATCATATGGCAATCTCAACATTCTGCACGGCGTCGACCTCGACATAAAGTCGGGCGAATTCATCGTCTTCGTCGGTCCGTCTGGTTGCGGCAAGTCCACCTTGCTGCGCTGCATCGCCGGGCTGGAGGAGATCACCTCGGGCGAGCTCAAGATCGACGGCGAGATTGTCAACGACGTGCCGCCGTCAAAGCGCGGCATCGCGATGGTGTTCCAGTCCTATGCGCTCTATCCGCACATGACCGTCTACGACAACATGGCGTTCTCGATGAAGATCGGCAAGGAAAGCAAGGCCGAGATCGACAAGCGGGTGCGCCAGGCGGCCGAGATCCTGCAGCTGACCAAATATCTCGACCGCCTGCCCAAGGCGATGTCGGGCGGCCAGCGCCAGCGTGTCGCCATCGGCCGCGCCATCGTGCGCAATCCCAAGGTCTTCTTGTTCGACGAGCCGCTATCCAACCTCGATGCGGCGCTGCGCGTCGCCACTCGCATCGAGATCGCCAAGCTCAAGGAATCGATGCCGGCCACAACGATGATCTATGTCACCCACGACCAGGTCGAGGCCATGACGCTGGCCGACCGCATCGTGGTGCTGAAGGAAGGCCATATCGAACAGGTCGGCACGCCGATGGAGCTCTACAAGCGGCCCGGCAACCTGTTCGTCGCCCAGTTCATCGGCTCGCCGGCGATGAACATCCTGCCGGCGACGATCGACAGGACCGGCAACCCGACGGTCGTCAGCCATGTCGGCGGCCGCAAGGCAACGGTGCCGATCGCAACGCCTGCCTCGGCGAAAGGCGCTGCGGTGAGCTTCGGGGTGCGGCCGGAGGATCTGATGATCGCAGCCGGCGCCGACTATTTGTTCGAAGGGACGGTCGACTATGTCGAGCAACTCGGCGAGGTCCAACTCGTCTATGTCGACATCGGCCGCGCCGACCTGCCGCTGGTGACCAAGCTGCCGGGCAATGTCGAGGTCAAGCGCGGGGCGTCGATGCGGCTGACGGCGGATGCCGGCGACCTGCATATTTTCGACGCGGACGGACACTCCTTCGCGCTCCATGAAGCAGAAGCAAAGGCGGCTTGAGGCAGGCGTTTTTCCGCCACGCAAAAGACAAGAGCGGCGGGCATGGCCCGCCGCTCTTATCTGGAATTCCGGTTCGGCTGTTAGTTGTTGCCGAAGAGGTTGCGGTCGGCGCCCTGAGGCGCGGACTTGGGCACATCGCCAGACGAATTCAGCAACTTGTAGATCGGCGAGTTGCTGTCACGCACCGAATACGTCTGCGTCTTGTCGACATTGACGGTCGACTGCTTATTGATGTCGCTCCCGCCAACATTGTCGTTTTGGGCATAGGCGCCGCCGGCGGCAATCAAGAGAGCGGCGGCAGTAAGAACAATCTTTTTCATTTGGATACTCCTGGATTTCGGATCAAAGCGGCGGGCATGCCCGCCCGCCTTGATGGTGGGATCGGCTGTTAGTTGTTGCCGAAGAGGTTGCGATCGGCGCCCTGGCCGACCGGCTGCTTTTCAGCCTGATCCGACTTCTTGAGGGAGGCCGTGTACGAGCTGTCGACCGCGACAGGCGGCTGGTTGGCTCCGTTGGAACCATAATTGTCGCTGCCGGCGAAAGCGCTGCCGGTGATGGCCAAAACGGCGACGGCGGCAAGAAAGATCTTTTTCATTTCAATACTCCTGAATTTTTTCAGATCCCGGGCGGCGGATATGCCCGCCGCCCTGATGCTGGGATCGGCTGTTAGTTGTTGCCGAAGAGGTTCCGGTCGGCGCCCTGGACAGGCTGCTTGTCAGCATCAGCCGGCTTCTGAATGGAAGCCGTGTACGAGCTGTCGCCCGAGGCGGCAGGCTGGTTCGCACCATTGGAACCATAATTGTCGCTGCCGGCGAAGGCGCTGCCGGTGATGGCCAAAACGGCGACGGCGGCAAGAGCGATCTTTTTCATTTTTAGTACTCCAGTATCTTAGTCTCAGTCCGTCTAGCGGCGTGTCTTGGGAGGAGTTCGCGTCGTTCGGACCGCCCCGATGTGGGAAAGCCAATGGCCAGTTTCCAATCACGAAGTTGTTTGGTGTGGACCAAGAATCTACACCTTGAAATTGTGCCACGGACTCCCTCCGCCACATTTTTACCGTTTAATGTCAACAAGATAGCCCGTCGCCTCGGTCTGACTGCAAGGTGACTTGGAAGGCAGCGTTCACAGCGTCCTGCACGCATTGTCAACAGAAACGAACCGTTCGGTTCGATTTTTTAAACCGATAAAAGTCGCAGCCGGGGTTGTTTGTCGAATCGTTAACCATTTCAGCCAAGCACGGCCTCGCCGTTCTGCCGGATTCCGGCCCGTTTAGGCCGGCCGGCAAAGGCAGCAACCGGGCAAGCAGAACCGGGTCAGACCCCGTAGCGTTCGGTGCGGATGAGAGCCGCAGGCACCCCGGCATCGATCAGTGCCTCGGCGGCGGCCGTCACGAATGCGTTCGAGCCGCAGACAAAGGCCAGCTTCGGCGGCGCGGGCAGCCTGGTCATGGCTTGCACCATCATCGCGGCGTCGACCCGCCGCGCATAATCCGCCGGACGGCGGGCTGGCTCGCGCGTCAGCGTCAGCACCAGGTCGAAGCCATCCCGGCGCTCGGCGAGGTCGATCAGCTCGTCGCGAAAGATCACCTCGTCCCAGACCCGCGCCGAAACCACCAGGGCGGCGGCAACCAGAGACCCCCGCATCGCCCGGTGACGGACCATCGACATCAGCGGCACCACGCCCGACCCACCGCCGACGAGCAGGAGCGGTCCGCCATCGCCGTCGGACCAGACGAAATGGCCGCCGAGCGGCCCGCGCAATTCGAACTCGTCGCCCACCGCCGCGATCTCGTGAAAGAACGGCGAGACCTCGCCGTCCTCGAGTTTTTCAATCGCCAGCTCGATGGTCTCGCCGGTCTCCGGTGCCGAGGCGATGGAGTAGGAGCGCCGCGCCTGATAACCGTCAGGCGCCGTCAACCTGACATCTACATGCTGTCCGGCACGGTAGGCGAAGGGCCGAGACGGCTGCAGGAAAAAGCTGGTGACGCGCGGCGTGCGCTTTTGGATGCGGGTGATGGTGACTATCTGCCAGGGCGACTGCGCCGCCGGTGCGTCGCTCATGGATCGTTCGTGCAGCGCTGCTCGCGCCACGGGTCGCCATAGATATGATAGCCTCGCAACTCCCAGAAACCCGGCTCGTCACGCTCGGTGAACTGCAGCCCGTTCAGCCATTTGGCCGATTTCCAGAAATAGAGATGCGGAACGAGCAGCCGCGCCGGGCCGCCATGGTCGGGGGTGATCGGCTTGCCCTCGTAAAGCAGCGCCACCATCGCCTTGCCGCCGGTGAGATCCTTCGTTGGCACGTTGGTGGAATAGCCGTCGAAACCCAACGCCAGCGTGAAGGCGGTGGGCGGCTCGATGCCGGCGTCGGCAAGGATGTCGTCGACCAGCACGCCCTGCCACGCCGTGTCGAACTTGGTCCATGCGGTGACGCAATGGATGTCGCGCGTCATCTTGGTCAGGGGCAGCGCGTTGAACTCGGCCCAGTTCCACTTCTTGATCGGCCGCGGCCCGTGCTTAAGCGTGAACGACCAATCCTCGGTGCGCATATGCGGCGTCGGGCCGGCCGACAGGACCGGGAAACCTTGCTCGAGATATTGCCCCGGCGGGATACGTGCACCCGTATCCGTCGGCGGCTTTCGTCCGGAAGAGAAGCCTCGGGTAGCCATCGAGAATATCCGTTTGCGCAAGGTCCAATCGACCTTTGTCAGTTTTCTCGAAGACGCGCGCGCGGGCAACCGAAATCTTGGCTCGGCCTGGCGGCAATGCCTCCATCGATCTTGGCAGCGCGGCGCCTGCCTCAGCCACTGGCGAAGGGGACGGCGACAAACATCTGGGCGTCGCCGCGCTGGACAAGCAGCAGCACCGATTTCTTGCCGGATTTGGCAGCCTGCACGATCGCCTGGTTAGCCTGCCTGGCGCTTCTCACCGGATGCTGGTCGACGGCGACGATGATATCGCCGGGCTGGATGCCGGAAGCCGATGCCGCCTTGTTCGGGTCGACGCGCTCGACCAGTGCGCCGTGCTGGTTGCCTGCCAGGTTCATTGCCTGGCGTACATCCGGGGTGACATCCATCAGGCGCAGACCGAGCGCCGGTGCACGGAGGCCCTGCTCCGTCGACGGCTGACCCTGATCGCCGGTCACCGATCCCGTTGCCATGTCGTCTTCGTTGCGCCCGATCTCGACCGAGATCTGCAGGCTTTGGCCCTTGCGCCAGACATTGAGGGTTTCCCTTGTGCCGGGCGCAACGTCGGCGACAGCGCGCGACAGGTCCCTTGGGTCCTTTATGTCGCGATCGGCGAAGCTGGTGATGACGTCGCCGGTCTCGATGCCGGCCTTGGCGGCCGGCGATCCGTCGCTGACCTGCGCGACGAGCACGCCGGCGGGGTGATCGAGGCCGATGGCGCTCGCCATATCAGGCGTCACCGGCTGGATCTGGACGCCCAGGTAGCCGTACTGGATGGAGCCGCCCTTCATCAGCTTGGCGACGACCTTTTGCGCCTGGTCGGAGGGGATGGCGAAGCCGACGCCGACACTGCCGCCATTCGGCGAAAAGATCGCCGTGTTGATGCCGACGACATTGCCGTTCACATCCGTCAGCGGGCCGCCGGAATTGCCCCGGTTGATCGGTGCGTCGATCTGGATGAAGTCGTCAAACGGCCCGCTGTGCAGGTCGCGGCCGCGCGCCGAGACGATGCCGGCCGTGACCGTGGTGCCAAGGCCGAAAGGATTGCCGAAGGCGAGCACCTGGTCACCCGGCATGAGCTTGTCGGAATCGCCCCATCTGACGGTCGGCAAGGGCTTGCCGGCTTTGACCTTGAGCACGGCAAGATCGTTCTTGGCGTCATGGCCGATCAATTTGGCGGGAAGCTCGGTGCCGTCGTCGAGCGTCACCTTGATCGATTGGGCGCCATCGACAACGTGATTGTTGGTGACGATGGTGCCGTCGCTGGCGACGATGAAGCCTGAACCGAGCGCCTCGGTGCGCGGCGCCTGTTCCGGCGGTGTTTTGGGAGCGGGCAATCCCTGGTCACCGAAGAAATGGCGGAAATAGTCGTCGAAAGGGGAGGTTCCGCCAAAGGGAGAGGCGTCGCTCATGGTGTCGGGCTGTTGTACTTTCATGACCGTCGTGATGGTCACCACCGCCGGCTTATCGGCCGCCACGACCGGCGCGAACGAGCCGCTCGGCGCCGTCATGCCGGTGACGGGAGGGGTGACCGTTGCCGCCAGGACATCATTCAGCCTGGGAGCGAGAGGCAGGGCGAAAGGGCTGACGATCAACGCTGCGCCCAGCAGAGCGGCGACGCGATGTCTGCGAAGGGTCTGAATTGGTGACATGGCCGTTGTCCGGGCGAGAGATTGGTGAAGCGCCCTAACGTTCCGTCACCGGAACAATTCATCGGCGCGTCGGTCGTCGGCCTTGCCTGTCTCGCCTGTCAGGCAGCCGACCGGATCGACAGCCCCGCATCTAGGGCGCCGATCATGGTTTCCAGATAATGTTACGAAGATTTAATTTTCGGCTGGCAACCGCCGTGCCGGGCTTGCGCCGAAACCCGAAAACAAAAACCCGCCTGACGGCGGGTCGTTGGGGCAAATCAGCACCATACCCAGATTACTAGCATAGCTGCCGGCACAAAGCAAGAACAAAATAGGCCGCCCCTCACTGCCCCGCCAAGGCTTCTATGCCGCTGTCCCGTCCGTTCGCCTGAGATACGCCGAGGCGATCTCACGCATCCGCCTGCCGTCGAAGCTCGGTCCATGACCGCCATGGCCGATCCGGATCGGCAGATCGCGCAGCCGCTGCATGGTGCGGCGGTAGGCGGCACGATCGGAATCCGGCAGGTCGTCGATCAGCGTCGCGTCATAGATGGCGTCGCCGGCGAAGAACAGGCCGTCTGCCTCATCGAACAGCGCGATCGAATCCGGAGAGTGGCCGGGCAGGTGCAGGACGCGGAATTGCCGGTCGCCGAGGTCGATCCTATCGCCCTCGTCCAGGGTCCGGTCCAGCGGCGCCGGTGGAATCCTGTAATCGGCCGCTTTCCAGCCGTTTGCCGGCAGTCTGGAGACGGCGCCTTCCAGATCATGGAACATGTAGGCGTAGGTCACCGCTTCGTCCATGCTGTCAAACTGCGTGGCGCTGTGGCGCGGACCTGCCCGCAACGGAAACTCGTGCAGCGAGCCGACATGATCGAGATGGATATGCGTGGCGACGACGAGCAGCGGCTTGCCGGCCGGCGTGTCGATCTGCGGCGCCAGCGGGCAGATCCCCATGCCGGTGTCGACCAGCAGGTCGACATCGCGGCCGCGCACATGCCAGATGTTGGCGCGCACGAAATCATGCACGAAGGGCTCGGTCAGCATCATCGTCTTGGCGTCGACGATGGTTTTGCTGAACCAGCTGTCCATCAGATCAAGGCCGGCATCAGACGAACGGCTTACCAACCCTGTACTTTCGCGGAACCAGCCGCTTCAGATAGGCCATGCCCGCATCGGACAGCCGGTTGACGTCGGGCAGCATAAAATCATCCGGCATATGGCGCGTCTTGCCGGCGACGTTCTTCAGCGGCACCTTCTTCAGCACGGTTTTTTTGCCGTCATATTGCAGCGCCACGGAACCGCCGCCCTCGTCGGCCACGGTGACGGCGAAGGCGCCGGCATCGAAGGCCTCCTGCGCGTCCACCGCGCTGATGGCGCCGACATAGCCGCGCGGCATATAGCCGAGCGCATCGACGCGCGCCCGCTTGCCCGGCAATCCTTCGGCGAGCGCGCGCTCCAAGGCTGCCGGCAGGTCGCTGCCCGACAGCTTGACGTTGCCGTGCTGGTCGCGCTCCAGCCTTTCCGGCGGCACCAGGCTTTCGACCAGCGCCTTGCCGTCGGCGGTGCTGACGCCTTCGGAGACGGCAACGATGCAGCGCTTGTGGCGGTCGAGCGTGGCGCGCACGTCGTCGATGAAACCGGCCGCCGAGAACGGCCGCTCCGGCACGTAGACGAGATGCGGGCCGCTGTCCTGGTCGAGCTGCCAGGCCGCGGATGCGGCCGTCAGGAAACCGGCATGCCGCCCCATGACGATGCCGACATAGATGCCCGGCAGAGCGCGGAAATCGAGATCAACCGAAAGAAATGCTCCAGCGACGAACTCGGCCGCCGACATGAAGCCGGGCGTGTGATCGTTCTCCTCGAGATCGTTGTCGATGGTTTTCGGCGCATGCACGAAGGCGATCTTGCCGCCGGCGGCGTCGGTGAGGATCTGCTGCGTGCCCGAGGTGTCGTTGCCGCCGATATAAATGAAGGCGTCGGCACCGGCTTTCTTCAAGCCATTGAGAATGAGGTCGCAATAGGCGGCATCCGGCTTGTCGCGCGTCGAACCAAGCGCGGCGCTCGGCGTCGCCGCGATCAGCCGCAGGCGGTCCTCGGGGATGGCGGAAAGATCGACGTAATTGCCGTCACGAATGCCGCGCACGCCGTGGATGGATCCCAGCACCTTGGCGCCGGGATGCCGCTTGCGGATTTCGAGCGCAGCACCCACCACGGTCTGGTTGATGACGGCGGTCGGGCCGCCGCCCTGCGCGATGACAAAAGTTCCGGCCATTGTTCACGTCTCCCGGGCGATGAAATCGCAGGCACATTCGCCTGTCTTGCGGCATCGCGCAACGGCAGAGTGATCGCTGAAGGCGAAGCCGCCGTTCAGACGACGACGACCGGGTTTTTCTTGGAGACGCGGCTGTAGAGGTCGATGATGTCCTGGTTGATCAGGCGCACGCAACCCGACGACATCGCCTGTCCAATGCTCCACCATTCGGGCGAGCCGTGGATGCGATAACCGGTGTCGCTGCCGTTCTGATAGATGTAGAGGGCACGCGCGCCGAGCGGATTGTCGAGGCCGCCCGGCTGTCCGCCTTGCCACTTCACTAGTTCCGGCCTGCGGGCGATCATCTCGGGCGGCGGGGTCCAGACCGGCCATTCCTTGCCGTACTGGATGTTGGCGCGGCCGGACCAGCGGAATCCGTCCTTGCCGATACCGACGCCGTAGCGGATCGCCTCGCCGCCGGGCTGCACCAGATAGAGCAGCCGTTCCTGCGAGTGAACGACAATGGTACCGGGCTGCTCGCCGGTCGGATCGATGACGATCTGGCGGCGAAACTCCGGCTTGATCTTGAGATAGGGCACCTCCGGCACGTTGAAGCCACCGTCGGTAAGCGAAGCGTACATCACGTCGGGGCTGGTGATGTTCTTGTCGACGCTGATGCTCGGACGGACGGGCCGGATCGAGCCGGTGGTGACGTCGTCGAGCTGGAGCGACGGCAGATCCAGCGTCTGGCTGCAGCCTGTGACGCCGAGCAGCGCTAGCGCGCCGGCGCCGGACAGCACCGTGCGGCGGGAAAGCTGTAGTTCGGTTTCGATTGCGTCGCCATTATGCGGCAGCGACAGACCGTGCGGCAACTCACGCATTTACCCAAACCCTACGCTGTCGGCGGGAAACACGGTCCGGCCGGATAGCAGGCATTTTCACCAATCATGGTTGAAAAAGCGTGAAGGCCAGCCGCCTGGCGTTAACGAGGGGCTTTTTCGATTCTTGCCTCTTTACATCTGCGCGAGGTCAAGGATTTATCCTCTTCTTTGAGCTCAAGGAGAAGAAAATGTCCTTCGAAAACTGGGCCGCGTTTGCCGCTGCCTCGGCGGTCCTTCTGGTCATTCCAGGCCCGACCATCCTGCTGGTGGTTTCCTATGCACTTGGCCAAGGCTGGCGCACCGCGCTGCCGATGGCAGTCGGCGTGGCGCTCGGCGACTTCACCGCGATGACACTGTCGATGCTGGGCATCGGCGCGCTGCTGGCGGCGTCGGCCACCGTATTTGCGGTGCTGAAGGTGATCGGCGCCGGCTATCTGATCTATCTCGGTATCAAGCTGTTTCGCGCCGGCGGCGCGCTCCGGGCCGAACCGCGCACCGATGCGGTGTCATCGGCGAAAATGGCGGCGCATGCCTGGCTGGTTACTGCGCTCAATCCGAAAAGCATCACCTTCTTCGTCGCCTTCCTGCCGCAGTTCCTCGACCGGCACGCGGATTTCTGGACACAGATGCTGATCTTCGAGACGACCTTCCTGACGCTCGCCTTCGCCAACGCCGTCGGTTATGCGCTGATCGCCGCAAGGGCGCGCAACGTCGTGCGCAATCCAAAGGCGATCCGCATCTTCAACCGCACCGGCGGCACGCTGCTGGTCGGCGCAGGCATCGCCACGGTGGCGATGCGATCGGGCAACTGAGCACACGCCATGGCGGTCAGGGATGCATTCGGCCTGACACTGTCTGGCGCGACGGAGGCCGGGTTTTCGTCCTACAGCCAGGCCGTGCGCGAATTGCAGTGCTTCATCGGCGATCCGGTCGGCTCCATTGACCGGGCAATCGCCGACGATCCCGGCTTCGTCATGGCGCAGGTGTTCAAGGGTTATCTCTTTGGCCTCGCCACCGAGCGTGAGGCGACGGCGGTGGCCAAGGCATGTCACGAGGCGGCGCTGCCGCTTGCCGCGACGACACGTGAGCAGGCGCATGTCGCCGCCCTTGGCCACCTTGCGGAGGGACGCTGGCACGAGGCCGCCCGCGTGCTGGAGGATATCGCCATCGAGTTTCCGCTCGATGCGCTGGCGCTGCAGACCGGGCACCAGATCGACTTCTTCACCGGCAACGCGCGCATGCTGCGCGACCGCATCGGCCGCGCGCTGCCGTCCTGGCAGAGCGGCATGCCGGGCTATCACGCCATACTCGGTATGCAGGCCTTTGGCCTGGAGGAAATGGGCGATTACGCGCGCGCCGAAAAACTTGGCCGTACGGCGGTCGATCTCCAGCCGCGCGACGGCTGGGCCCAGCATGCGGTGGCCCATGTCATGGAGATGCAGAGCCGGCAAAAGGACGGCATTCTGTGGATGCGCGCCAATCCCGAAGCGTGGACGCGGGAAAGTTTCCTGCAGGTGCACAATTGGTGGCACCTGTCGCTGTTCCACTACGATCTCGGCGAAATCGACGAGGTGCTGGCGCTTTATGACGGGCCGATCTATGGCGAGCGCTCGACGCTGGCGCTCAACATGGTCGATGCCTCGGCGATCCTGTGGCGGCTGCATCTCGGCGGCGTCGATGTCGGCAGCCGCTGGGCGGCGCTCGCCGCCAACTGGTTGCCCAAGGCCAGCGCCGGCCATTATGCCTTCAACGACGCCCACGCAATGATGGCGTTTGTCGGTGCCGGCCTCGACGCGCCGGCCAGCGGCTTGCTCGAGGCGCAGCGCGAGGCGATGCGCGGCAAAGACGACAACGCCGCTTTCACCCGGGATGTCGGCCATCCCCTGACGCTCGCCATCAAGGCATTCGGCGAGGGCAATTACGCCGGGACGATACGCTTGATCCGGCCGATCCGGGCGATCGCCCATCGCTTCGGCGGCAGCCACGCCCAACGCGACGTCATCGACCTGACGCTGATCGAGGCGGCATTGCGTTCCGGTGATGGCGCGCTGGCGAGGGCGCTTGCGGCGGAACGCGCGCTGGCACGGCCGGACAGCCCGTTGTCGGCACTGTTTTCACGGCGCGCAATCGCTCTCACGGCGAATTGACCAAGATTAAATCTTGCCTTAAAAACTGCCCCGGCCAGATTTTTTCGAGCGTCGAAAAAATCTTCGCGTGTTGACTGGAGCGTTTTTCCGGCAGCACGATTGCCGGGATATCTTCGCCGCCCGTGTCGCAGGACTGGGCTGGGAAGCAAGAAAGACCGTCGCCGCCAGGCCTGACGGATATGGGAGGAAGCATGTATCTCGGCCTCGATCTCGGCACGTCGGGCGTCAAGGCGCTGCTGATCGATGCAAGGCAGGGCATCGTCGGTTCCGGCCATGCGCCGCTCGATGTGTCGCGCCCGCATCCCGGCTGGTCCGAGCAGAACCCGGCCGACTGGATCCGCGCCTGCGAAGCGGCGATCGCCGAGCTGAGGTCCATGCATGCGAAGGAGCTCGCGGCGGTGAAGGGCATCGGCCTTTCCGGCCATATGCATGGCGCCACCCTGCTCGATGCCGCCGACCAGGTGCTGCGCCCCTGCATCCTGTGGAACGACACACGCAGCAACGCCGAGGCGGCTGCACTCGATGCCGACCCGCGCTTTCGCAAGCTGACCGGCAACATCGTCTTTCCCGGCTTCACCGCGCCAAAGCTCGCTTGGGTGAAAAACAACGAACCGGCTGTTTTTGCCAAGGTGGCAAAGGTCCTGCTGCCGAAAGACTTTTTGCGGCTCTGGCTTGCCGGCGACCATATTTCGGAAATGTCGGATTCGGCTGGCACGTCGTGGCTCGATGTCGGCAAACGCGCCTGGTCCTCCGAACTGCTCGCAGCGACGTCGCTCGACGAAAAGCAGATGCCGTCATTGGTCGAAGGCACGGCCAAGGCCGGTGCCTTGCGCGGCGAACTGGCTGCGAAATGGGGCATGCAGACGGGCATCCCGATCGCCGGCGGCGCCGGCGACAACGCGGCCTCGGCCTGCGGCATGGGCACGGTCGGCGCCGGTCAGGCTTTCGTCTCGCTCGGAACGTCGGGCGTGCTTTTTGCCGCCAACGCGTCCTATCTGCCCAATCCGGAAAGTGCGGTGCACACATTCTGCCACGCACTGCCCGGCACCTGGCACCAGATGGGCGTCATCCTGTCGGCAACCGATTCACTCAACTGGCTGTCGGCAATTGCGGGAAAAAGCGCCGTCGAGTTGACCGCCGAACTCGGCGATGCGCTGCAGGCGCCGACCGGTGTCTCCTTCCTGCCGTACCTGTCAGGCGAGCGGACGCCTCACAATGATTCCGTCATTCGGGGCGCCTTTACCGGGCTTGCCCACGAGTCCGGCCGCGCGGCGCTGACCCAGGCCGTGCTCGAAGGCGTCGCCTTCGCCTTCCGCGACAGCCTCGAAGCCCTGGCCAAAGCCGGCACGACGCTGACCCGGGTGACGGCGATCGGCGGCGGCTCGCGTTCGCGCTACTGGCTGAAGGCCATCGCCACAGCGCTTGGCCTGCCAGTCGATATTCCAGCCGACGGCGATTTCGGCGCCGCCTTTGGCGCCGCCCGGCTTGGCCTGATCGCGGCGACCGGCGCCGATCCGCGCGCCGTGTGCACGGCGCCGGCGACGGACGCCACGGTCGAGCCGGTCGCCGCCCTCGGCGGTGCCTATGCAGATGCCTATCAGCGCTACCGCCAGCTTTACCCGGCGATCAGGAGCGCCACGGCGTGAGCGGTTTCCCACCCTCGCCGTGGCCTGCCGAGAAGGCCTCACTGTGCCGGCACCTTGTCGAGAAAGCCGGTGACGCTTTTCAGCCGGCCATTTTCGATGACGCCGATATCGGTGCCTTCGATGACGGACTCGACGCCTTCCGGCCCGAGATTCCAGGAGAAACGGATGGTATCGGCGAAGCCGTCCGGCTTGCCTTTCAGCGAGAACCTGAAGCCGGCAAAGCGCTGCTGCACGCCTTCGATCAGCGCAGCGATGCCGTCATGGCCGTCGCCCTGCATGATCGGATCGCGGTAGCCGACGTCCTCGGTGAAGGTCGCCTCGAGCAAGGCTTTCCTGCGTGCGGCGTCGCTCTCGTTCCAGGCGGCGATGTAGTTTTCGGCAATGGTGTTGAGGTCGGTCATGGTCTGTCTCCTTCGTTGGGTGGCTTTGACATGAGCCTTTTCGACCAGCGCCAGCGCGAAACCAATTACGCCTGAGGTAATCAGGCCGAACCATGCGAGAGGAAAAGAACATGAGCAGCGGTTTTTTCGGCGACATCCAACAGATCAAATACGAGGGACCGGATTCGACCAATCCGCTGGCCTACCGGTTCTACAATCCCGACGAGATCGTCGCCGGCAAGCGGCTCGAAGACCATCTGCGCTTTGCCGTCGCCTATTGGCATTCCTTTGCCTGGCCGGGCGGCGATCCGTTCGGCGGCCAGACATTTGACCGGCCGTGGTTTCCGAAGGCCGGCAGCACCGACACGATGGAGTTGGCCAAGCTCAAGGCCGACGTCGCCTTCGAGATGTTTTCGTTGCTGGGCGCGCCTTATTTCTGCTTCCACGATGCCGACGTGCGGCCGGAGGGCCGGGACTTTTCCGAAAGTGCGGCGCGGCTCGACGAGATCGCCGATTATTTCTCGGAAAAGATGAAGCAGACCGGCGTCAAGCTGTTGTGGGGCACGGCCAACCTGTTCTCCAACCGCCGCTTCATGTCGGGCGCCGCCACCAATCCCGATCCGGACGTCTTTGCCTATTCGGCGGCGACGGTGAAACACTGTATCGACGTCACCAAGCGTCTGAACGGCGAGAACTACGTGCTGTGGGGCGGCCGCGAGGGCTATGAAACGCTGCTCAACACCGACCTTGCCCGCGAGCAGGAACAGGCCGGCCGTTTTCTCCATCTGGTCGTCGATTACAAGCACAGGATCGGCTTCGAAGGCACCATCCTGATCGAGCCGAAGCCCCAGGAGCCAACCAAGCACCAGTATGATTACGACGTCGCCACCGTCTATGGCTTCCTCAAGCGTTTCGGACTGGAGAATGAGGTCAAGCTCAACATCGAGCAGGGCCACGCCATCCTGGCCGGCCATTCGTTCGAGCATGAACTGGCGCTGGCCAATGCGCTGGGAATCTTCGGCTCGATCGACATGAACCGCAACGACTACCAGTCGGGCTGGGACACCGACCAGTTCCCCAACAATGTGCCGGAGATGGCTCTCGCCTACTATCAGGTGCTGCAGGCCGGCGGCTTCAAGACCGGCGGCACCAATTTCGACGCCAAGCTCAGGCGCCAGTCGCTCGATCCGCAGGATCTGCTGATCGGCCATATCGGCGGCATGGATTGCTGCGCTCGCGGCCTCAAGGCGGCAGCGCGCATGGTCGAGGACAAGGCGCTGTCCGCCCCGCTCGCCGAGCGCTATGCCGGCTGGGATTCGGCCGAAGCCAAGGCGATGCTTGCCGGCAAGCGCACGCTGGAGGAAATCGCCGAGCGCGTCGTCAAGGAGAAGATCGAGCCGCAGCCCAGATCCGGCCGCCAGGAACTACTCGAAAACATCGTCAACCGGTACGTCTGAGGCGTACCATTCCGCGGCCGCATTGTTCAGCGGCCGCGGGATAAAGACGACTTTCCGCGGGGCTGAAACCGACAAGGTTCGCCCCGTGCGAAACTTTTGGTCTGCTTGCTGACCGGGCCTGGCATTTGCCTTTAGCCGTGATCGAGGCCTCTCAGGTAGGCGCAGAACATGTCGGCCATGGCGTCGGCGTAGGCTTCGATCTCCGCGGGGGTTCGGGGCAACTCCGAGAACTGCTTCCCCACCGTGCTGAGCGTCGTCATGACCAGGTCGCCGGCCAATTCGCGAGTCGCTTGCGCGGCGTTGGGCAACGCCTTCTGCATGAAGAGCTGGATGGTGCGGTCTCCGGACGCCCTTGCCGCCTGCGCCTCAGGCGCGTCGCGGTAAAGCGGTGCGGCGTCGTCGAGCGCCACACGCACCGCGGCCTCGTCACACTCCGAGCGGAGGAAGGCGTGGACCAAGGCGCGCAGCCGTTCAAGTGGCGGTTTCCCGACATCCTCGAGGATGTCGCGCAGCAAATCGGTCGTCTGCCGCCATTCGTCGCTCTGGAGCCGGAACAGGATCGCCGCCTTGTTCGGAAAATACTGATACAGCGATCCGACACTGACACCGGCCTTCTCGGCCACCCGCGCCGTGGTGAAGCGCTGCGCGCCTTCCCTCGCCAAAACCTGAACAGCAGCCTGCAAAATCGCAGCAACGAGCTCTGCCGAGCGGGCCTGCTTGGGCTGTTTTCGCGAGGAAATCCGGGGACTGCGGTGATCGCTCATTGAGAGGCGCGCCAATGCGATTAGTAAATGCGAATGATTAGTCGTATTTTGAGTGCCGCGCAAGAACGCATTCAATTCTGACTGGAGACCAACATGACTACACTGTCGACAACGCCGCTCGCGCCCCTGCTGGATCGCCTGTTCGAGGAAGCCGCTGCCGCAACGAGCCCTGCGGTGGCGGAGCTCTCCGCCGAAGATCGGATGCGCCTGGTTCGAAGCAAGACCGAATACCTCGATTTCTATGGGCGGCTAAAGGACCTCTGGCTTCCCGTTGCGCGAGAGACCGGCACGCTGCTCTACATGCTGGCACGAGGCAGCAGCGCAAGGACGATCGTTGAATTTGGAACCTCGTTCGGCATCTCGACCCTGCACCTTGCCGCAGCCTTGCGGGACAATGGCGGTGGCCGCCTCATCACCAGCGAGTTCGAGCCATCCAAGGTGGCGGGCGCCAGGAACAATCTGATGGCAGGCGGTCTCATCGACCTGGTGGAAATCCGAGAAGGAGATGCGGTGCAAACATTAAGCGTCGATCTTCCCGAAACCGTCGACCTGCTTCTGCTCGACGGCGCCAAAGCGCTCTATCCAGAGATCTTGAGTCTGGTCGAAAGCCGCCTCAGGCCGGGCGCCTTCGTCGTTGCCGACAACGCCGATCTTTGCCCCGAATACCTCGAGCGGGTGCGCTCGACCGGAAGCGGCTACATGTCCACGTCGTTCAGCGAGGATGTCGAGCTGTCGATGCGGCTTGGCTGAAGCACTGCCTGACTTGCGGGAACGATCGTGCCCCAGATGGGCGGCGGCGGATAAAACTTTGCCCGGCGCCGCCCATCAATCGCCTCGCTCTTGCCTTCAAACAGCCGTCACGAACCTCCTATAGTGTGGTTCGTGGCGGGAACGGAAAGAAGGAGGCGAAACGATATGCAGCACGAACGCGAAATCGACGCCCTGCTCTCATCTGGCGAGGCCGGATCGATCATCGACCGGCTGATGGCGCTGCCGCACCCGAAGCAAGGTGCGCTGAGTGCGAACGAATGGGATCGCGCGGTCGCCAGCCGCTTCGAGACCCATCTTGCGAGACAAATGCGCTCGCAGATCGACGGCAACAGCGACCGCCAGGACGCTGCCTGATCTACCTTTGTCTATGCATTGCCGTTGTCCCAAAACCGTTACGGACTTTTGGGCGACATGCATTATCCCCGACGCAGCCTGACCGGCGCTTCGCCGAACGCTCTTGAAAACGCTCTGGAAAATGCCGCGGCGGACGAAAACCCCGTTCGCCCGGCAATATCGGCCATGGCCACGCGCGTGTCGACCACCAGCCGGCGCGCGGCGCCGAGGCGCAGCCTGAGATAATAGGCGCCGGGCGTTTCGCCGATCGACTTGCGAAAGATACTTTCCAGCGTTCGTGCCGTCACCCCGGCGCGCTTGGCCACCGCGGCTATGGTCAGCGGCTGGTCGATATGCGCTTCCATCAGCCGGATGGCTTGCGCCAACCTGGGATCGTAGCCGTCGAGACGGCCGAGCGAGACCAGCGGCTGCGCGTCGGTCGCAGCGCGCGCCTGGTCGTAGATGAAGACGCTCGCGACATCGAGCGCCACGGCCATACCGAGCCGCGTGCGAATCAGATGCAGCATCAGGTCGAAGGTCGGCGAGGCGCCGCCGGAGGTGAACACCGGGCCGTCGATGACGTAGCGGTCGGGGCGCACGTCGACGCCGGGAAAGGCCGACGAGAAATCCTCCATGTCCTCCCAGTGGGTGGTGGCGCTGCGCCCTTCCAGCAAGCCCGCGCGCGCCACCAGCCACGTACCCGCCTCGACGCCGCCGCAGGCGCGTGCCGCGCGCGCCGCCCGGCGCAGTCCGGACAGCAGGGCCGATGTGGCATAGTTCTGCGTGCCGAATCCGGCGACGACGACCAGCATGTCGGTTGTGTCAGCCGCATCGAAGCGGCCGCTGACCGCCACCGGCAGGCCGCATGTGGTAACCGGCGCCTCGCCCGTCACCGAGACCAGCCTGAAATCGAACAGCGTCTCACCGGCAATGCGGTTGGCGGCGCGCAATGGATCGACGGCCGAGGCTACGCACATGATCGACGAGCCGGAGAATACCAGCAGCGTTACCTTGAGCGGCAAACGTTCGGCACGAAAGATCGTCGGCTTTTCGTTTTTGATCACACGATCTTCGTAAAACGCAAAACAGTTTCCGGCAAGTCAGGCATTCTTGCCCTACGTCCTATTGGGAGAGAGTCCTATGCCGTTAGCGATGAACCGTGAGGTCTTCATTACCTGTGCCGTGACCGGGTCCGGCAGTTCGCAGGATCGCAGCCCGCATGTGCCGCGTTCGCCCAAGCAGATCGCCGATTCGGCCATCGAGGCGGCAAAGGCAGGTGCGGCGATCGTCCACTGCCATGTGCGCGATCCCGAAACCGGCAAGCCTAGGCGCGACGTACACCTTTATCGTGAAGTAACGGAGCGCATCCGCGCGGCGGATGTCGACGTGGTTTTGAACCTGACCGCCGGCATGGGCGGCGACATGGTGTTCGGCCCGCCGGAAAACCCGCTGCCGCTGAACGAAAAAGCCACCGACATGGGCGGTGCCAGCAACCGCATGGAGCACGTCCGCCAGTGCCTGCCGGAAATCTGCACGCTCGACTGCGGCACGATGAATTTCGCCGAGGCCGACTATGTCATGACCAATACGCCCGGCATGCTGCGTGCCATGGGCGGCATGATGACGGCGCTCGGCGTCAAGCCGGAAATCGAGGCTTTCGACACCGGGCATCTGTGGTTCGCCAAGCAATTGGTCGAGGAAGAAGTGCTGAAGCCGGACGCCTTGGTGCAATTATGCATGGGAGTGCCGTGGGGGGCGCCGGACGACCTCAACACCTTCATGGCGATGGTCAACAATGTGCCGGCGAC
Source organism: Mesorhizobium sp. M0410 (assembly GCF_040321435.1). Classification (NCBI taxonomy): domain Bacteria; kingdom Pseudomonadati; phylum Pseudomonadota; class Alphaproteobacteria; order Hyphomicrobiales; family Phyllobacteriaceae; genus Mesorhizobium; species Mesorhizobium sp. M0410. The sequence goes on from NZ_JAMYRN010000001.1 coordinate 97,044, forward strand.
CTGGAACTGGTCGGCTTTTGCCATCGGCCGCAACCAGATGGCCTACGTCGCTGCCGCGGTGCTCGCCGGCGGCAATGTCCGCGTCGGGCTGGAGGACAATCTCTGGCTCGACAAGGGCGTGCTGGCGACCAATGCGCAGCTGGTCGAGCGGGCGGTCAGCATCGTGTCGAATATGGGCGCCAGGGTCATCGGCCCGGACGAAGTCCGCAAGAAGCTCAACCTGACGAAGCGCGCACCGCTTTGAACGCGGAATCGGTTGGGAGGAGCCGCCGATGAAGACCGTGAAATTCACCGCCATGAAGGACGGCGACCGCGAGGATTACGCCTTCCTCACCGAGCACGAGATCGACTACGCGGCAAAGACCGGCGAACGGCTACTCGACGCGCTCGTCCAGCTGGATGCGGGCCTCTCGGGCTACAAGATCACCCGGCTCGGCCATTCGCTGCAAGCGGCAACGCGGGCCTGGCGCGGCGGCGCCGACACCGACTGGATTGCCTGCGCCTTGCTGCACGACATCGGCGACATCTACGCGCCCTATAATCACGACGAATATGCGGCGTCGATCCTGAAACCCTTCGTTCGCGAGCAATGCACCTGGGTGGTGGAAAAGCACGGCGATTTCCAGCGCCTCTATTACGCCCATCACCTCGGCGGCAATCGGCACGCCCGCGACCGTTTCGCCGGGCACATCTACTTCGACGATTGCGATGAGTTTTGCGAACGCTGGGATCAGTCGAGCTTCGATCCCGACTACGAGACATTGCCGATCGATTTCTTCCGGCCCTTCGTGCTCGAAGTGTTCGCGCGCAAGGCCTATGACGCGTCCGTGATCCGTGCCGGCGAACGCGTCGCCCTCACCGACCCCGCAACAGCCAGCACAAGAACCGGAGCTTCCGCATGAGCATCATCAACAAGGCGGCCGCCATCGGTGGTGGCGTGATCGGCGCCGGCTGGGTCGCGCGGCTGCTGCTCAACGGCATCGACGTATCGATCTTCGATCCCGACCCCGAGGCATCACGCAAGGTCGGCGAGGTGATGAGGGGAGCGCGACGCGCCTACAAGCAGATGCTGCCCGGCGGCCTGCCGAAAGAGGGCAAGCTCACCTTCGCCAAGACGCTCGCCGAGGCGGTGGCCGATGCCGATTTAATCCAGGAAAGCGTGCCGGAGCGGCTCGACCTGAAGCACCGCGTGCTGGCCGAAATCGACCTTTATGCGCCGGCCAACGCAATTGTCGGCTCCTCCACTTCCGGCATCAAGCCGACCGACATGCAGGTGGCGATGAAGAAGCATCCGGAGCGGCTGGTCGTCGGCCATCCGTTCAACCCCGTCTATCTGCTGCCGCTGGTCGAGATCGTCGGCGGCGAACAGACCTTTCCCGAGGCGATCGAGGTCGCCAAGGAGATGTATGCCTCGATCGGCATGAAGCCGGTGGTAATCCGCAAGGAGATCGAAGCCTTCGTCGGCGACCGCCTGCTCGAAGCGGCATGGCGCGAGGCGCTGTGGCTGGTCAAGGACGGCATCTGCACGGTCGAGGAGCTCGACGACATCATGCGCTATGGCTTCGGCCTGCGCTGGGCGCAGATGGGCATGTTCCAGGTCTATCGCGTCGCCGGCGGCGAGGCCGGCATGCGCCACTTCATGGCGCAGTTCGGCCCGTGCCTGAAATGGCCCTGGACCAAGCTGATGGACGTGCCGGAGTTCAACGACGAACTGGTCGAGCTGATCGCGACCCAGTCGGACGACCAGGCGCACGGTCTGTCGATCCGCGATCTCGAAAAGATCCGCGACGACAATCTGGTCGCCATCATGGAGGCACTGTCGAAGCAGAACAAAGGCAAAGGCTGGGGTGCCGGCGCCTTGCATAGGGACTACACCAGGCAGTTGGCCAAGCTTGCGGCGAAGAAGCCCAGCGCCTCCAGGGCCGCCGAGAAGGCCAAGGCTGAAAAGCCGAAGAAAAAGAAGAAAGGCTGAGACCATGGATTTTGGTCTTTCGGAGGAGCAGAAGCTCATCGTCGAGACGACGCGGGCCTTCGTCGAGAACGAGCTTTACCCGCATGAGCGCGAGGTTGAACGCACCGGCGTGCTGCGCCGCGAGCTGATCGAGGAGATCAAGGCCAAGGCGATCGAAGCCGGCCTCTATGCCGCCAACATGCCAACGGAAGTCGGCGGCGCCGGGCTCGATACGGTGACCTGGCTACTCTATGAAAAGGAGCTCGGCCGCGCCAATTACGCGCTGCACTGGACCTGCGTGGCGCGACCCTCCAACATCCTTTTGGCCGGCACGCCGGAGCAGCGCGAAAAGTACCTGTTCCCCTGCATTCGCGGCGAGAAATGGGATTGCCTGGCAATGACCGAGCCGGGCGCCGGCTCCGATTTGCGCGGCATGAAGGCGACCGCGGTGCAAGACGGCGACGACTGGGTGCTGAACGGCACCAAGCATTTCATCAGCCACGCCGACCTCGCCGATTTCGCCATCGTCTTTATGGCCTCGGGGGAGGAAGAGTCTTCGCGTGGAAGACGCAAGAAGATCACCGCCTTTTTTGTCGACAAGGGCACTAAGGGCTTTACCGTGCGCGACGGCTACCGCAACGTCTCGCATCGCGGCTACACCAATGCCATTCTCGAATTCGACGATTGCCGGCTGCCGACGAGCCAGGTACTCGGCGAGGTCCACAAGGGCTTCGAGGTCGCCAATTCCTGGCTCGGCGCAACGCGCCTGCAAGTCGGCGCCACCTGCCTTGGCCGGGCCGAGCGGGCGCTTGGCCATGCGATCGAATACGCCGCGCAGCGCCAGCAATTCGGCCAGCCGATCGGCAAATTCCAGGGTGTGTCGTTCAAGCTCGCCGACATGGCGACCGAGTTGAAAGCCGCCGACCTGATGGTGTTCGAAGCCGGCTGGAAGTACGATCAGGGCACCGTCACCGACCAGGACATGGCCATGGCCAAACTGAAGGCCACCGAAATGCTTGCCTTCGTCGCCGACGAGGCGATCCAGATCCATGGCGGCATGGGGCTGATGGACGACCTGCCACTAGAACGCATCTGGCGCGACGCCCGCGTCGAGCGCATCTGGGAAGGCACCTCGGAAATCCAGCGCCACATCATCTCGCGCGCGCTGCTGCGTCCGTTCGGGGCCTAGAGCATGACCCCAAAAAGTGGAATCCGGTCTTTGGAAAAGATCATGGCCAGACGAAAAGATGACAATGCACAGGCTTGAACGTCTTTTGCGGCCGAAATCGATCGCCGTCTTCGGTGGTGCGCAGGCGGCGGCCGTCGTCGCGCAATCGATCAAGATGGGCTTTGCCGGCGAGATCTGGCCGGTGCATCCGAGCAAGGACGAGGTCGCCGGCCGCAAGGCCTATCGCTCGGTGGCCGAATTGCCGAGTGCGCCGGATGCCGCTTTCGTCGGCGTCAACCGGCACTTGACCATCGAAGTGGTCAAGGCGCTGGCGGAGCGCGGCGCCGGCGGTGCGGTCTGCTTCGCGGCCGGCTTTCTCGAAACCGAGGCCTATGACGAAGACGGCGAGCGGCTGCAGGCCGAACTGGTCGAGGCGGCCGGCCAAATGCCGATCATCGGGCCGAACTGCTATGGGCTGATCAATTACGCCGACGGCGCGCTTTTGTGGCCCGACCAGCATGGCGGCATCAGGCTGCCGGAAGGCGGTCGCGGCGTTGCCATCATCACCCAGTCGTCGAACATCGCCATCAACATGACGATGCAGAAACGCGGCCTGCCGATCGCCTTCCTGATGACCGCCGGCAACCAGGCGCAGACCGGGCTTTCCGAAATGGCGCTCGGCCTGGTCGAGGACGACCGCGTCACCGCGCTCGGCCTGCATATCGAGGCCTTCGATTCGGTAGCCGGCTTCGAAAGGCTGGCGGCACGGGCACGCGAGTTGAAGAAGCCTGTTATCGCCATGAAGGTCGGCCGCTCCGAGCAGGCACGGCAGGCGACCGTCTCGCACACCGCGTCGCTGGCTGGCTCGGACGCGGCGTCCGGCGCCTTCCTGAGGCGGCTCGGCATCGCCCGGATCGATTCAATTCCCGCCTTCATCGAAGCGCTCAAGCTATTGCACGTCACCGGCCCCCTGCCCGGCTACCGGCTGTCATCGATGAGCTGCTCGGGCGGCGAGGCGTCGGTCATGGCCGACAGCGCCGAAGGCCGCTGGGTGACGTTTCCGCCACTCACCCCCGAGCACCGCGCGCGGGTCAAATCGACGCTCGGGCCGCTGGTCGCGGTGGCCAATCCGCTCGACTACCACACCTTCATCTGGAACAACGAGCCGGCGATGACCGCCACCTTCACCGCCATGGTGTCTGGCGGCTTCGACCTCAATATGCTGGTGCTCGACTTTCCGCGTCCCGACCGCTGCTCGGACACGGACTGGTGGGCGACGCTGCGCGCCTTCGAATCGGCGCTGAAGACCAACAGCGCGCAGGGCGCGATCGTCTCCTCGCTGCCGGAAAACCTGCCCGAGGAATACACTGCCGGCCTGATGGCGCGGGGCATGGTGCCGCTGTTCGGCATTTCCGAGGCCATGGACGCCGCCCAGGCGGCAGCCTTCATCGGCTGGGCGTGGCGCGAGCCGCAGGCGCAGCCGATCGACACTTCGGCGTCCGGCGCGCCGGCCGGCGACCATGTCACGCCGGACGAGGCCGAGGCGAAGGCGCGGCTCATCGAGGCCGGGCTCCCCGTGCCGAAGGGCGAGCGCGCCGGCAACGCGGTCGAAGCTGTGATCTCCTCGATGGCGCTCGGCTTCCCGGTGGCGCTGAAGGCTCTTGGCGTCATCCACAAGTCCGAGCTCGACGCGGTCCGGCTCAACCTCAGGGATGCCGAATCGGTCAGCACCGCCGCCCATGATCTCGGCCCGCTCGGCACCGGCCTTTATGTCGAGCGCATGGTGCGCGACGGCGTCGCCGAGCTGCTGGTCGGCTTCACCCGCGACCCGATGTTCGGCGCGGTAATGACGCTAGGCACCGGCGGCGTGCTGGTCGAGCTGTTGCGCGACAGCGTCACACTGATGCTGCCGGCGACCCGTGACGACATCGAGGCCGCTTTGCGCGGGTTGAAGCTGTTCCCGCTGCTCGACGGTTATCGCGGTCGGCCGAAGGCCGATGTCGCAGCTGCAATCGATGCGATATCGGGCATTGCCGCTTTCGTGCAGCAAAATGCCGGCGAGATCGAGGAGCTCGACATCAATCCTCTGATCGTCTGCACCGAGGGCAAGGGCGCCTGGATCGCCGACGCGCTGCTGGTGCTGGGAGAGAACAAAAATGTCTGACGTCATCACCACCCGCCGCGAGGGCACGATCCTCGAAGTCATGCTCGACCGGCCCAAGGCCAATGCCATCGACCTGAAGACGTCGCGGCTGATGGGCGAGACGTTCAGGGGGTTTCGCGACGATCCCGACCTGCGCGTCGCCATCGTCAAGACCGCCGGCGACAAGTTTTTCAGCGCCGGCTGGGACCTTAAGGCAGCGGCTGGCGGCGATGCCGTCGACGGCGACTATGGCGTCGGTGGCTTCGGCGGGCTGCAGGAATTGCGCGGCCTCAACAAGCCGGTGATCGCCTGCGTCAACGGCATGGCGGTCGGCGGCGGCTTCGAGCTGGCGCTGTCCTGCGACCTCATCTACGCGTCGGACCACTCCTCGTTCGCGCTGCCCGAAATCCGCGCCGGCACGCTGGCCGATGCGGCAACGATCAAGCTGCCGAAGCGCATCCCCTATCACGTCGCCATGGACCTTTTGCTCACCGGCCGCTGGATGGATGTCGCCGAGGCGCATCGCTGGGGCCTGGTCAACGAGGTGCTGCCCAAGGAAAGACTGGAGGACCGCGTCTGGGAAATCGCCCGGCTGCTTGCCGGCGGCCCGCCGCTGGTCTTCGCCGCGATCAAGGAAACGGCCCGGGTCGCAGAATCGCTGACCTTCCAGGATGCCATGAACCGGGTGACGCGCCGGCAACTGCCGACGGTTGACGCGCTCTACGGCTCGGAGGACAATCTCGAGGGCTTTCGCGCCTTTGCCGAAAAGCGCGATCCGGTGTGGAAGGGCAGATAGTGGGTGTCCCTGGAACGACGGCGTTCCGTCCGAACCCCCTCCGGCCTGCCGGCCAGGCGGATTCGTTACGATCCGTTCCGTTCCCATGACCAACTACAAGAAACTCATCGACGCCGAGACCTGGGCCTTCATCGAGCGGACCAATTCGTATTATCCGCCGGATACGATCGACTACACGATCGCAGAGCAGCGCGCGATCTATGACCGGATGTGCCGCGAATTCTCTGCCGGCTATCCGGATGGCGTGACGGCTGAAACCACCGTCATTGCCGCGCCAGCGCACGACGTCCCGATCCGCATTTATCGCAGCGCGGCGCCGAACGCCTCTGCGATGGTGCTCTATGTCCATGGCGGCGGCTACATCCTCGGCGGGCTCGACAGCCACGACGATGTCTGCGCCGAGCTTTGCGCCCGCACCGGATATGAGGTGGTCTCGGTCGACTACCGGCTGGCGCCGGAACATCTGCACCCGGCCGCCTTCGACGATGCGATGGGCGCCTTCGAATGGGCCACCGCCACTTACGAATGCCCCGTCCTGCTCTGCGGCGACAGCGCCGGCGGCAATCTCGCCTGTGCCGTCAGTCATGCGACGCGTGGCCACGTGACAAAGCCGGTCGGCCAGGTGCTGATCTATCCTGGCCTTGGCGGCGACCGTTCACGCGGTTCCTATGTCACGCATGCCGAAGCGCCAATGCTGACGATGCGCGATCTGGAGTTCTATAAAAACATCCGGACGGGCGGAGTGGACGCCACAGGCGACATCACTTTGTCTCCGCTTGCGGACGCCGATTTCGCCTATCTGCCGCCTACCGTCGTGATCACCGCCGAATGCGACCCGCTGTCGTCAGACGGTGAAGCCTATCGCGACCGCATCGTTGCCGCAGACGGACGCGCCTGGTGGTTCGAGGAGCCGGGGCTGGTGCACGGCTATCTCAGAGCCAGGCACACGGCCGGCCGCGCCCGCTCGAGCTTTACCCGGATTGTCGATGCCGTGACGGTACTTGGGAAGGGTGAATGGATCTGGTGAGGGCTGCCCTCCTCGCCGCGAAGGGCCTTTATCGGCCGCTATAGCTCTACTTGCGGCGGCGTCGGCGGCCGGAGACCCGCCTCAACCAAGGTCCCAAATGAAAGGCGCTCATCAGCAAGTACATCGGGACCATGCCGCCCAGCGGCGACGCATCTTGCCCGGTCGAGCACATCATATCCGGCGCTCCGCCGAGAAACGTCAGCAGCGCCATGGTTGCGAAGGTCGGCGCGGCCGCAAAGGACAGCCAATCGGCTGCGCCAAGGCCGGCCGGGCTCGCATCGCCGGTGGATCCGCCTGCATGAATCTCGCTCATGGCCATAGTCCTGCATAACGAGCGGGATGCGGTCGAATGAACGTGCATCCCGCTCCTCCAATGTCCTAGCCGCATTTCCGCGACGCCAAACGTTCTATTCGGTGCGGTTCCGGAACGCGGCCTCTCCGGCGTCCGACACCTCGACCCACTTTTTGTCGGGAACGGTTTCGGCGTCGTAATTGTCGTGCCAGTTCCACCACTTGTAAGTCGGCGTCTGCGGATAGCCTTCGGGCGAATCCTCCCAAACCTCCTGACGGCCGAGCGGCGACAGGTCGAGATAGCTCCATACGGTCCCCATCGCCTCGTCGCCGCGGTTGTTGATGAAGTAGGTACGGAACACGCGATCACCATCGCGGATGAACACGTTGTGGCCGTGCCACTCGTCAACGCCGAAATCGGCATCGAAGCTGTCGGTGATGGTGTACCAGGGCATCTTCCAGTCCATCCGCGCCTTCAGCCGCGCAATGTCGGCCTGCGGTGCGCGCGAGGCGTAGGCAAGCGTGGTGTCGCGGGCGTTCAGATGGGCAAGATTGCCGACCTGGTCTGCCCCCAGCGAGCAGCCGCGACAAGCGTGATCGGGCCAGCCGAATACGCCGGGCTCGAAGAAAGCGCGGTAGACGATCAGTTGACGGCGGCCCTCGAATAGGTCGAGCAGGCTCATCTTTCCGCTGGGGCCCTCGAACGTATAGGTCTTCTCCACCGCCATCCACGGCATCCGCCGACGCTCGGCGGCCAAGGCGTCGCGAGCCCGGGTCACGGTTTTCTCCTTCACGAGCAACTGCTGGCGCGCGGCCTCCCACGCATCAGGCGAAACGACCGGTGGTGTCTTCATCGCGAGCCGCGTCGTCTGCTCGCCTGTACCATTCTGATGTGCCGTCATTGTGCATCTCCCTTGCTGGTCTGTTGTCGCACCATTCCCGGCGCGACGTGTTGCTGATTGGTCATGAGCCAGGATAGGGGCGATAGCGGATTGGCGAGAGTGACAAGTGTGACGCGATTCCGACGGGTCCGCTGATCACGGCCAAATTCGCCGCCCGCGACGCCTCTGCTCATTCCTACCCGGACTGCTGGATGGGCCGTGCGCCGGCCAGGTAGCGATCATTGTCAAACGGTTCGGCCTGGTTGCTTTCCGGGCTCCACAGCTGCCGATGGGTTCGTGTGAGATCGCCGAGATAGACATGCAGGGCACCGGATCGCGCGCTGCCCGTATTCGCAACCGCATGCACGGTATTTGACGCCATGTGCACGACGGCAGGCGCTGCGATGTCCTGCCTTTCGGGAACATCGAGTTCGCTGCCGGCAACGGGATAGATGAAGTTCGTCTCGCTGCCTTTGTAGATGCCGATCAAGGCATCCATCAGGTGGTTATGGGGCGGGTACTGCAGGCCGGGCGACAGCGTGATGTGATAGATCGTCAGGTTCGGGCTGGCATGCAAAAGAACCTCGTCGTCGTCTTCTTCGTGAGCGAGTGTTCCCAATGCGTGAAAACGGTTGGTGTAGTCGCCCAGGACCGTCCTTACCGCTTCGAAGGGATCTGGCCCCTTCGCGGCATTGACGATATCATCGGCAACAGCGTAGAGAGGCGAGTTGGCGGGTAAAGGCATATCAGTTATCCTCCCTGAGATGCTCAGAGTTTCAACCTGAGGCGCTCACGCTAGCGAATGCCGATGCCAGCGTCAACCGGACAGCCAAACGGACAAAATATGAAAACGACGAAGTTGACCGCCGAACCGGCAAGGCCGGCCACGGTCGAGGCGACAGCACTGTCAGCCGCCGACGTCCTTCGCAGGGAACAGGCATATGAGCAGCTGAGGAACGACATCATTGCCTGCGTGCTGCGCCCCGGCGAAGCGCTGACCGAAAAACAGATCGGCGATCGATACCAGATCAAAAAGGCGACCATCCGCGCGGCGTTGGCCCGTCTGATGCAGGAAGGTCTGGTCAGGAGCGAGCCGCGCCGCGGCTACGTCGTTGCAACGCTCAGCCTGCGGGACGTCAACGAGATCTTCGATGTCCGCAGCTTGATCGAACCGGAAGTGTTCAGGGTGGCGGCATCGAACATTACCGAGCGCGGGCTGGAGGACATCGGGCTGGCAGCGAAAAAAGTGCTGAAGCCGGAGACGTTGCGTAGTCACGTTGCATTCCTGGCGGCTGATCGTGCGTTTCGTCTGGTCCTTGCGGAGCTCTCGGGAAATTTACGACTGGCGCATCTACTGGACCAGATACTCGACCAGTCGGCGCGGGTTCTTCACCTTGGGTTCAAATCCCGCGACTTCACCCAGTTGATCATCGCCCAGCAAAAGGAACTGGTTCTTGCCTGCGAGGCAGGCGACGTTTCCGGCATCGTCAAACTTGCCCGTTCGCAGTGTCTGTTTCTCAAGAAGCAGGTGCTCGAGGCTTTGCTTGCCGGTTCCAAGCTTCAGGACGTCAATTTGCAGCCCTTCGCCTAGAGCGGTTCTCCTGGAACCGGTAACCCGCTCTAACTAGCTGTTTTGCCGCATTTATGCGGACGCCGAATGATTCCATTTGGCTGCAAAATGCTCCAAGGGAAGTTGGCCGTTCGGTGCGACCGCCACCTTGGCGCAACGGCGCCAGCGGGGCTTGTTCACCCCACCGAGGAAGAGGCCGCCGATGCCTGGCCGCCAAGCGACTGCTCCGGCTCCTGCTCGACAATGATGGCCTTCTTGCCGGCCGCAGTCAGTTCGGCCGCCGCGACAAGGCCGGCAAGGCCGGCGCCGACGATGATCACATCCGCATCGTCGGGCATCTATTTCGCCATGATCTCGTCCAAAAACCGGCCCGCTGCAGGATCACGGCCGGCCTAGACTGCCTCCCAGCCTTCCTTCTCGCCGGCGCGGAAGATGGCATCGATGACCTTCTGGTTGAGCACCGATTCTTCCAGGGTGAAGACACGATCCTTGCCGCCCTGTGCCGCCCGCGCGAAGGCCTCGACTTCCAGCCGGTACTGTTGCGTGCCGGGAAAGCGGAAGACCTGCGCCTCGCTGTGGTTCTGGTTGTGCAGTTCGACGCGGTGATGGTCGTAGAGACCGGCGTTGAACGGTGAGAACACCTCGATGAAGCCCTTCTCGCCGTGGAAGACCATCACCTGGCGTGCCGCCATCTGTGTCGACAGGTAAAACGACAACTCGAAGTCGCCGAAATCGGCGCGGATCGAGGAATAGATGTCGGTGCCGAATGTCTTGTCGCGCTCGATCGTCGCCTGGACGCGCAGCGGCTCCTTGCCGGTCGAAAAGCGCGTCGATACCGTCGGATAGACGCCGATGTCGGGCAGCGCGCCGCCGCCGAGATCGAGCTTGTTGCGCATGTTGTTGGGGTCGACATTGTAATAGGAGAACGCGCCCTGGACATGGCGCAGCCGGCCGATGGCGCCGTTGGCGATCAGCTCGCGCACCTTGATCCATTGCGGATGGTAGACGACCATGAAGGCTTCGCAGACCAGCACCTTCCTGGCATCGCGCAGCTTGATCAGTGGCGGAATGTCCTTGGCGTCGAGAGCCAGTGGCTTTTCGACCAGAACATGCTTGCCGGCCTCGATCGCCTTGGCTGTCCATTCGACATGCTGCGAGGTCGGCAGCGGAATGTAGACGCCGTCGATGTCGCTGGAGGCGAGCAGCTCCTCATAGGAGCCGAAAGCGTGGCGCGCGCCGAAGCGTTCGCCCAGCGCCCGAGCTTTCGACAGATCGCGGCTGGCGATCGCCGACAGCACGCCGTTCTCCGCCTCGACGATTGCCGGCAAAAGCTGCTCGCGGCCGATTTTGGCCGTCGACAAAACACCCCATCGGAACATCAGATTTCTCCTCTCGATTGCAAGCCTGGAGGTTTGCCTGAAACGGACGAAAAAGCCAATGCGGGAGCATGGTTCCTCGCCGCACCAAGTGGGGAGAGGAACCCAGGTCCTGCAGCGACGGTGAAATCGCAGGAAGAACCGCTCAACCCTTTCTACCCGTCAGCGTCATGTCGAATTCGACGACGTTGGAATAAATCGGCGCGCCGACATCCATGCCATAGCGCGACCGCAACACCTTGCCTGTGACGTGGAACTTTATCGTGCCCGCCTTGAGGCCGCCGAGCTCGGCCGTGAACTTTTCCTGAAAGGTCTTGCCGCGCGCCGTCAGCCGGCCGGTGACAAGGGCCGACGTGTCGCCGGTGCGTTTGACGCTGGTCGAACGGAACTGAATCTCCGGATTGTTGGCCGCGTCGAAAACCGCGTCCGAGCGGAGAAAGGCATCGATGCGGCTTTGGCCGGTACCGACGCTTTCGGGGAAGATGGTGAAATTGACCTGGGACCGGCCGACATCGCTGTTGTCGATAAGGATATTGCCCTTGAAGCGGGAGAAGGCACCGCCGAGCCCGCCGCCGCCGAGCTTGGCGATGGAGAAGTGGATGCTGGAACTCCCCGGGCTGATCGTGTAGCTGCCGGCCGCCTCGCCAAGGGCAACGGCGGCGAAAACAGGCATGGCAAAGCAAGCGGCGGCTGCCGCAAATCCGAAGATGCGCGCGTACATGGAAATGGTCCTCTTGGCAGGCAACGCTTTCTTGCGTTCTCGCCCCATGAACGAATGAGCCGCCCGCTCTATTCCGTCTCGCGATGTGACGAAGCCGTGATCATGCGCGTCAGCACGGTATCCCTCAGCCAGAAATGATGACGCAGCGCAGCGGCGAGATGCAAAGCGACAAGTCCGATGCCGGCATAAGCGAGATACCAGTGCGTCGCTGCCCAGAAGCTTTCCGCCATGTCCGATTCACCAAGCGGCAGATTGGGCATGACGAACAGATTAAACGGCACGCTCGGGATCTCCAGCACCGAGACCGAGACCAGCGCCCAGCCGGACAGCGGCAGAGCGAGCTGAAAAGCATAAAGCGCAAGATGGACAAGCGGCGCCATGCGGCGCTCGAAAGGGCCGACTGAGCGCGGCAGCGGCGGGGCCGGTCTGCCAAGGCGCCAGGCGATGCGCAGGATGACCAGCCCAAGCAAGAGGAAACCGAAAGATTTATGCAGCTGAATCAGCTCGAAGGCGGTGCGCTGGCTGGACAGCCGCACCATGACGAAGCCGAGCACGAACTGGCAGATAAAGAGGGCGGCGATCAGCCAGTGAAGGATGATCGCTGTCCAGCCGTAGCCGGTCGGCTGGTGTTTGGGCAGTGCTGACATGGTCTGTGAACGAATGCCAGGTCGGCTTTCTTCCATCCCGGAAAGGCGGTTCCCACTTATGTTTGAAGACGACCAATTGCCGGTGCCAACGGCGGTAAGACGAGCATTCACGCCTGAATAGATCGCCCTCCCCTGTTCCGACGGTACCCTATGTACTCACTTTGAAGAAATCGACAAAGGCCCTGAGCGCCGGCCGCATCTGGCGTCGGCTCGGATAATAGACGAAGAAACCATCGAAGGGCGGGCACCAGTCCTCCAGCACGCGAACGAGCTTGCCGGCGGCGAGCGGGTCGCGGACATAGTCCTCGAACACGAAGGCGAGCCCGGCGCCGTCAACCGCAGCGTTGGCAATCAGATGGTCCTCATCGAGGATCAATGGCCCTTGCACCGGGATTTCGATCTCCTCGCCGTTTTTCTCGAATTCCCAGCGATAGATGATGCCGCTGGAGAAGCGGAAGCGGATGCAGCGGTGAGCGGCGAGATCGCGCGGATGCTGCGGCTTGGGCCTGGTCTCGAAGTAGGATGGCGTGCCGACCACCGCGCCGCGAAGGTTCGGCCCGATGCGCACTGCGATCATGTCGCGCTGCAGGCTCTCGCCCAGCCGCACACCGGCATCGAAGCCGCCCTCGACCACATCGGTGAAGCGGTCGTCGATGACGATCTCCAGCACGATGTCGGGATAGGCAGCCGCAAAGGCGCCGAGCCTCGGCGTCAGCGCCAGGTGGGCGGCGGTGCGCGGCACGGTCAGCCTGAGATTGCCCGCCGGCCGGTCGCGCGCCTCGATCGCCGATTCCAGCGCCAGGTCGATTTCCGACAGCGCCGGCCTGAGGCGCTCGAGCAGTTGCGCGCCCTCCTCGGTCGGAGCGACGCTGCGCGTGCTGCGCGCCAGAAGGCGCACGCCGAGGCGCGCTTCCAGGCTGGACACCGCGTGGCTGACCGCCGACGGCGCGATTGCCAGCTCCTTGGCGGCGCCGCGAAAACTGCCGCATTGGGCGACCGTTGCCAGCACGGCAAGCTGTGAAAGATGTGTTCGCTTCATTGATCTATTTTTGGGAACAGCCCGTGCAAATAAGAGGCGATTATCGAACGCTGCGCAAGACGGTATCTCTGTGGCATCACAACCATCACAACAAGGAGACACGTGATGCAAACCCGCAAGCTTGGCAATGAACTCGACGTCTACCCAGTCGGCCTCGGCTGCATGGGGATGAGCTTTGCCTATGGTGGCCAGCCGGAGGCGGAGGCGATTGCCACGCTGCGCCACGCCGTCGAGATCGGGGTCAATTTCTTCGACACCGCCGAGGTCTATGGCCCCTACGAGAACGAGATCCTGGTCGGCAAGGCGCTGAAGCCGGTGCGTGATCGTGTGACGATCGCGACCAAATTCGGTTTCAAGATCCTCGAAGAAGGCAGCGGCACCGAACGCATGGCCGGCGTCGACAGCCGCCCGGAGCATGTCAAGGCGGTGGCCGAAGCGTCGTTGAAGCGGCTGGATACCGAGATCATCGATCTCTACTACCAGCACCGCGTCGACCCCAGCGTGCCGATCGAGGATACGGTCGGCGCCATGGCCGAGCTGGTACGCGAGGGCAAGGTGCGGGCGCTCGGCCTGTCGGAGGCGAGTGCGGCGACCATCCGCCGGGCGCATGCCGTGCATCCGATCGCCGCGGTGCAGAGCGAGTATTCGCTGTGGAGCCGCGATCCGGAGGAGGTGGTGTTTGCCGTCTGCCGCGAGCTCGGCATCGGCTTTGTCCCCTATAGCCCGCTCGGCCGCGGCCTGCTCACCGGCACGATCGCCAGGCCCGATGTTCTCGGCGCCGACGACTGGCGCCGGGGGTTGCCGCGCTTCCAGGCCGACGCCATGGCGGCCAATGCGGTGGTCGTCGCCGTGCTGGAAAAGATGGCAGCCGAGAAGGACGTGGCGCCGGCGCAGCTGGCGCTCGCCTGGGTGCTGCATCAGGGCGACTTCATTGTGCCGATCCCTGGTGCCCGCAAGATCCGACATCTCGAACAGAATACGGCGGCAGCCGATATCGTGCTGACCCAGGCCGAGGTAGCAGCCATCGGCGATGCGCTGTCGCCGGACAAGGTTGTCGGCAAGCGGTATACGGAGGAATTGCTGGCGCTGGTGAATGGCTGAACAGCGATCGGGCTAAGACAGAAAGGCCGGGCATTTAAGCCCGGCCCATTGTTTGCAGAGACGCTCACGCGTACTGGATGAGGACCCAGGTAACCGCCTTACCTTTGTAGGGCGGAAAAATGTTGCCCTTTGCGATCGGGGCGGTTGTGGAATCATAGAGGTCGTCTACCTTCCACACGCCACTTTCGGGGCTGGTTTCACCAGTGCGTTTTTTGGTCCCAAGCGGAACCTCGGCTTTTGCGTAAATATCCACAGCTTTATTCCTTCTGTTGTGGACAACAACGCTGAGGGTTGACGCGGCGAACCAGCCGTGATTCAAGAATCACGTCTTCACAAGAGACCGGCCCAGCCCCTCAGCAGGGTTTGCTGGGTCCGAAATCGGGGTCGGCCGCAGTTGTAGCTGTGGTCGGCCTCGTCCCGCTTCGGATCGCTGACAGGACTCGATTGATTCTTGCGGAAACGCAAGAACCAGGGCGGGCTTTCGCAGTGCGATTTCGCGCTTTTCCCCCAGATTTTTGCATAATATTGGCTTGTGCCCTTTAGACACCGGCAACGCTTACACACGGCGCATCACCACGGCACGACTGATATCTCCGGCCAGTTTGCCTTCGCACGCGCGCCCTTCGCCTCATGCGTACGCTGGTTGTCCATCACCCGGTTTGGGGTGATGCGGAACGTGAAGATGTCGTCGAGGCCGAACGGCGCCACCAATTGGAGCCGGCCGTCATTGTCCATGTGGACGCCGACCGCATGGGTCCGCGAGGCGAAAAAGCTGAGCGAGTGGCTGGAGCTTGTATAGCGGGGGCAAGATCGTCCGAACTTCAAGGGATACCATATATGCACCCGCGCCTGATTGCGGATCTCGACCGGCAGCGGCAGGCCGGCGAAGACTGAGGCGGCGCGGGCAATCACGCCGTCCTCGGCCTCATAGGACAGGTCGCTCTCGTCGAAATAGAACAGGTCGACATCCCTAATGCCGTATCCCGACGGCTTGCCGGTCAGATGATTCCAGACGCTGTTGTAGAGCGCGCCTGAGACAACCAGCCAATCGGGCAGATCGAGCCCGCGTGCCCGCTTCAGCGTCTCGCCGAGCAGAGGGTCGGCGGAGACGATGTCGAGAAACACCGCGCGTTGTGCTTCAAACGAGAGGCCGGCATAGCGAAGATGGTCCATCGCCCTTTGGAGGGCGATTCGCCATATGTCCGCAAGCTCAGCCGCGCAGCACGCCGCCGGTCTGCTTGTGCACATTCTCGACGATGCGCTTGGCCAGCGCCTCGAAATCCTCATCGGTCAGCGTCTTTTCGACCGGCTGGATCGACACCTCGATGGCGATCGATTTCTTCGCCGCGCCGAGGGCTGCACCCTCGAAAACATCGAACACCGAGACGCCGGAAATCAGCTTCCTGTCGGCGGCCAGGGCGGCGCGAACGAGTGTGCCGGCTTCGACCGCCTTGTCGACGACGAAGGCGAAGTCGCGCTTGACCGCCTGGAAGGCGGACAGATCGAGCCTTGGCTTTGTCCGCGTCGGCTTGGCCTTAGGCTCAGGCACCGCATCAATGAATACTTCGAAGCCGCAGAGCGGGCCGGAGACGTCAAGCCCTTCCAGCGTCTTCGGGTGGAATTCGCCGAATGTGCCGAGCACGACCTTCGGCCCGAGCTTGATCGTGCCGGAGCGGCCGGGATGATACCAGGCCGGGCCGCCGGCCTCGATCTGCAGCCGCTCGACCGGCGCGCCGCAGGCTTCGAGTGCTGCGATTGCATCGGCCTTGGCATCGAAGACGCCGACGGCGCCGGCGTTGCCGGCCCAATGGCGGCCGGAGCCCTCGAGCTTGGCGGTGCCGCGCCGCACGCCGGCGGCAACGCGCCGCTGCTGGTCGGCGCCGTCGCCCTCGTAAGTGCCCGACACTTCGAACAGCGCGACATCCCCGATGCCCTTGTCGGCATTGCGCTGCGCTGCCGCGATCAGCCCCGGGAGCAGCGACGGCCGCATATCCGACATATCGGCCGCGATCGGGTTGGCAAGCTTTAGCGCCTGCTGGCCGCCGCCGAACAATTCGGCGTATTTTGCCGGAATGAACGACCAGGTGACGGCCTCCATCATGCCGCGCACGGCAAGCGCCCGCTTGGCGGCGCGGGTGCGTATCTGCAGCACAGTCAGGATTTTGGCGTTGACCGCATCGTGGGAACCGAGCGGCTGCGGCGCGATATTGTCGACGCCGTGGATGCGCATGACCTCCTCGACCAGGTCGGCCTTGCCATCGACATCCGGCCGCCAGGACGGGACCGCTACATTGACGACATCGCCCGTGCCCTCCGGCCTGAAGCCGAGGCGGGCAAGAATGTCGAGGCTCGTCGAGCGCGGCACTTCGATGCCGGTCAGCCGCTTCACTTCCGACAAAGGGAACGAGACGATCTTCGGCCGATGGCCGGCATAGCCGACGACCTCGGTTTGCGCCGGCGTGCCGCCGCAGAAATCGAGCACGAGCTTCGTTGCCAGCTCCACGCCGGGAACCATCATTTCCGGGTCGACGCCACGCTCGAAGCGGTAGCGTGCATCGCTGATGATGCCGAGCGTGCGGCCGGTGCGAGCGGTGGCGATCGGGTCCCAAAGCGCCGACTCGATCAGCACGTCGGTGGTGTTCTCGTCACACCCGGAATGCTCGCCGCCCATGATGCCGGCGATCGATTCGATGCCGTCCTGGTCTGCGATCACGCACATCTCAGGCGTCAGCGTGTATTCGCGGCCGTCGAGCGCCAGCACCTTTTCGCCGTCACGCGCCCGGCGCACGGTGAGATTGCCGGTGACCTTCCCAGCGTCAAAAACATGCAGCGGCCGACCGCGGTCGAAGGTGACGTAATTGGTGATATCGACGAGCGCGCTGATCGGCCTCAAGCCGATGGCGAGAAGCCTTTGCTGCAGCCATTTCGGCGACGGTCCGTTCTTGACGCCGCGCACCAGGCGCAGCGCAAAACCGGGACAGAGCTCCGGCGCTTCGATCGTCACCTTGACCGGCGTCTCGCCCCTGCCGGGGATCGGCTCTATCGGCGCGCTCTTCAGCGTACCGAGCCCGCTCGCCGCCAGATCGCGGGCGATACCATGGACACTGGTGGCATCCGGCCGGTTCGGCGTCAGATTGATCTCGATCAGCGGGTCGTCGAGATGGGCATAGGCGGCGAAACTGGTGCCGACCGGCGCATCGGCCGGCAGGTCGATGATGCCGTCATGCTCTTCGGATAATTCGAGCTCACGTTCGGAGCACATCATGCCGTGGCTTTCAACGCCGCGGATCTTGCCGACGGTCAGCGTCACGTCGATGCCGGGGATATAGGTGCCCGGTGCTGCAAAGGCGCCGATCAGGCCGGCGCGGGCGTTCGGCGCTCCACACACGACCTGCACAGGTGGCTTGCCGTCGCCTGTGTCGACGGTCAGCACGCGAAGCCGGTCGGCATCTGGGTGCTGCACCGCCGTCACCACCTTGGCGATGACGAAGGGGGCCAGGCTCGCCCGGTCGTCGACATGCTCGACCTCGAGGCCGATCGAGGTGAGACGCTCGACGATTTCCGCCAGCGAGGCATCGGTCTCGAGATGATCCTTGAGCCAGGAGAGGGTGAGTTTCATGACTGTGTTCCGTCTGGTCTTGGCCGGCCGTCTGGTCTTTGCCGGCTGACTGGTCTGGGCACGTTGCACTTGAAGCTATGCGGCCGCGCGTCCGACATGTGCAGGAAGGCGAGCTGTCCGCGGATTTGCTGCGGCCGGCTCGTCACGCGCTCAGGCCCCCGAACAGCGTTGGCATGTCGAGCGGCCTAAAACCGTAATGCGAAAGCCAGCGGACATCGGCGTCGAAGAAGGCGCGCAGATCCGGCATGCCGTATTTCAGCATGGCGATGCGGTCGATGCCCATGCCCCAGGCGAAGCCCTGGTATTCGTCAGGATCGAGGCCACCGTAACGGAGCACATTGGGGTGCACCATGCCGCAGCCGAGAATCTCCATCCAGTCGGAGCCTTCGCCGAAGCGCACCTCGCCCGGCCGCGAACGATCGCACTGGATGTCGACCTCGAGGCTGGGCTCGGTAAACGGAAAGAAAGACGGCCGGAAGCGCATCTTCACGCTCGGCACCTCGAAGAAGGCTTTGCAGAACTCCTCCAGCACCCATTTCATGTTGGCGACGTTGGCCGACTTATCGATCACCAGCCCCTCGACCTGATGGAACATCGGCGAGTGGGTGGCATCGGAATCCTGCCGATAAGTCTTGCCGGGGATGACGATGCGGATCGGCGGCTTCTGCATCTCCATGGTGCGGATCTGCACCGGCGAGGTGTGGGTGCGCAAAAGCTTGCGTTCGCCCTGCGCGTCCGGCTGGAAAAAGAAGGTGTCGTGCATCTCGCGCGCCGGGTGGCCTTCCGGGAAGTTCAGCGAGGTGAAATTATAATAGTCGGTCTCGATGTCGGGGCCTTCGGCGATGGCAAAGCCGAGATCGCCGAAGATCGCCGCGATCTCGTCGATGACCTGGCTGATCGGATGGATGCGGCCGCGCTCGGCCGGCGATTGTCTGACCGGCAGCGTCACATCAACCTTCTCGGCGGCGAGACGCGCCATAATCGCCGCGTCCTTCAGCTCGGCGCGGCGAACAGAAAGCGCCTCGGTGACGCGGTTCTTGAGGCCGTTGATCGCCGGGCCCTTGACTTGGCGCTCCTCGGCGCTCATCGAGCCGAGCGTCTTCAGCATCTCGGAAACCGAGCCCTTCTTGCCGAGGGCCGAGACACGCACCGCCTCGATCGCCTGCTCGTCGGCGGCCGAGGCAATCTCAGCCATCAGGGAATGTTCGAGAGTTTCCATGTCACTCATGTTCCAGATCCGATTGGAAGCAAAGAAAAACCCGCGCCAGCCCTGCCAGCGCGGGTTTCCCAAATCAAGTGTCGATAGCTTGGGAAGCGCTGGTCTTAAGCGACAGCGCTTTCAAAAGCATTGGGCGTGGTGTTCTTGAGATATTCGAGCGCGACCTTGGCCTTGGCCACGAGTGCGGCGAAGGCCTGCGGCTCGTGGATGGCCATGTCCGACAGGATCTTGCGGTCGATCTCGATGCCAGCCTTGTTGAGACCGTCGATGAAGCGGCCGTAGGTCAGGCCATGCTCATGCGTCGCCGCATTGATGCGCTGGATCCACAGCGCGCGGAACGAACGCTTGCGATTCTTGCGGTCGCGATAGGCGTACTGCAGCGACTTTTCCACCGCCTGCTTGGCGATCCGAATGGTGTTCTTACGGCGGCCGTAAAAACCCTTGGCGGCTTTCAGGACCTTCTTGTGCTTGGCGTGCGAGGTGACGCCTCTCTTTACGCGTGCCATGTCATGATCTCCTTAAACGTTGTCCAGGCCGAATGCTCTAAAGGCCGTTCGGCAGAAAATTCTTGATGACCTTCTTGCCGTCCGGTTCAGCCAGAACCATCGTGCCGCGGGCATTTCGAATGAACTTGTTGGAACGCTTGATCATGCCGTGACGCTTGCCGGCCGCAGCCGACAGAACTTTACCCGTACCTGTGATCTTGAACCGCTTCTTGGCGGCCGACTTGGTCTTCATCTTGGGCATTTTGCTACTCCGTTTATATGCGCACCAATGCGCTTTTTGTTCGCTTCAGGCCGACCAAAGCCCGAAAAGCAAATGAAACCGCCACGGCATGCCCTGCCGGGCGGTTTTTTGGGAACGGCGGTCCTATACGTCAAAGCGGGCTGGCGCGCAACACCCCGTGCCGAGCAACACTGTACTCAGCAACACTGCACTCAAGGGAAACGGAACAGCACCGGCAATATGCCGGACTGCTGGGCGCCGTCGATCAGTTCGAAAGCCGGCAAGGCAACCAGGAAGACCAGACCGTCCAGCAGCGTGGTTCGCAGCAGGCGCGGCTTGAAGCCGCCGGTGTCGCCTTCCTGATACAGCGACAGCTTGGGAAAAAAGCGCGGCACTTTCGCCAGGTAGGCCTGGTATGGCGCGCCGAGAACCTCCTTGAGGAATTTCTCCTCGCGCAGGATAACGATGTAAAAGGCACCAGCGCAGAGCGCTGCAAAGCCGATCGTGGCGGTGATCGAGCCGATCTGTGCGCCGACACCGGCGGCAGCTAAAGTAGAGAAGACATAGAGCGGGTTGCGGGTGATCGAATAGGGGCCGCCGGTCACCACTTCGGAGGATTTGCGGCCGCCGATATAGAGCGTCGACCACAAGCGTCCGACGATGCCGAGAAAGATCAGCACGACGCCAACCATTTCGATCGTTTCATGCACAGGCGTATCGGGCGGAAAAACCGACTGCCCGAACAAAAGCATCGCGAACAGGACGACGACGACGACGGCAAGCACCATCCTGCGCGTGTGCTGGTAGCTGCCCAGCCCATATTTGGCTTCCGAATGCTTGATGTCATTGACCATGTCGGGAATCCGATCGTCGAGGGAACCAGAGCGTCTTTGCTCTCGCCGGCGATCGCAGCGTCTGGCCAAGAAAACAGGCGCCCCGCCGATCGCCGGGACGCCTTGCAACATGATTCAGGCGGATTTTATGCACGTCGCCCAAAAGTGCGCAGCGGTTTTGCGACAACGACATGCACAAAACAGAACTAAAGCGCAACGCGCTTTAGCGGGGCGCCAGCACCATCATCATCTGGCGGCCTTCGAGCTTCGGTTCGGCTTCGACCTTGGCGATGGGCGCCACTTCCTCGCGAACCTTGTTCAGAAGCTGCATGCCGAGTTCCATATGCGCCATCTCCCGACCGCGGAAGCGCAATGTCAGCTTGACCTTGTCGCCTTCCTCGAAAAAGCGCCGGACAGCCTTCATCTTGGTCTCGTAGTCGTGGCTGTCGATGTTCGGGCGCATCTTGATCTCCTTGATCTCGATGACCTTCTGGTTCTTGCGCGCCTCGGCCGCCTTCTTCTGGTTGGCGTATTTCAGCTTGCCGAGATCGAGGATCTTTACGACGGGCGGCACTGCATTGGGCGATATCTCGACCAGGTCGAGCCCAGCCTCTTCGGCGAGCAGCAATGCCTCGTTGATGGAGACATCGCCGCGGTTCTGGCCTTCGGCGTCGATTAGCTGGACCCGGGGAACCCGGATGTCACGGTTGGAGCGCGGGCCTTCCTTGGTGGGCGCCGCTGCTTTGAAAGGTCTGCGAATGGTCGTGGTCTCCTTGAGCCGTTTCGTTAAGGGGTTCTTCAGTTCAGAATTGCGAACGCGCAATGTGGTGAGCGCGCGGTCGGAGTCAATAGCACAGCATTCTCAGGAAATCACCTGCCCGATGAATGCTCCTCTGCACCAAGCGAAGAAAGTAGCAGAGCACTTTTCGTTGAACCCCCGCTTGTGCCAAAAGACCGGCGTGAGGGAATACACCATGAGCACCACCCCGATCTTCCTGGACGTCGACGGGACGAGCATCGCCGTCAGGCATGCGGCAGGTGCCGAGCCCGGCATCGTCTGGCTTGGCGGCTACAAATCCGACATGCTGGGCACCAAGGCCGAAACCTTGTCGGAATGGACGCGCAAAGAAGGCCGCGCCTTCCTGCGCCACGATTATTCCGGCCACGGCGAATCGAGTGGTGCCTTTGCCGACAGCACCATCTCGAAATGGCTGGGCGAGAGCCTGGCGGTTTTCCGCCGTTTCACCCAGGGCAGGCAAATCCTGGTCGGTTCGTCGATGGGCGCCTGGATCGCGCTGCGCATGGTGCAGGAGTTGCGCAAGGCGGGCGAGAACAGCGTCGCCGGCCTTGTGCTGCTGGCGCCGGCGCC
Organism: Mesorhizobium sp. M0410; assembly: GCF_040321435.1. Taxonomy (NCBI): domain Bacteria; kingdom Pseudomonadati; phylum Pseudomonadota; class Alphaproteobacteria; order Hyphomicrobiales; family Phyllobacteriaceae; genus Mesorhizobium; species Mesorhizobium sp. M0410. The sequence continues at coordinate 119,521 of NZ_JAMYRN010000001.1, forward strand.
CGATTTCACGTTCGAACTGGTGGAGCCGGTGCTGACCGGTGCGCAGAAGCGCGACCTCAGGAAAAAGGGCTTTTTCGAAGAGCCGTCGGACTATTCCGCCGAACCGTACATCTACACGCGCGCACTGATCGAGGACGGCCGCAACAACCGGGTGATGACCGGGCCGATCGACACGCACTGTCCGGTCCACATCCTGCAAGGCCTGGCCGATCCCGACGTGCCGTCGAGCCATGCGCTGAAGCTGGTCAGCCTGCTGCCGGCCGACGACGTCACGCTGTCGCTCATCCCGGACGGCGACCACCGCCTGTCGCGGCCACAGGATCTCGACATGCTGGTGCGGACGGTGGACGCTATGGTGCGGCAGGCGGGATAGAGGCATGCGCATTTCCATTCCGGTGTCCGCCTTCGTGGCGGCGATCGTCGGCTTCGGCGGTACGCTGGCCATCGTCATTGCCGCCGCCAAGGCGGTCGGCGCAACGCAGGTCGAGACGGCAAGCTGGGTGACGGCGCTTTGCCTGGCGATGGCGATCGAGAGCCTGTGGCTGTCCTGGCGCACAAAAATGCCGGTCATCACCGCATGGTCGACGCCAGGCGTGGCGCTGATCGCCGCGTCGACCGGCTTTTCGATGGGTGAGGCGGTTGGCGCCTTCGTCGTCACCGCGGTCCTGCTGATCGCCACAGGCCTGTTCGGGCCCTTGACCAAGCTGATCGCCAGAATACCGGCGTCGGTCGCATCCGGAATGCTGGCCGGCATCGTCGTCACCTTCGCCATCAATGCGGTCAAGACCGTTCCCGTCGACCCCTGGCTGATCCTGCCGCTGGTTGCGGCATTCTTCGTCATTCGCCTGTTCAACCCGGCGCTGTCGGTGCTGCTGGTGCTGATCGGCGGCGGTCTCGCCGCCTTCCTCACCGGCCGGGTCGGCGGTCTGCCGGCACCGGAACTCTCGAGCTTGACGCTGGTGATGCCGCAGTTCACCGCCACTGCAATCATCGGCCTCGCCTTGCCGCTCTACCTCGTCACCATGGCCTCGCAGAACCTGTCCGGCCTCGCCGTGCTGAGGGCAGCCGGCTATCATCCCGAACCCGGGCCGCTGATCGGCGTCACCGGCCTGTTTTCGCTGCTGACGGCGCCGTTCGGCGCCTCGACCACCAATCTGGCGGCAATCTCGGCGGCGATCTGCACCGGGCCCGACGTGCATCCCGATCCGGCCGAGCGCTGGAAGACCGGGCCGTTCTATGCGTTGGCCTATCTCGTCTTTGCCCTGTTCGGCGCCTCGCTGGTGGCGATCTTCGCCGTGTTGCCGCAGAGCCTGATCGCGCTGGTCGCCGGCCTGGCGCTGATGGCACCGCTCGCCAATGCACTGTCGATCGCCTTGAAAGACGAGGACGAGCGGATGGCCGCCACGGTCACCTTCGCCGTCACCGCATCGGGGCTGACGCTGTTCGGCGTCGGCGCGGCGTTCTGGGGGCTGATTGCCGGATTGGTCGTGCTTTTCCTCGAAAATCTCAAAAAGCGATAATCATTTCAGCCGCTTGTCCGGTTTTGGCGATCGCTGTCTTGAATCGCCGTTTTCTCCATCCCATTTCGATTCAACGCAGCCGGATTTGGCTGTCTCCAACTGAAGGATTGGGAGAAATGAACACATCTGCATTGATCCGTCCGGCCTGGACGCCGGCGACCATCGCGTTGATGGTGATCGGGTTCATGGTGTTCTGGCCGCTCGGCTTGGCCATGCTCGCTTACATCATCTGGGGCGACCGGCTCGAGGGCTTCAAGCGCGACGTCAACCGCGCCACTGACGGCATCTTCGCCGGCTGCCGCCGCGGTTCCGACAAGGCCGCGCGCTGGGGTCATGGCTCCGCCCGCACCGGCAACGTCGCTTTCGATGACTGGCGCGAAAAGGAACTCGAGCGTCTTGCCGAGGAACGCCGCAAGCTCGACGAGATGCTGAGCGAGTTCGACGAGTATGCCCGCGAATTGCGCCGCGCCAAGGACCAGGAAGAGTTCGATCGCTTCATGGCCAATCGCAACAAGTCGACGTCCCCCACGACCGGGTCGGCGACGAACAACAAACCCAGCGGCAAGTCCACGCCAGGCCTGCTCGACGAGTAAGGTCCCGTGCGCAGATAGATAATCCAACGGCGTCGCGTCAGCGGCGCCGTTTCTTTTTTGTTCTAGTCGTTTCCCTCGAATCACGTATCGTCCCGGAATGTCCTTCGGCTTCTTTCGCACCCCGACGAAACCCAAGCCCACGCCCGTCGTGGAGCGCGAGCATTGCGTTGCCGGCCGCACGCTGCCGCTCAAGATCGTTGAGAACGACCGGGCGCGGCGCCTGACGCTGCGCATCGATTCCGGCGGCCGCGGCTTGCGCATCACCGTGCCGCCGGGGCTGCGGCGCGGCGAGGTGGAAAAATTTCTCGACCGCCATCAGGACTGGCTGGAGCAAAGGCTGGCCAAGGTGCCCAACCGGCCGCAGGTGCGGCCCGGCATCAAGATACCGGTGCGCGGCGTGCCGCATCGCATCGTCCATGAACCGTCGAAACGCGGCACCGTCACGCTGTCGCGCGACGAGCGCGGGCCGCTGATGATCGTGCATGGCGAACGCGTGCATCTGCCGCGCCGCATCGCCGATTTCCTCAAGCGCGAAGCCAAGCGCGAGATCGAGGCGCTGGTGACCAAGCACAGCGCGGCGGTCGGCAAGCGCGCCAAGGCGATCCGCTTCAAGGATACGTCGAGCCGCTGGGGGTCGTGCACGTCGGACGGCAATCTGTCGTTTTCCTGGCGTATCATGATGGCGCCACGGCCGGTGATAAACTACCTCGTCGCGCACGAGGTGGCGCATCTCAAGGAGATGAACCACGGGCCGAAATTCTGGAAACTGTGCGAGCAGCTTTGCCCGGATACCGAACGCTGCAAGGATTGGCTCAAGCGCAATGGCGGCGCGCTGCAGGCGATCGCGTTCGAGTAGTTGTCCGATCAATCGTCATTCGCCGCGTTCAACTCCTCCGGCCGCAACCCCTCATCGACATGGCGGGGCCAGGGCAGAAAATCCTTCTCGAACGTCTCGTTGCTGAAATAAGCCAGGGCTCGGTGCGCCTCGGCGCCGTTGAAAGCCGCCTTGTCCATCAAATGAGCGATGACCTCATGGGCCTGCGCCAGCTTTTGCCTGAGTTCCGCGACGGTCTTTTCCGGCATGATCTTTGTTCTCCCGCCTTTGTGCCTGAGCAAGTAGCGTTGCGCTCTTATATTAGCGAGGTAGCGCGTTCCGCTCTTACATTAGCAAGGTAGCGCGTTCCGCGCTGGCGGCAAACAGGATGCTTTTTCTCGACTCTTTGGCCGTTTCGTGCCAATCCCGCGCCATGGCGCTCGACATCAAGATATGCGGGTTGAAGACCGACAAGGCACTAGCCGCGGCATTGGCCGGCGGCGCCAGCCATGTCGGCTTCATTTTCTTTGCCAAAAGCCCGCGCTATGTCGAGCCGGCCGAAGCCGACCGCCTGCGCGAAGCGGCGCGCGGCAAGGCTAAGGCGGTTGCCGTGACGGTCGACGCCAGCGATGCGTTCCTGGACGAGATCGTCGAAAAGATACAGCCCGATATGCTGCAGCTTCACGGCGCCGAGCCCCCCGAGCGGGTGGCCGAGGTGAAGGCCCGCTACGGTTTGCCGGTGATGAAGGCGCTGCCGGTCAGCGAGGCTGCCGATCTCGCGCGGGTCAAACCCTTCATCGGCATTGCGGACCGCTTCCTGTTCGATGCCAAGCCGCCTAAGGGTTCGGAATTGCCGGGCGGCAACGGTCTTGCCTTCGACTGGCGCATTCTGGCCGGCCTTGACGCCGGCGTTGATTACATGCTTTCCGGTGGGCTCAATGCCGGCAATATCGGCGACGCCTTTCGGCTGGCGAACCCGCCCGGAATAGATGTTTCCTCGGGCGTGGAGAGCGCGCCGGGCGTCAAGGAACCGGCGCTGATCGAACAATTTTTCCGCGCCGTCGGGGCAGCACGCGACAACCGCGCCGCCTGACCACGCTTCAAACCTCAGACCAGGAGATCGGCGATGGACAAGCCGGCGATACCGAATTCCTTCCGCACCGGCCCCGATGAGCAGGGCATGTTCGGCATTTTTGGCGGTCGTTTCGTTGCCGAAACGCTGATGCCGCTGATCCTCGAGCTGGAGCGGCACTGGAACGAGGTCAAGAACGACCCGGATTTCAAGGCCGAACTGACCGATCTCTCGACGCATTACGCCGGGCGGCCGTCGAAGCTCTATTTCGCCGAAGGCCTGACCAGGCATCTTCGTGAGGTCTCCTCGGCGAAGGGCCTCGGGGGCGGCGCAAAGGTCTATTTCAAGCGCGAGGACCTGAACCACACCGGCTCGCACAAGATCAACAACTGCCTCGGCCAGATCCTGCTCGCCAAGCGCATGGGCAAGACGAGGATCATCGCAGAGACCGGTGCCGGCCAGCATGGTGTCGCTTCCGCCACGGTCGCGGCGCGCTTCGGGCTTCCTTGTATCGTCTATATGGGCGCGACCGATGTCGCCCGGCAAAGCCCCAACGTCTTTCGCATGAAGCTTCTGGGCGCCGAGGTGCGGCCGGTGACGGCCGGCCACGGCACGCTGAAGGACGCCATGAACGAGGCCCTGCGCGACTGGGTGACCAACGTCGAGGATACCTATTACCTGATCGGCACCGCCGCCGGCCCGCACCCCTATCCGGAGTTGGTGCGCGACTTCCAGTCGGTGATCGGCACCGAGGCGCGCGCCCAGATCCTCGAGCAGGAAGGCCGGCTGCCGGACACCATCATCGCTTGTGTCGGCGGCGGTTCCAACGCTATCGGCCTGTTCCATCCCTTCCTCGACGACAGTGAGGTGCGCATCATCGGCGTAGAAGCCGGAGGCCGCGGCCTCGACGGCATCGAGCATTGCGCCTCGATGAGTGCCGGCGCGCCCGGCGTGCTGCATGGCAACCGTACCTACCTCCTGCAGAACGCCGACGGCCAGATCATGGACGGCCACTCGATCTCGGCCGGCCTCGACTATCCCGGCGTCGGGCCGGAGCACTCATGGCTGCGCGATTCCGGCCGCGTCGACTACGTGCCGATCCTCGACAGCGAGGCGCTGGAGGCGTTCCAGTTGACGACACGCGTCGAGGGCATCATTCCTGCGCTTGAATCGGCCCATGCCATCGCACAGGCGGTGAAGATCGTGCCTGACATGGACAAGGACCAGATCGTCATCGTCAACCTGTCCGGCCGCGGCGACAAGGACGTGCATACGGTGGCCAATATGCTGGGCATGGAGATCTGATCATGGCCACCCGTATCGACCGCCGCATGGCAAAGCTGAAGGCCGAGGGCCGACCGGCACTCGTAACCTATTTCATGGGCGGCGACCCTGACTACGACACGTCGCTCTCGATCATGAAGGCGCTGCCCGGCGCCGGCAGCGACATCATCGAGCTCGGCATGCCGTTTTCCGATCCGATGGCCGACGGCCCGGCGATCCAGGCGGCCGGCCTGCGGGCGCTGAAGGGCGGCCAGACACTGGTCAAGACACTGAAGATGGCCTCGGAATTCCGCGCCGGCGACAGTGAAACGCCGATCGTCTTGATGGGCTATTACAATCCGATCTACATCTACGGCGTCGAGCGCTTCCTGAGCGACGCGCTGGCCAGCGGCATAGACGGGCTGATCGTCGTCGACCTGCCGCCGGAGATGGATGAGGAACTTTGTATCCCGGCACTCAAGGCCGGCATCAATTTCATCCGGCTGGCGACGCCGACCACCGACGACAAGCGCCTGCCCAAGGTGCTGCAGAACACCTCCGGTTTCGTCTATTATGTGTCGATGACCGGTATCACCGGTTCGGCGCTGGCCGACACCGGCAAGGTGGCGGCAGCTGTCAAGCGCATCAAGAGCCATACCGACCTGCCGGTCTGCGTCGGCTTCGGCGTCAAGACCGCAGAGCAGGCGCGCATCATCGGCGCGTCGGCCGACGGCGTCGTTGTCGGCACCGCGATTGTCAATGCCGTCGCCAACGTGCTCGGGCCGAAGGGCGAAAAGACCGCCGATCCGGCCGAGGCCGTCGCCACGCTGGTCAGCGGGCTTTCGCAAGGGGTTCGCGCGGCTCGCCTTGCTGCCGCCGAATAATCTTCCTACGTCTTCTTAAGGGACAGGAGCCGAAGCGATGAACTGGATCACCAATTACGTCCGTCCGAAGATCAATTCGATGCTCGGCCGCCGCACCGACATGCCGGAAAACCTGTGGATCAAGGATCCCGAGACCGGCGAAATGGTGTTCCATAAGGATCTGGAGCAGAACCAGTTCGTCATCCCGTCCTCCGGCCACCATATGAAGATATCGGCTAAGGAACGGCTGAAATTCTTCCTCGACGACGGCAAATACGAGACGCTGGAAAACCCCAAGGTCGTTCAGGATCCGCTCAAGTTCCGCGACGAGAAGCGCTACGTGGACCGGCTGAAGGATGCCAAGGCCAAGACCGGCATGGAAGACGCCATCATCAATGCGCTGGGCACGGTCGAAGGCGTGCCGGTGGTGGTGACGGTGCAGGATTTTGCCTTCATGGGCGGCTCGCTCGGCATGGCGGCCGGTGACGCCATCGTGCATGGTTTCGAGGTCGCCTTGCAGCGCAAGCGGCCGCTGATCCTGTTTGCGGCCTCCGGCGGCGCGCGTATGCAGGAAGGCATCCTGTCGCTGATGCAGTTGCCGCGGACCACGGTCGGCGTCGACAGGCTGAAGGAGGCCGGCCTGCCCTACATCGTCGTCCTGACCAACCCGACGACCGGCGGCGTCACCGCCTCCTACGCCATGCTGGGCGACGTGCACATTGCCGAACCAGGCGCGCTGATCGGCTTTGCCGGACCGCGCGTCATCGAGCAGACGATCAGGGAAAAACTGCCCGAAGGCTTCCAGCGCGCCGAATATCTGATGGAACACGGCATGGTCGACATGGTGGTGTCACGGCTGGAGATGCGCCAGACGATTGCGCGGCTGTTGAGAATGCTGCTCAAGCTGCCGGAGGAGCAAAAACCGCAGGAGCCGGAGATCCTGCCGCCGTCTGTGATTCCGGCCGAAGCCCGGCCGCACGCCTGACGCGACAGCCCGCGGCGCGAGCGGCTGTTGTGTGCCGTTGCGCACGCGCCTAGGATTCTCCCATGACCACGCTTGCCGCCGACCGCGAAATCGAAAGCCTGATGGCGCTTCACCCGAAGGGCTTCGACCTTTCGCTCGACCGCATTTCGCGGCTGCTCGAACGCCTCGGCAATCCGCAGGACCAGCTGCCGCCGGTCATCCACATCGCCGGCACCAATGGCAAGGGCTCCTGTGCCGCCTTTTCACGGGCGCTGCTCGAAGCAGCCGACTACCGCGTCCACGTCCACACTTCGCCACACTTAGTGAACTGGCACGAGCGCTACCGGCTGGCCGCCGATGGCGGCGGCAGGCTGGTTGACGACAAGGTCTTCGCCGAAGCCATCGCCCGGGTCGCCGAGGCCAATCAAGGCCAGAAGATCACCGTGTTCGAAATCCTCACCGCCGTTACCTTCCTGCTGTTTTCCGAGCATCCGGCCGATGCCGTCATCCTCGAGGTCGGCCTTGGCGGCCGCTTCGACGCCACCAATGTCATCGCCGAGCCGGCCGTGTCGGTGATCATGCCGGTCTCGCTCGACCACGAAGCCTATCTCGGCGACCGCGTCGAGCTGATCGCCGCCGAAAAGGCCGGCATCATCAAGCGCGGGTGCCCGGTCGTCATCGGCGCGCAGGAAAGCGAGACGGCCCAGCAGGTGCTCATCGAAACCGCCGAACGGCTCGACTGCCCCGCCTTCGTCTATGGCCAGGATTTCCTTGCCTATGAGGAAAACGGCCGCATGGTCTATCAGGACGAAGATGGATTGATGGACCTGCCGCCGCCGCGCCTGCCGGGGCGCCATCAATTCGCCAATGCAGCGGCAGCGATCGCGGCGGTCAAGGCGGCCGGCTTCGAGATCAGCCACCGCGCCGCCGAGAAGGCGATGGCGAATGTCGCCTGGCCGGGCCGCATGCAAAAGCTGCCGCAAGGCCGGCTGAGCGAACTGGCGCCGAAGGGCGCCGACATCTGGCTCGACGGCGGCCATAATCCCGGCGCAGGCGTGGTCGTCGCTGAGGCGCTGGCGGAGCAGGAGGAAAAGAACCCGCGGCCGCTGTTCCTGATCTCGGGCATGATCAACACCAAGGACCAGAGCGGCTATTTCCGGGCCTTCAAAGGGCTGGTGCGGCACGTCTACACCGTGCCGGTGAGTCTGAGCGACGCCGGCGTGCCAAACGACGAACTGGCGACCCGCGCCATTGAGGCAGGCTTGTCGGCCGAACCGGTTAGTTCCGTTGCAAGCGCACTGATGCTGCTGCGCGACACATGGGACGGACCGCCGCCACGCATCCTGATCGGCGGATCGCTTTACCTGGCCGGCGGGGTACTGGCCGAAAACGGCACGCCGCCAACCTGAGGCGTGCGTTCGCCCGGGCCGCGATGGCGCCACACCTGTCAGATCACCGCGAGGAGCCAGTCATGATCAAGGTAAAGCAGCTCGCACACGTTTGCATTTTCGCGAATGACCTGGAGATGACGCGACGCTTCTATCGGGACGTCCTCGGCATGGACACCCAGTTCAATTTCCTGCGCGACGGGAAGACTTTCGGCTTCTACCTCAATTGCGGCAGCCGTAGCCATGTCGAGGTGTTCCAGAAAGACGGCGCAAGCTATAGCGACTTGAACCAGATCAACCACTTCTGCCTCGAAGTGGAAAACATCGACGCCGCGATCGCCCATCTGAGGTCAAAGGGGGTCGATGTCACTTCCAAGAAACGCGCGTGCGATGACACCTACCAGGCCTGGATCCGCGACCCCAACGGTGTGAAGGTCGAACTGTTCGAATACACTGAGAAAAGCGCACAATTCGTCGGCGGCGATCGTATCGCGGATTGGTGAATAGCGCCGCGCCGGACAATTGTAGCGGCGCAGCCGGTGGTTGGTGGACTACTTCAGTTCGACCTCGATGAAGGCGAATTCGCTATCGTTTGCGCTGATCACGTCATGTTCGACGCCCTCATTGCGGAAATACGGCGAGCCCTTCTTCATTTCGGCAAAGGATTCCCCATCCTTGGTCAGGAGCTTCACCTTACCGTCGGTCAACGGCACGATCACATAGTCGTGGCCATGGCGGTGCCAGCCGGTGTTGTCGCCCGGGGCGAAACGGTATTCGGTGACAATGACTCGCTCATTGTCGATGAAGACGGTGGCCTTGGCGGATCCGGTCATATCGCTTCCCCTTTGTATTCCGAACAGAAGAATACCGGGCGGCAAGCCGCGAGTGCCAGAGCGCCCCACCAATGACGCCAGCAAAAGAAAGCCCGGCACAAGGCCGGGCTTTCTGCAAAATTTTGATCGGATCAGGCGAGGCTGCCGTTGATCCAATGCGACAATGCCGTTTTCGGCGCAGCACCAACCTTCATGTCGGCGACTTCGCCGCCCTTGAAGATCATCAGCGTCGGGATCGAGCGCACGCCGAACTGCGCGGCCAGCTCAGGATTCTCGTCTATGTTGAGCTTGGCGATCTTTATCTTGCTGCCGAGTTCGATGGCGATGTCCTCGAGCGCCGGGGCGATCATCTTGCACGGGCCGCACCATTCCGCCCAGAAATCGACCACGACCGGCTCCTTGGCGTTGAGCACGTCGGCCTGGAAATTGCTCTTGTCGACCTTGACGGTGGCCATGCTGAGATCCTTTCGATTTGTTCGTCGCACCAAATGTGGTGGTGATCGCGTCCGTCTTCAAGCAAGTGTTGTGTCACGCTCCCGTGAGTCTAGCAAGCGCGTCGTCCATGGCCGCTGCCGGCAGATCGATCAGCCGCGGCGCCTCGGTGAACAGCAGCGCCGCCGAGACCTCGCGTCCCGGATAGAGCGGCTGAAGCAGGGCGCGATAGAGTGCGAGCTGCAGAACATAGGCTTGCGGGACTTCGGCGAGCGTAGCTGGCGCTGGCCGATTGGTCTTGTAGTCGACGATCGAAACCTTGTCCGGCGTTACTGCAAGCCGGTCGATCTTGCCGGAAATCGAGCGCAGTTTGCCCCTCACTCCCAGGCTGCCCATGATGGCGACTTCGGCGCGCGAGTTTGGCGCAAACAGCGGTGCGAAACGGCTGTCGGCAAGAATTCTGAAAACGCCAGCCAGGGCCTTGTCGCGCTCGCCGTCGGGCCATGCCGCGCCGGCTCTTGCCAGATAGCGTTCGGCGGCATCCCGGCGTTTTCCCTCGGCGATGCCGGGCAGCATCTGCAGCAATTTGTGCAGCGCCAGCCCGCGCACGACGGCAAAGCCGGGCTCGGCGTTGGCATCCAGCACCGGCGAACGCGTGTCGGCTACCGCTTGCCGCGCCTCGTCGATCAGCACCGAGGCGCCGGACGGCGAGAGCGGCCGCGGCAATTCCTCGAAGGGCGGCAGAGGCTGGAACAGGGTTTCCGGCAATGGCGCAAAGCGTTCAGCCTGTCGTGCCTCATCCACGGACGCCAGTGGCATGGGCGGCAGTTTCGTCACCTGGAAACGATGCACGGTCTCGCCGGTGGCGGGATGCCGGCGTTCTTCGCTCTCCGTGGCACCGACCAGTGCGCGGCTGACGATCGAATGCCAGGTGCCGGTATTCGGCGCCCGCTTGCCATGGTAGCCGCAGACGATCAGCCGATCCTCGGCGCGGGTCATGCCGACATAGAGCAGCCGGCGATATTCATCGTCGGCGAGCTCTCGGGCGCGGGCCGATGCGGCGCGTGAAAATCCATTGGCGACATCGCTGGCCGAACGCCAGAGATAACCCTTGCCCTCCCAGCAGTCGCCCGAGCCTTCGAACGGCATCAATCTCGGCAGATGCTGGTCGCTGAACGGCGCGGAGCCGCCATCGACAAGGAATACCACCGGCGCCTCCAGGCCTTTGGCGGCATGCACGGTCATGACGCGAACCTCGTCGCGGGTCTGGTCCATTTCGCGCTTGATCTCGGGGCCGGCGTTTTCCAGCGTCGACAGGAAGGATTCCAGTCCCGGCAGGCCGGTCCGCTCCTCGGCCAGGCAGAAATTCAGGAATTCGTCGAGGATGTCGCCGGCCTCCGGCCCGAGCCGCGCGATCATCTTCTTGCGCAGGCCGTCGCGGGCGAGAGCTGCAGCATAGAATTCGAACACCGGCTTGAATGCGGCCTCGTTCGACCATGTGTCGAGCCGGCTGACGACGGCGGCCAACGCCTCGCTTTCGCCGGCATGCCGGCGCAGCGAGGCGATCAGCGAGACGCCCGACGGCCTCCCCGCAGCAAGCGCGAAAAGCTGCTCTTCCGAGACATCGAAGACCGGGCTGCGCAGCACGGCGGCCAGCGACAGATCGTCCTCGGGCTGGATGAGGAAATGACCGAGTGCGATCAGGTCCTTCACCGCGATATGGCCAGGCAGGCTGAGCCGGTCGGCGCCGGCCACGGGGATGTCGCGGCGCTTCAACGCCCGTGTCAGGGCATGGACGAAGCGGTCGCGCTTGCGCACCAGCACCAGCACGTCGCCGGGCCGGAGTTTCTTGCCGCGCCCTTCGATGACCTCGCCGCCGCCGATCCAGCTGGCAATGGTCGCTGCAACGTTTTCGGCAACGCGCACCGCCGGTGCGTGGGCGTGATCCACCGCTTGCGTCCAGTCGTCCGGTTCGTCGACGATGTCGGCGCCGAGCGAGGGCCAGACCTCGACATAGCCCGGCGCATCGTTGCGGATCGCCTTGTGGTCGAGCGGATCGGGATCGTGGCTGATGCCGCGCCGCACGTCCGGGTCGGCAAAGACACGATCCACCGCCGCAAGCACGTCGTCGGTCGAGCGAAACGACCAGGTCAGCTTGAGATCGGCGAAGGCGGCGGCGGCGGATCTGACTTTGCCGGCAAACAAAATCCGGCTGTCGGCAAAGGAGTCCGGGGCGGCTCCCTGGAAGGAATAGATCGACTGCTTTTCGTCGCCGACCGCAAAGATGGTGCGGTGGACGGCGTCGCGTGCGCCGAGTCCGGCAAAGAACTCCTCCGCCAGCCGCTTGACCACCTCCCACTGGTCGGGACTGGTGTCTTGCGCCTCGTCGAGGAGGATGTGGTCGATGCCCTGGTCGAGCTTGTATTGCACCCATGGGCCGGCGTCGGGCCGCGCCAGTAGATGGACCGTGCGGGTGATCAGGTCGTTGAAGTCGAGGAAGCCGCGGGCGCGCTTCAATTGCTCGTAGCGGGCGATCAGCCAGTCGGCGATGGTCAGCGCCGCACGGGTGCCTTCCAGCATCCTGAACAAGGCCAGCCGGTCGGAGATTTCGAGAATGGCGTCGACCGCCGCCAGATATCGTTCGGCAAGATCGGGCAACCGGTCAAGCAATGCCCTTTTGAACGTCTTTGCCGGATCGTAAGGCTCGCCGTCGGCCCTCAGGAAAGCCTTGGAGAGCAAATTCAGGCGACGCACCGGATGCTCCTCGGCGAAGGCGAGACGGGCGTATGGCAGCATATTGTTCAGCACCACGCGCGCATCGGCGGCCTCGGCCGCCCGTGAAAAGGTGACGAGATAATCCGGCAGGAAGCCGGGCAGCGGCCAGACGGAGGCGGCTATGCCTTCGGCCGTCTGGCCGGCGCGGAACTGAAACTCGTCGAACAGCGCCTGAAAACCATCGCCGCCGGCCGCGGCGATGAACGCACGCAAACCATCGCGCTTGCGCACGATCTCGGCCAGCAGTGCGTCGAGCCCATGTTCGCCGCCGCGCTCAAGCACGGTGGCGAAGGCCTCGGCCAACGCCGCATCGCCTGCAACGCCGCCCGAAATCATGTCGCGGCGGGCGGCGGCGAACAGCGAAGCCTCCATTTGCGGATCGAGCATTTCGAAATGCGCCGGGATATTGGCTTCCAGCGGGAACTGATGCAGCACCGATTCGCAGAAGGCGTGGATGGTCTGGATCTTCAGCCCGCCCGGTGTCTCCAGCGCCTCCGCAAACAACCGCCGCGCCCGGCGCATGGTTTCGCGGTCGGGCTGGCGGCCGTCCAGCGCCTCTATCCGTTTCGAGAGCTCGGCATCGCCCAAGGTCGTCCATTGCGACAGGGTCGAAAACACCCGGTTCGACATGTTGGCGGCGGCGGCACGCGTATAGGTCAGGCACAGGATCTTGGACGGATCGGTGCCACGCAGCAGAAGCCGGATAACACGCTGGGCGAGTACATGGGTCTTGCCGGATCCGGCGTTGGCCGACACCCAGGCGGAATTGCGCGGGTCGGACGCGCTTGCCTGGCTCGCGGCAGTGTCGCTTGGAATGGGGTAGGCCTTTTTCATGCCTCCCCTCCCTCGTCGTCGGCGTCGCCGCCGGCCGACCATTCGAGCACGCGGGCGAGATGGTCATAGTCGCCGTCGGTCTCGCCCTCGCGGAACGGCAGCGCCCGCGACAGATAGCCGGTCGCCGGGTCGGCGTAGTGGATCAGCAGTTTTTCCAGCCGCGCCCACGCTTCTTCGGCGAGATCGGCAGCGGTTCGCGGCCTGCGGTTGTATTCGAGGATGGATTCCTCGAACACTTCGCCATTCGGCCTCAGCCGCACGAAGGCCAGTTGCGACGGCTCGCATGCGCCAAGCTCCTTGAAAGCGCCGCGCCTGAGCAGCGCGCCCTCCAGCGCCAGTTGCGGCGCGAGCAGCGTGTGCGCCTGTGCCTTGGATGGCGACGAGCCGGTCTTGTAGTCGAGGATGTCGGCCATTCCGCCAGCCAGCAGATCGATGCGATCGGCATAGCCGGACAGGGTTACGCCGGATCGGCCGACCCCGGTCTTTTCGGCGCGTTCCTCGGCGTGCCGCCGTGCCACGGCTGCGGCCCGGCCGCGCTCCCATTCGATGATGCCGGCGGCAAGCTTTTCGAAGCGTGGCCACCACACCGCCTCGACATCGGCGGGCAGCGCAGCCTCGGCAGAGCAGGAGCGGCCTGCGGCGATGAGCCCGTCCAGCGCCTCCGGCGCGCGCGGGTCGGCCACCCTCGCCGAGAAGAGGTGCAGAATTGCGTGAAACAGCGTGCCACGCTCGGCGGCGCCCGGATCGCGAATGACCGGATCGAGCGGCATCAGGCCGAGTATCCTTCTGGCATAGACCGCATAGGGATCGCGACGCAGCGTTTCGATCTCGGTGACCGAGAAGTGGTGCGGCCGTACGATGAGCGGCGGTTTCGGCTGCGGCCGCGGCGCAAAGTCCTGCTTTTCGCCGGCATCGAGCGCACGCGCCCAGGCAAGCAGTTCATCGCCGCGCCGGCGAAGTGCCGTAGCATGGTCCTCGCCGACGAAGGTAAGGATACGCTGCAGCCAGCGCGAGGGCACCGACGGTGCGTCGCCGGAACGGGCGGAGCGGGCCAGCACCAATTTCTTGGCGCCCATGGCCATCTGGAAATCATGGGCGGCAAGGCCGATGCGCCGCTCCGGCGGTTCAAGATCGATGCCGGTCTTCATCAGCCGCGACATGAAGCGGTCGCTCTCCGGCTTGCGCGGCCACACGCCTTCGTTGAGCCCGCCGACGACCAGCGTGTCGACATCCTGAAGCCGCGCTTCCAGCACACCCCAGATGGCGATGTTCCTGTCAGTGCCCTGCGCCGGCTTGACCATCTCGGGCGCGATCAGCGCCTCCATCACGTCAGGCCATTCGTCAGCCGCGAAGGAGAACGACACCGAGGCCGCGACCAGCCCGCGCAAGAGCTCGGCAAGCTTTTCGCCGGCATCGCCGGCATAGAGTTCGCTCAGGCTGCCGTCGGCGGCGCGTCCGAGGCTTTCGAGCGCAACGACGCTGGCACGCACAAGCGTGACAAGATCGGCATTCTCCTCGCCGCGAAAAGCAACCAGCGGCGCCAGCGCAGCCGCTAGCCGGATCAGCAGCTCGCGCGCCTGTTCGATGCGCCTGACCGAGAGGCGCGATCGCCAGAAAGGCGGGCGGCGATTGCCGCCGCCGTCGAATTCGAGGAGCCGCGTGTCGAAGAGCTGCGGCAGCGACGCGACGTCCGGACGCCCGGTGCCACCGCGCAGCGCCACGAGTTCGACGATTTCGGCCGCATGGCGCACGCTTGCCCGCTCTCGGCCGAGGCCTAGCAGGGGATGCTTGAGCAGCGACAGCAAGGCGACCGGGTCGCCCGGGCGGAAGGCTGCCTGAAGCGCCAGCCTGAGCAGGCTGGCGGCTGGCGTGTTGATGAGCGGCGTGCCCCCGGAATCGTCGGCGGCGACGCCGAAGCGCAACAGCTCGACCGAGACGCGCCGCGCCAGCGCGCGATCGCCGGTGACCAGCGCGGCGCGCTGGCCGGGCCGTTCGACGGCCTGTTTGAGCGCGACGGCGATCGCCACGGCTTCATCGCGTTCGCTGGCGGCTTCGAGAAGCGTCACGTCAGCGAAAGCCTCGGCAATATCACCGGCCGTAAAGCGGGCGCGCGTCTCGGCCCAGAGCTCGGTAGTCTCCGCCGGGCGAAGCGCTTCGCCGACGAGTGCGGCGCGCAATGCAAGCGGCCGCGGCGCAACAGCAAGGTCCTCGACATCGGCGCGCGGCACGCCGATCTTGCCGATCAACTTTGCCAGGCCGTATTGCGGGTGGCCAAGCAGGGCCGGGCGCGCACCGAGTGCACTGATGGCGGCAAAGGACGGCTCGTCCAGTGTCCGGTCGAGCCCGGGCAGCACAACGGCGCCATTGGGCAGACCGGCGATCACGGCAAGCAGCTCGGCCGTGGCTGGGATCGATCCCGTGGAGCCGGCGGCGATCACCGGCCCGGCCGGCGGATTGCGCCTCA
This sequence comes from Mesorhizobium sp. M0410, assembly GCF_040321435.1. Classification (NCBI taxonomy): domain Bacteria; kingdom Pseudomonadati; phylum Pseudomonadota; class Alphaproteobacteria; order Hyphomicrobiales; family Phyllobacteriaceae; genus Mesorhizobium; species Mesorhizobium sp. M0410. The sequence continues at coordinate 135,336 of NZ_JAMYRN010000001.1, forward strand.
GCCGCGCTGCCTCCAGCCTTATCAGGGCATTGCGATGCGCGGCGGGATTGGAGCGATGGCGTTCCTCGAGCAGCTTCGGCCAGTTCTCGGTCACGATGCTCAGGAAATCGAGCGTCACCTGCCACCAGCCGGCGAGATTGCCGGTCACAAGGTCGGCGAGCCTCGCCCAATCCGTGCCCTCGGTCTCGATCTCGTCCATCAGCCGCGCCAGGTCGCGCGCCAGCCAGAGGGCGTCGGCGGCGGAGGCCGGGATGACGATCTCCTCGTCGAACAGTGCCGCGACATGTGCCGGCAGGCGGCGTTTCCACGCTCGCACCAGCGGCGCAAGCAGCAGCAGGCGCTCTACCGCGGCGATCGGCGGCGCAAGGTCGATGGCGGCCGAAGCTCCTGCCTCGAAGGCCGCTTCATCTTCGTCGAACTCGCCAAGCGGGCGGATGACCGGCAGGATCGCCGAGCGGCCTCCGGAGCGCGAGAGAGCATCGACGAAGACGCCGCGCAGCGCCCGCGCCGCACGGCGCGTCGGCACATAGATGGTGAGATCGGCCAGCATCAGCGGATCGCCATCGTAGGCAAAGCCGGGAACCAGGCGCCCTGCAAGCAGCTCCTCGGCCAGCGTCGGCAGGAACGGCGCTCCGGGCGGAATCGAGAAAACGCGGCGGGAGCCGCTCATTTCGACTCGGTAAGAGCGCCGGGTGCCTCAGCAACAGCATTGGGCGTGCCGGCAAGCGCGGCGGCGACCGCTGCTTCCGCCCGCGGGATCGCGTCAGGTGTGCCGACTGTGATCCAGTGACCCTGCATCTTCATGCCGAACAGGCGGCCGGCGGCGATTGCCGCATCGAAATAGGCGTTGAGCGACAGCGGGCCGGCCGGCGCATCCTTGAAGATGCGCGGATGGATGATTGCGGCGCCGGCATAGATCAGGCCGGCCGGATCGTTGTTCGCACGCCGTAAGGCGCCGTCCGGCGCCATCAGGAAATCGGTGCCGCCGCTATGTCCGGTTGCCGACTGAAGATCCGCAAGCATCAGCAGAATGTCCCTTGTCGCGTCCTCCCATGCAAGAGCAAGTCGCCTGAGATTGGAAACGCCGCTGTCGATCCAGAAGGTGTCCGCGTTAAGCACATAGAAGGGCGCCCCTAACCAGGGCAATCCCTTGACGATACCGCCGGCAGAGTCGAGCAGGCCGCTGCTCTCATCCGAAATGACGATTCTCGGCGCATTGCGGCGGGCTACATGGTCCACGATCTGTTTCGGCAGGTAATGGACGTTGACGACGGCCTTGGCGACGCCGGCTTCGGCTAGGCAATCCAGCCCCCAGTCGAGCAATGTCTTGCCGGCGATCTTGACCAGCGGCTTCGGCATGGTATCGGTGATCGGCCGCATGCGCTTGCCGAGCCCGGCGGCGAGCACCATGGCGGTCGTTGGCATCGGTCCCTCGTCCGACACCGCCAGGCCTGAATCCTTAGCCGTCAAATCGAGCGTTCCTCCAGCAAGCCGTGGGCGATGTAGAAATCCTGCAGCCCGGCCAGCGCCGGATGCGTCAGCGCCCGGCGAAGATAGTCGCGGATGCGCGGCAGATGCTTCAGATAATAAGGCTTGCCGTCGCGTTTTTCGAGCCGCACGAAGATGCCGAGTACCTTGGAATTGCGCTGTGCGGCCATGATTGCATAGGTTTCGAGGAATTCGTCCTCGTCGAAGACGCCGGCCGCGCGCCGCGCGGCGATATAGGCGGCGAGCGTGTGCTTTTCGATTTCAGGTGAAATGGTGACGCGTGCGTCCATGGCGAGCGATGCGACGTCGTAGGCGGACGGTCCGATCAGTGCATCCTGGACATCGACGACGCCGAGGCGTTCATGACCGGAACGGTCAGCGCGCCAGATCAGGTTGGGCGAATGGAAGTCGCGCAACATAAGCGTGTATTCGCGCCCCTCGAGCCGATCGAGCACCGCATTCCATTCGCTGCGATAACCGGCGCGCAGCGCCTCGCTTGGCGGAGCGCGTGAAATCGCCGGGACATACCAGTCGACCAGCAATTCGGCCTCGATCATCATGGCGTCGCGGTCGAAAGGCGGCACCTCGTGGAAGACGCCGGGGCCGGCCTGCATGCGGGCCGGCCATGTTTTGCCGTGCATCATGGCAAGCAGTTCGGCCGCCGCCGCATAACGCGCGGCCACCGGCTGGCCGCGCTTGTCGAGAAAGCCTTGGGAACCGAGATGCTCCAGCAGAAGAAAACCCTGCTCGAGATCCTGGGCATGGATTTCCGGGACGCTGACACCGCCGGCCCGCAAGGCCCGGTCGATGGCGACGAATGCCGAAACGGATTGCGCCGTGTGGGCGATCTCGGCATAGGGTTTGCCGTCGCGGACTGGCGGTCCGAGCACCAGCCTTGGCGAGTTCATCAGCACGCGCGGCGGAAATCCGGCGAGCGTGACGATCTCGTAGGAGCGAGCCGAGGCATCACCGATAAAATGTCGTCGCTGCGCTTCGCCCCAACCGGCCTGTTCGAGAAAATCACGCATTGCCAGCGATCGCGCCGCGCGCTCGAAGGCGGCGCCCTCTCCCGACAGTCTCGCCAGTCGGCCGTCGCCCTGCTGGAGAAGTTCGACCAGCACCGACGTATTCGGCAAATATGCCTCTGCCCGCTCCGGCCATTCGACCAGCGCAGCCCCTTGCGTCAGCGCCTCGTCGAAGCCCAGCTCGTCCAGCTCGGATGCCGTGCCCAAGCGGTAGAGATCGAAATGATGGACCGGCACACGCGTGTCGTAGCTCTGGACCAGCGTGAAGGTCGGGCTCGGCACGTCGAGGCCGGCATCGTCGGCCAGCGCCCTGATCAGCGCCCGTGCCAAGGTCGATTTGCCGGCGCCGAGATCGCCCTTGAGAGCGAGCACGTCGCCAATGCGCAGCGACATGGCAAGATCTTCGCCGAGCCTTGCCGTCGCAGCCTCGTCGGCGAGAAAACGCTCCAGCACCAATACCGCCATCGACCGCGCTACTCGGCCGCCGCACGGATGCCCGACGGCGTGTCGGGAAAAGCGCAAACAACCGTGGTGCCCTTATCCCTGCCGGTCTCGATGCGGACGCTGCCGCCATGGAGTTCGACAAAGCTCTTGACGATCGACAGGCCGAGCCCGGCGCCACGGCGGCGGCCGCCATTGGTGCGCGGCTCGAAGCGCCGGAACACTGACTCAAGCAGGTCCGGCGGCATGCCGGGGCCGTCATCGTGAACGGAAAATTCCACGCCGTCGGCAAGCTGGCGGCAGGCGAGCGTTATGGTGCTCGCCTCCGGCGCGTAATTGGCGGCATTGCTGAGCAGATTGTAGAGTATCTGGCGGACGCGGATCTCGTCGCCGTGGAAGGTCTTCGGCGCGGCAGCCGCGTCGATCCTAAGCTTGATCGCATGTTCCTCCAGCCGATCGGCGACCAGTTCGGCGGCGGCCGTAATGGTTCGATTGATGTGAACTTCGGAAATGTCGAGTTCCATGATGCCGGCATCCACCGTCGCCAGATCGAGGATGTCGTTGACGATGGTGAGCAGGACCGAGGAGGACGAGCCGACATGCCCGATATATTCGCGTTGCTTCTGGTTCAACGGACCAGTCGACGGCAGTGAAAGAAGCTCGGTAAAGCCGATGATGTTGGTGAGTGGCGAGCGCAGCTCATAGGAGACGTGCTGCACGAATTCGTTCTTGATCTGGTCGGACTTTTGCAGCGCCTCATTCTTGTCCTTCAGCGCCCGCTCGACATTGACGCTGTCGGTAACGTCGACGAAGGTCATCATCACCTGGCCGTTGGGCAAAGGGATGACGGCGTAGCGCAAAACGGTGCCGTTGTTCAATTCGGTCTGGCCGTGGCGGTCGCGGCGCTCGTCGTCGAAGCCGGTGATGGCGGCAACGAACCCGCCCCACGGACTGTCGACGGCACGGCGGTCGCAAAGTTCGCGGATCGTCGAGACATGGACGTTGGGTTTTGAGGCATCGGCATCCAGCCCCCACAGGGCCGCGAAGGCCGGGTTGGACAATCTCAGCCTGCCGTCGGGGCCGAACACAGCGACGCCTTCGGCAAGGTTGTCGAGCGTCTCACCCTGAACCCGCACAGCGGTCTGATAGCGGCTTTCAAGGTCCATCTTCTCGGTCAGGTTCTCAAACACCCAGGTGACGCCGCCCTTGGGCTGCGGATTGGCGACGACGCGAATGGTTTTGCCGTCCGGCAGATGCCACCAATGCTCCTGCGATTCAACCGCGCGGTAGGCGCCGAGCAGGCTCTCTTTCCAGCGCCGCCATTCGGGCTGCTCGGCGATCTTGCCTTCGCTGCGCAGGCGGTCGAGCAGCAAGGCGTTATCCGGCGCGCTGTGCAGGAAACCGCTGTCGAGGCCCCATAGTTTCTGGAACGCCTGATTGAAAAACCGCAATTTCTCGTCGGTATCGAAAATCGCTACGGCGGTGTTGAGCTGATCGAGCGTGTCGGCGTGGCTCTGCACGGTCCGCTCATATTCGGCGCGAATGGCCTCGATGGCGCTGATGTCGCAGGCAAGACCAGCCGAACCATCCGCCCCGGCAAAATCGGTCACGGCAAACATACGGCGGTCGCCTTCGATCACCGTGGAGAGCGTCTGTTCGAAGACGGGGTGCGACTTGTGCTGCGCAGCGATGGTGTCGCGCGCCTGGCCTCCGAGGAATTCCTTGCCGTCACGAACCGCCGCTTCGGCATTCTCGGCCTCGACCGCTTCGGCATAGGCCCGGTTGACCCATTTCAGCCGCCCGTCGACAGTACGCAGCCATGACGGCATCTTGAGCGCATCCAGAAGACCGATCAGCGTCTCATGGTCGGCGGCCAAGCGCTGGTTCTCGATCTTCAGCCTGGCCTGGCTTCGCTGTGTCTCCGAAAGCGAGACGAAGCGAACCAGCACATGCGCCGCACTCTTGCGGCCGTGAACCTCGAGCGGCTGGCCGGCCTGCGATTCGATGACCAGATCGAACGGCTTTGCCTTGTCCCGCAGTGATGCGACGGCATGTTCGAGTGCGGCCGCCGAACGCGGCATCAGCCAGCGGCCGAAAGCCAGGAAGGCCGCCCGGTCCTCCGGCGCGCCGCTCTCGATCGGCAATGTCCCGACAAGCTCGGGCTTCTTGTTCTCGGCCGCCCATACGACCACGCGCTGATCGCGGGAATGGAGCAGCGCCTCGGAGCGCTGCAGCGCGGCATTGACATCGGCGATGCGGGTCCTGAGCTCGGCATTTTCCGCCGCGGTGCGCGCCCGTTCGCGGATCAGAAAGATGGCCGACAGCAATGCCGCCCCCATGACGCCGACGAACATGGCGAGTTGCATGACCTCGACCGTGCTGACCGACAGCCCGGCCTTTTGCGCCGCGCGGGTTTGGGCATGTGCAGTAAAGCCAAGCAGCGGACCAACCAGCGCGGAAGAAGCAAGCAGCACCCCGACACGGCTGCCGGCGCGCCATAGAAGGCTGCCGCCTCTGGCAGCGGAGCCCGTGACCGAATCGTTATGGCCGCCGGAAACGGCCTGTCCCGCGCAAGGCGGGTTATCCCCCGGCATGTCTTGGTCCTCTTCGCCGCCTGAATGCAAGACCGCCCTGATGCGTGCGCCGGGCCTCGTCCCCGGACCGCGAATCAGCACCATAGCGCTTGCGCGAATCGGCGTGAAGAATCAATCAGCGCAAAAATAAAGCCGGGCGAAAAGTCAATCGCCCGGCTTCAATATCTAGTGGCAAGTTTCGCCGTGGTTAATAGCGGTAGTGTTCCGGCTTGAACGGTCCCTGCGGAGTGACGCCGATATAAGCGGCCTGTTCGCCGGACAGTTCGGTCAGGCGGGCACCGAGCTTGTCGAGATGCAGGCGCGCGACCTTTTCGTCGAGATGCTTCGGCAGGACATAGACCCGGTTCTCGTACTGGCCGGGCTTGGTGTACAACTCGATCTGGGCCAACACCTGGTTGGTGAAGGACGCCGACATGACGAAGCTCGGGTGGCCGGTGGCGTTGCCGAGGTTGAGCAGGCGGCCTTCCGACAAAAGGATCATCCGCTTGCCGTCCGGGAAGGTGATCATATCCACCTGAGGCTTGATGTTGGTCCATTTCAGGTTGCGCAGCGAGGCCACCTGGATCTCGTTGTCGAAGTGACCGATGTTGCCGACGATCACCATGTCCTTCATCAGGCGCATGTGATCGAGGGTAACGACGTCCTTGTTGCCGGTGGTGGTGATGACGATGTCGGCCGTCGGCGCCGCGTCTTCGAGCGTGACCACCTCAAAACCGTCCATCGCCGCCTGCAGCGCGCAGATCGGATCGACCTCGGTGACCTTGACGCGGGCGCCGGCGCCCTTGAGCGAAGCCGACGAGCCCTTGCCGACGTCGCCATAGCCGCAGACGACTGCGACCTTGCCGGCCATCATCGTGTCGGTGCCGCGCCGAATGCCGTCCACAAGCGATTCCTTGCAGCCATATTTGTTGTCGAATTTCGACTTGGTGACGGAATCATTGACGTTGATCGCCGGGAACGGCAGCAGGCCCTTCTTCTGCAGTTGATAGAGCCGGTTGACGCCGGTCGTCGTCTCTTCGGTGACGCCGCGGATCGCTTCCTTCTGCCTGGTGAAGAAGCCGGGTGATGCCTGCATGCGCTTCTTGATCTGGGCAAACAGGATCTCTTCCTCTTCGCTGCCCGGATTGGACAGCACATCCTCGCCGGCCTCGGCGCGGGCGCCGATCAGGATGTACATGGTGGCATCGCCACCGTCATCGAGGATCATGTTGGAGGTGCCGCCATCGGCCCACTGGAAGATCTTGTCGGTGTAGACCCAATAATCCTCCAGCGTCTCACCCTTGACGGCAAACACCGGAATTCCGGCCTCGGCAATGGCCGCGGCGGCGTGGTCCTGGGTCGAGAAGATGTTGCAGGAAGCCCAGCGGATATCGGCGCCGAGCGCTTTCAGCGTTTCGATCAGCACCGCCGTCTGGATGGTCATGTGCAGCGAGCCGGTGATGCGCGCGCCCTTGAGCGGCTTCTTGTCGCCGAATTCCTCGCGGCAGGCCATCAGGCCCGGCATTTCGGTTTCGGCGATCTCGATCTCCTTGCGGCCCCAGCCGGCAAGCGCGATGTCTGCGACCACATAGTCCTTGCTACCCGTCATGGCAGTGCTCCGATGCGAATTGATTGCGGGACGCGCCCCGCCCCGAAGGCGTGTCGGAGGGCGCGAGTTGCCGGCCTGACTAGCAGATCGAGAGTTGGACGACAATGGGATATAAAGAAATCTTTATCCGTGCATGTCTTCGGAAGCGATCAGCACGTCAGCATTCCTCGCCAAAACGGGAAGCAACCAGTTGCTCCAGCGCATCGATGACCTCTTCGGCCTCCGGGCCGGTGGCGGTGACGCGGATCGAATAACCGGGGCTTGCCGCCAGCATCATCAGGCCCATGATCGAGGTGCCGCCGACCTTGACGCCGTCCTTCTCGACCTGGACCGTGGCATTGAAGCCGCTGGCAATTTGAACGAACTTGGCCGAGGCGCGCGCATGCAGGCCGCGCTGGTTGACGATCGGAAAGTCGCGAACGATCTTGTCCTTTTCCGGCAACAGCGCGCTCATTTGCTGCTCAGGAGTTGACTGGCGACATTGATGTATTTGCGGCCGGCAGCCTGCGCTTCATCCAGCGCTGCCGTCATGTTGTCGCCCTTGCGAACGCTGGACAGCTTGATCAGCATCGGCAGGTTCATGCCGGCAATGACCTCGATGCGGCCGGATTCCATCACGGAAATGGCGAGGTTGGAGGGCGTGCCGCCGAACATGTCGGTCAAAACGATGACGCCTGATCCCGTATCGACGCGGCCGACTGCGTCGATAATGTCGCGGCGGCGCTGTTCCATATCATCGTCGGCACCGATCGCCACGGTCTCGAAATTGTCTTGTGGCCCAACGACGTGTTCCACGGCATTGCGGAACTCGGCGGCCAGTTGACCGTGCGTTACAAGCACGAGTCCGATCATTCTTTGGTGGCTCCCGTCATCGCCGCTTCACAGGCGCATTTTATGCTCGCCGACCGTTCCAGGCGGCGGGAGCGCTATCTTGTCGACGCAAGGCCCGTTGACAAGCCCAAAATTGCGCCGGCCCAAGCCAATTTGACGCATTGCAGCAAAAAATCGAAATCGGATCACAGGAAAGGCGCAATCGACAGACGCGACATCACTGCCGGCAAGGCGGCCGGGACATTGCGCCCGGCAAGATCGATGCGCGGCACTGTCACGCCGACAACGAGTTCGCTGCAGTCTTCCTGGAAGCGGACCATTTTGCCGGCTGGCACCAGCCGGATAATGAGGTCGATCACGCAGCTTGGCTCGAACTGTATCGGTTTGGGGCCGAATCCCGGCACCTCGACGAGGCCGGCTATGCTGGCTGGTGCGCGGCAGACCAGCCGCCCCTCGCAATCGGCGGCAAAGAGCTGGTCATCGCCGATCAGCCGGGAAAACAGCCCGCGCTGGCTGCAATGATCGATCAAGGCGAGCGCCAGCGTCGTCTTGCCCAAGCCGGACGGTCCGGTGATGAGAATGCCGCGATCACCTATCAGGATCGCGGTGCCGTGAATGTGTTCAGGCTGCACAATAGGACCAGGCGTGATTGGAATTCATCCCTCAGCCTTCCGCCGGCAGTGTCACCACGAAGCGCGCGCCCTTGATCTCGCCAGGCTTGGTGCCCGGGATGTTCTCGGCGCTCAGCGTGCCGCCATGGGCTTCAACGATCTGCCTGGATATCGACAGGCCAAGGCCCGAGTTCTGGCCGAACGCCTCGCCGGCCGGCCGATCGGTATAGAACCGTTCGAAAATGCGATCGATGTTATCGGCCCGGATGCCGGGGCCATTGTCGTCGACGGTGACGATGTTGAACTTGCCGGCGCGTGCCAGCGATATGGTGATGTGGCCACGATCTTCGGGAACGAACGAGCGGGCATTCTCGATCAGGTTGGTGATCACCTGGCCGATCCTCAGATCATGGCCGACGACGAAGTAGCCTTTCACGCCCTGCGGCAGTTTGGCGACCTTGAACTCGATCTCGACCGCCTTCTTGTTGCGCGTGGCCTCGCGCGAGACGGCGACCAGATCGGTGATGAACTTCTTCAGGTCGACGGTTCCCGCGTCTTCCCGCGCCAGCTCGGCATCAAGACGGGAGGCATCGGAAATATCGGTGATCAGGCGGTCCAGCCGCCTCACATCGTGCTGGATGATATCCATCAGCCGGCTCCGCGAATTGTCGTTCTTGGCCAGCGGCAATGTCTCCACAGCGCTGCGCAGCGAGGTAAGCGGGTTCTTCAGCTCGTGCGAGACATCCGCGGCAAAACTTTCGATCGCCTCGATACGGGCGTAGAGCGCATTGGTCATGTCGCGCACGGCGATCGAGAGATTGCCGATCTCGTCCTGGCGGTCGGAGAAGTCGGGGATTTCCTCGCGGTTCTTGACGCCGCGGCGAACCCTGACCGCCGCCGCGGAAAGCCGGCGAAGCGGGTTGGCGATGGTGGAGGCCAGCAGCATCGACAGGATGGCGGTAACCAGGGCGGCGATGCCGAACACGCGCAGGATCGCCTTGCGCTCGGCCGCGACGATCTTGTCGATGTCGCCGCCTTCGGTCGACAGCATCAGCACGCCGAGAACGGCACGGAAGCGCTGGATCGGCACCGCCACTGAAACGATCTGCTCGCCCTGCTCCGAGATCCGCACGATCGTCGACGGACTGCCGGTAAGCGCCTTGACCACTTCCGGAAACGCAGCGCCGTTGCCGCCCGGCTGCTCGCGATAGACGGGCAGCTGCTTGTTGCGGAAGAAATCGAAGACGAATTTCTGGATGCGCTCCAGAAGGTCCGGCTGCTCCTCTTCGACCGGCGGCAGGTCGTAGCGAAGGATCTGGCCGCGCGAATAGAGATGGCGGGAATCGAGCAGCAGGTTGGCGTCGCGGTCATAAATGCGGGCGCGCGTGCGCGTCGGCGAGATCAGCCGCCTGAGCACCGGCGCCACGCGCTCCGGATTGATCGGGAAATCGAGATTGTCGAGCTGGTCGGAGCCGGGGCCGAGGCTTTCGCCGGCCTGCAACTCAAGCAGCTTTTCCGGATCGATGCTGATCGAATCGGTTTCGACCGTCGCCGACGCGGCGATCGCGCCGGCGATGATCTCGCCTTGAGTCATCAGGCTCTCGACACGGGCGTCGATCAGCCCGTCGCGAAAGGTATTGAGATAGAGAATGCCGGTGACCAGGACGGCAAGGCCGGCAAGATTGAGAAAGAGGATACGCCGCGTCAGGCTGGAAAAGATGTGATGGCCGAGAAACCGGCGCATCGGCACCGTAATTTTCGACACGAAGGCGGGCAGAATCCGCGGCGGGCGCCTGGCGGCGCCCGACCGTCTCACTCGCTCTACTTCCACTGCCATCGAATAGCAGCTCCCGCTCGGTAATTAGTGAGTAGTGAGTAGGCAGCAGGAATAGAGAAATGGTTGCTGAGATCGCGGCGATGCATGAGTGGCCGCTCGCATCATTCAAAACTGACTACCGACTATTCCCTACTGCCTACTGCCTATTCATGCTTCGCGGAACCGATACCCGACTCCGTAAAGGGTTTCGATCATTTCGAAGTCATCATCGACGGCCTTGAACTTCTTGCGCAGCCGCTTGATGTGACTGTCAATGGTGCGGTCATCGACATAGACCTGCTCATCATAAGCGGAATCCATCAGCGCATCACGGCTTTTTACGACGCCCGGGCGCTGTGCCAGGGAATGCAGGATGAGGAACTCGGTGACGGTCAGCGTCACCGGCTCGCCCTTCCAGGTGCAGGTGTGGCGCTCCTGGTCCATGACAAGCTGGCCGCGCTCAAGCGACCGGGCCTGCTGGTTGGGCGCCTTGGCCGCCGCCTCGCGGGTGCTGGCGCGGCGCAGCACGGCGCGGACGCGTTCGACCAGAAGACGCTGCGAGAAGGGTTTGCGGATGAAGTCGTCGGCACCCATCTTGAGGCCGAACAGTTCATCGATCTCATCGTCCTTGGAGGTCAGGAAGATCACCGGCAGGTCGGATTTCTGACGCATCCGGCGCAGCAACTCCATGCCATCCATGCGCGGCATCTTGATGTCGAGGATGGCGAGGTTCGGCGGGCGCGCCGCCAGTCCCTCCAGCGCCGATGCCCCATCCGTGTAGGTTTCGACCCGATAACCCTCGGATTCGAGGGCGATCGAAACCGAAGTCAGAATGTTGCGATCGTCGTCGACAAGCGCGATTGTTGCCATTTCAAGCGGCTCCCTCATGAGCTGTCCCTTCTTTCGTCGAGAAGGGGCTTTTGCAGGACAAATTAGGTACAAAATGTGGCATAGGCTTTATCCGCTGTCACGCGCGGCACGCCGGCGGCCACAATTGTACCTCGATAGGGATTGGACGAATGAACATCGCCAATCCTTGGGCAACCATCAGTGTTTTTGCACATATAAACGATTTAAACAACTTTCAAAATATTTAAATCGATTAATGATTTGATATCATTCGCCTTTTCTGGTTTTGACGTTATTAGCTCCTGCAATGGGGTTTCCGGAATTCGCCGGTAAAGACGCGGTAAATCGAAGAAGGGACACCCATGTCGGAAGCCGGCAAACGCAATCCTGCATGTGCAATCGATCGGATCGGCCTGAGAACCACTGGCGTGGTGCGCTATAATTTCGGCGCGGCCGCGCTCTACGAGGAGGCCATCCGCCGTGGCGAGGCCCGACTCACCGCGCATGGCGCGCTTGCCGCCGAGACCGGGCAGCACACCGGCCGCTCGCCCAGGGACAAATTCGTGGTGCGCGACGAAAGCACCGCGCCGCATGTATGGTGGGACAACAACAAGGCGATTTCGCCGATCCAGTTCGATACGCTGCTTGCCGATTTTCGCGCCCATGCGGCTGGAAAGGACCTTTATGTGCAGGACCTGGTCGGCGGTGCCGACGAGGAACTGAAGCTGCCGACCAGGGTGATCACGGAGCTTGCCTGGCACTCCTTGTTCATCCGCAATCTGCTCATCCGGCCTGCCGCCGCCGAACTCGAGCATTTCGTGCCCGATTTGACGATAATCGACCTGCCGTCGTTCCGCGCCGATCCCGCCCGCCACGGCACGCGCGGCGAAACGGTGATCGCGGTCGATCTTTCGCGCATGATCGTGTTGATTGGCGGTACCTCCTATGCCGGCGAGATGAAGAAGTCGGTGTTCACCGTGCTCAACTATCTGCTGCCGGCAAAAGGCGTGATGCCGATGCATTGCTCGGCCAATGAAGGGCCCGCCGGCGACGCGGCCGTTTTCTTCGGCCTTTCCGGGACCGGCAAGACGACGCTGTCGGCCGACCCGTCGCGAACGCTGGTCGGCGACGACGAGCATGGCTGGGGACCGCACGGCATCTTCAATTTCGAAGGCGGCTGCTATGCCAAGACGATCAAGCTTTCGGCCGAAGCCGAGCCGGAGATCTTCGCCACCACCCAGCGCTTCGGCACGGTGCTGGAGAATGTGGCGCTCGACGCCGGTCGCGTGCCGGATTTCGACGACGGCGGGCTGACCGAAAACACGCGCTGCGCCTACCCGCTCCATTTCATCCCCAACGCCAGCAAGACGGGGCGCGCCAGCCACCCGAAGAACATCATTATGCTGACCGCCGACGCATTCGGCGTTATGCCGCCGATCGCGCGGCTGACCCCGGCGCAGGCGATGTATCATTTCCTCTCCGGCTATACCGCCAAGGTGGCGGGGACCGAGAAGGGCATTACCGAACCCGAAGCGACATTTTCGACATGCTTCGGCGCACCGTTCATGCCGCGGCATCCGTCGGAATACGGCAATCTGCTGCGCGAGCTCATCGCCCGCCACGGTGTCGATTGCTGGCTGGTCAACACCGGCTGGACCGGCGGCGCCTACGGCACCGGCAAGCGGATGCCGATTAAGGCAACGCGGGCGCTGCTTGCCGCGGCGCTCGACGGCTCGCTGAAAGCGGCCGACTTCCGCACCGACGCCAATTTCGGTTTTGACGTACCGGTGACGGTTGCCGGCGTCGACCGCGCCATTCTCGACCCGAGATCGACCTGGGTCGACAAGCCCGCCTACGACCGGCAGGCGGCAAGGCTGGTCGGCATGTTCGTCGACAATTTCGAAAAGTTCGAAGCCCATGTCGACGCCACCGTGCTCGGCGCCGCACCACGCATGCAGGTAGCGGCTGAATAGCCGTCGCCCCTGGTGATGCTTCAAGGCCCGGCTTCGATCGGGCCTTTTCTTTTTCCGCCTGCCGCGCCATCACTGCGGCATGAACGCCGACGACAAGATCATCATCACCGACGATGCGGTGATTAATCCGGGCGACCTGCACGAGGACTTCATCCGTTCGTCCGGCCCGGGCGGCCAGAACGTCAACAAGGTGGCGACGGCGGTGCAATTGCGCTTCAATGCCGCCAACGCGTCTGGCCTGTCGGAGCGGGTGCGCGAACGAACCATCAAGCTTGCCGGCCAGCGCGCCACCAAGGACGGCGTCATCGTCATCGAAGCCGGACGCTTCCGCACCCAGGAGCAGAACCGGGCGGACGCCCGGGCGCGGCTGACGGCACTGGTCGCCAAGGCCGCCGAACCACCGTCGCCGCCGCGCAAGAAGACTAGGCCATCCAAAGGCGCGGTGGAAAGACGGCTCAAGAGCAAGGCCGGGCGCGGTTCGATCAAGAAACTGCGCGGCCGGGTCGGGGATGACTGACAGCCGAAGCGGCTTCGGATCTCAGATCGCCGGTTAAAGCGCGCAGCCACCGTCGGAGGCGGCTTTCGGGTCGCCGTTTTCGTTTGACGGTGGCATTCTGATTTCCAGACCAACGGATCAAGCGACGCGATGCTCATACTGCCCAAAGGCGTCCGCCATATGCCCGGCTACCTGTCGCGCGCCATGCAGGAAGTACTGGTGGAAGATATCAGGAAAGTCGTGGAGGAAGCCCCGCTGTTCGTGCCGGCAATGCCGCGCACTGGCAAGGAGATGAGCGTGCGCATGACCAATTGCGGCCCGCTGGGCTGGGTCACCGACAAGGAGCACGGCTATCGCTACCAGCCGACCCACCCGGTGACCGGAATGCCCTGGCCGCCGATCCCGGAGATGCTGCTCGATCTGTGGCGGGACGTATCTGCCTATGCGCACCCGCCGGAGGCCTGCCTGGTCAATTTCTATTCGCAGGATGCCAAGATGGGTCTTCACCAGGACCGCGACGAGAGCGATTTCTCCGCGCCTGTCGTCTCGGTCTCGCTCGGCGATGATTGCCTGTTCCGGGTCGGCCAGACCACGCGCGACGGCGCCACCAAATCGTTCAGGCTGAAGAGCGGCGATGTCGTGGTGCTCGGCGGCGAAGGCCGGCTCTGCTTTCACGGCGTCGACCGCATCTACCCTTCGACCTCGGCACTGCTCAAGAATGGCGGCCGCATCAATCTGACGCTGCGGCGGGTGACTATGCCGAAATAGGCTGTTCGGGTGCCCCGGGGGTGCCAGTACCACGACCGCCGTTGTAGCCTTTGGCCAGCAGCAGGGCACTGCCCGGCCAGGGTTGCAAGCCCGGAGCCTGGCGGTGCGTTGCATCGTTGCGCGCACGCCAGGCCTGGAGCGCCAACAGCCGATCTCGGGCGGTCCGGGAATCGCATCATCTCGAGCCGTTCCGCAAACCGAGCCCAGCACTGGCGAATACCCAGTGGCGAAGCATCACATAGTTGACGAGCGGGATTACGAGGCATGTCAGCACAATCGGAATCTGCGCCTGCAGGCCCAGAATCCCGGACAACACGGCGGGCAGAAGAAATGACACCGCCAGACCAAGCAATGTCAGCACGAAAAAGCGAGGCGCCTCGAAACGATGCGCCCCGCTGGACACGAAGGTAAAATACTTGTGTCCGGCATAGGAGAAGACGGCGGCGATGGCATAAGCGAGCACCGAGGCCGAAGCCGGCCGCATCGACACCGCGTCCCCCATCGAAAATACCGCGGCAAGCAGTGCGTAGAGCAGAGTGGCGCCAAGGCCGATAATCAGGAAACGCGCCGGCCGCTTTGCAAGTCTGAAGCCCGAACCGGCGCTAAACACGGCCGCTGCACACATATTGCGCACCGAGCGGCAGATTTGAGAGCCAGCCCTCGACCCTGCGCGCGACCGAATTTGCGAAAGGAAACATCAGAAAATGTCTGCCTTCGACCTGTGTGAGGCCGGCTGTCTCCATGAGATGCCCGGCTTGGCGGCGACTGATCAGGACAGCATCTTCATCGAAGGGGCAGCGGAAGACGGCCAGGCGTGTCAATGGATTGAACGGGTTGTGCTCGATCACCGAGACAACGCCGCCGGGTCGGACGACGCGTCGCATCTCGGAAACGAAGCTCGGCCAATGTTCGGGCGGCACATGATGGACGACGCAAACGGCGAATGCGAGGTCGAATGTGCCATCCGCGTAAGGCAGCACGGGAGCCGTGTAGTCGGCATAGGTGACCCAGGGGTTTTCCTCACGCGCCCGGGCGATGGATTCCTTCGAAATGTCGCAGCCGTGAAGGTCTGGAAAAAGCGGCTTCACGTAAGGATGCAGCGCGCCGATCCCGCAGCCGACATCAAGCGCCCGAACGCTGCCGTCGCGCCTCGCGATACCGCGTGTCGCGATCAGGTCGGCGAGAGGGGCCAACTTGGCGTGCAGGAAGAAGTCATGCTTCAGCCCGGAGAAGCTGATCGAGTCGTCGACAGTCCTGTTATAGGTGGTGCGATATTGATCGAAGAGTTCGGCCATCAACCAAACCTTCTGTCGCGTGACGCCGACAACGTCGCCTCGGTGTTTCGATTGTCGACTTCCGCCCGGAGCGCGTCCTCGAAGCCAGTAAGGCGATCAACGACATAGAGCGGCCGGCGCTTGATCTCGGAGTGGATCCCGCCGACATAGAGGCCGACGATACCGGTCATGAACAGGTTGATCCCGGACAAGAAGGAAACAATCACAACTGTCGACGTCCAGCCTTGGACAACACCGAAACTGAATGCCCAGGAAGCCACGGCAAAGAGCCCGAGCAACGCGGCTACCCCCGAGATAGCGAGCCCGGCCCAGAGCGCCATACGCAATGGTTTTTCCGAAAAGCCGATGACCCCGTGGACAGCCAGGCGGAGCATCTTCCAGAAAGGATACTTTGTTTCACCTGCGGCGCGCGCCGGTCGCTCGAATGAAACCGCCGTCTGCTTGAATCCCATCCAACCGAACATGCCGCGCACGAAACGGTTGCGCTCCGGCATCTGCTTGAACGTATCGAGAGCCTTGCGGCCGATTAGTCGGAAATCGCCAACGTCGCGGGGAATGTCGACCGAAGTCATCTTCTCCATCAGCCGGTAGAAGATGCTGGCTGTCAGCCGTTTGAACCAGGTTTCGCCTTCGCGCCGCATACGCCTCGCGTAGACGATTTCATAGCCCTCCTTCCACTTTTCCACCAGTTGGAGAACGACTTCAGGGGGATCCTGGAGGTCGGCATCCATGACCACCACGGCTTCCCCGGCAGCCGCATCCATGCCGGCCGTAATTGCAATCTGGTGCCCGAAATTGCGCGACAGTTCGATCAGCCGGAAGCGTGGCTCCTCGGCAACCATCCCACGCAGGTAGATCACACTCGTGTCGGTACTGCCGTCGTCGACGAAAATAGCCTCTGCCGGTGCGTCCAGCGCGTCGAGCAGGGCGACTATTCGCCGGATAAGGAGTGGAAGAACCGCCTCCTCGTTGAAGATCGGAATGACCAGGGAATAGCGGGGCTGCCTCGCACGAACTCCGGTACTGCTCGCGTTGATCACAGACTGCTCCCGACAGATCCGCTGGAATTGCCCATCGAACACTAGCCGGGATAGCCTAAGGCGCCGTTAACCGCGCCGTTACAGTTTCCTGAGCGCCACTTCCTCGACCAGATGGTTGGCGCCCTTGCGCAGGATGAGATCGGCTCGGGCGCGGGTGGGCAATATATTCTCGCGCAGATTCTTCAGGTTGATGTTGGTCCACAGGCCCTCGGCGATGGCGCGGGCCGCATCCTCGGAAAGTTGCGAATAGCGGTGAAAGAAGGAGGCCGGGTCGCGGAAGGCGGTTTCGCGCAACCGCATGAAGCGGGCGATATACCAGTGATGGATCAGCGCCTCCTCGGCATCGATGTAGATGGCAAAGTCGAAGAAATCCGACAGGAAAGGCACGATCTTGCCGTCCTTCGGCAGCTTGCCCGGCTGCAGGACGTTAATGCCTTCGAAGATCAGGATGTCGGGCCGGTCGATGGTCTGGAACGCGCCCGGAATGACGTCATAGGTCAGGTGCGAATAGACCGGCGCGCGGACGTTGCGCTGCGCCGATTTGATGCCGGACAGGAAACGCAGCAGCGCGCCGACGTCGTAGCTGTCGGGAAAGCCCTTGCGCTCCATCAGATTGTTGCGGCGCAGGACTTCGTTCGGCAGCAGGAAGCCGTCGGTGGTGACCAGGTCAACCTTGGGACTCGACGGCCAGCGCGCCAGCAGCTCCTTTAGCACGCGCGCCGTGGTCGATTTGCCGACCGCGACGGAACCGGCAATGCCGATGATGAACGGTGTCTTGGCCGCGTCCAGCGCGTTGAAGAAGGCCTGGCGCTGCCTGAACAGGAGTTGACTGGCTTCGACGTGAGCCGACAACAGCCGCGACATCGAAAGATAGATGCGCTCGACTTCGTGGAGATCGACCGGATCGTTCAGCGACCGCAGACGACGGATTTCGTCCTCGGTGAGCGTCATCGGCGTATCGGCGCGGAACCGCGACCATTGCTCGGCCGAGAAGAAACGATAGGGTGAATACTTCTCGGTAGGAGCGAGCTGGTCCATCGAGTTCCTCCGCAGCGATCAGCCCCGGTCCAGCCGAGACGCCTTTTCGGCGATGCCCGAACGACCGGTGCGGCGTTCAAGCTCGTTGAGCACATCGCTCAGCGGAATGTCCGCTATGCCGAGAACGACAAGCCAATGATAGATGAGATCGGCGCTTTCCGAAACAAGCGCGTCCCGGTCGGCGCTGACGGCTGCGATCACCGTTTCGACCGCCTCTTCGCCGAGTTTCTGCGCTGCCTTGCTCATGCCGCGCTGAAAGAGCTTGGCCGTCCACGAATCCGGATCGCCGGAACGCGCGCGTTCGCCAATAATCTTCTCCAGATCGGAGAGCGAGAACTCGGTCATGACGGCGTTTACAGCCTCTTCTTAGCCGGAAAAGGCTCTAGGACCGATTACCCGGCGAGTCCAGCCGCATCGGCAGTCCGGCCTGAGCCATGTGCAGCTTGGCCTCGGCGATGCTGTAGGTGCCGAAATGGAAGATCGACGCCGCCAGCACCGCGCCGGCATGGCCGTCGCGAATGCCTTCGACAAGGTGGTCGAGCGTGCCGACGCCGCCGGAAGCGATGACCGGCACGCGTACGGCGTCGGCGACCGCGCGGGTAAGGGCTATGTCGTAGCCGGCCTTGGTGCCGTCGCGGTCCATCGATGTCAGCAGGATCTCGCCGGCGCCGAGATCGACCACTCGCCGAACGAACTCGACAGCGTCGATGCCGGTCTTCTCGCGGCCGCCATGGGTAAATATTTCCCAGCGGTCGGCCTCGCTCGCAGCGGACACTTTCTTGGCATCGATGGCGACGACGATGCACTGGTTGCCGAATTTGTCCGCTGCTTCGGCGACAAAATTTGGGGTCTTCACCGCCGCCGTGTTGATCGACACCTTGTCGGCGCCGGCCAATAGCAGCTTCCTGATGTCGGCGACCTGACGGACGCCACCGCCAACGGTCAGCGGCATGAAACATTGTTCGGCGGTGCGGGCTACTACATCGAAAATGGTCTGGCGGTTTTCCGACGAGGCGGTGATGTCGAGAAAGCAGAGCTCGTCGGCGCCGGCCGCGTCATAGGCTTTTGCCGCTTCGACGGGATCGCCGGCATCGACCAGGTCGACGAAATTGACGCCCTTGACGACACGGCCGTTCTTGACATCCAGACAGGGGATGACGCGGGCTTTCAGCATCAGATCCTCTCGATCGCCGCAAGAAAGTCGACGAGCAGCTGGCCGACGACGGGCGGAACCTCGGACTGGGAATCAAAGGCCGGGTCGTATGCCGAGAGCGTAACGCCCGCGATCGGGATAGACCTGGCCAGTCCGCAGGCAAGCTGCCGTAACTGTTCCGGGCTCGGACCGCCCGGATGCGTGTAGCGGTTCACCTGCAGCACATTCGGATCGACGACGTCCAGGTCGAGATGCAGATGCGCCCGCACAGTCACTGTCGCCGTGAGCTTTCCGATCATATCGAGTGCACCGGCACATTCGGTGCGCACGATCGGCAAGGTTTCCAGCAGGCGCTTTTCGTCGGGATCGACGTCGCGGGCATCGACCAGCATGCAGCGCGCCGGGTTTATCGGCCGGAACCCCGGAATCGCTGCCGCCATCGGACGCCAGCAGAGCCCGAGAGTCGCCGCCAGCGCCATGCCGTCGAGAAAGCCGTAGGCCGACGTCTCCGGCGTGTTGAGATCGCCATGCTGGTCGATCCAGATGATCGAATCCGCAGCTTCACCGGCAACCGCACCGGCGGCGGTCAGGCAATTTCCAGCAAGGATAATGGGGAAGCGTCCTCCATCGCGGGCGAGGCCAACCTTGGTCGCGACAGCGTTGCAGACGGCGAAGCCGGTTGCGATTTCGCGCCCCTGCTCGTCTCCCACCTTGCCGATATCTTCGACGGCGACTTCATGGCCAGCCACGGTCAGGGCTTCGACGAGCCCACCGCCGACAATGGCGTCCGGACCCTGGCCGCACCCTTCGTGATAGTGCCCGCTGTCATAGGGAGCGAGGATAATCGAGACCTTCACGTTTCACACCCCTGCCATCGGTTTGCCACGCAGGATCGCCAGTGCCTCGGCCGGATCGATGCGGCCGTCGTAGAGCGCGCGACCGGAGATCGCGCCTTCGAGCTTCTGCGCATCGGGCATGGTCATGCGCACGATGTCGGCGATCGAGGCGAGCCCGCCCGAGGCGATGACCGGGATCGAAACCGCCTCCGCAAGATCGATGGTGGCGTCCCAGTTGATGCCGCTCAGCACCCCGTCGCGATCGATGTCGGTGTAGATGATGGCGGCGACGCCGGCGCCTTCGAATTTCCTCGCCAGTTCGATGACGCCGAGACTCGAGGCCTCGGCCCAGCCTTCGACCGCGACCTTACCGCCCTTGGCATCGATGCCGACGGCGATCTTGCCCGGGAATGCCTTGCAGGCCTGCCTGACCAGATCCGGATCGCGCACCGCCACGGTGCCAAGAATGACGCGGGCCAGCCCACGGTCGAGCCAGTCCTCGATCTGCGCCAGGGTGCGGATGCCGCCGCCGAGCTGCACCGGACTGCTCGTCGCCTTGAGGATGGCGCCGACCGCGGCGCTGTTGACGCTCTGGCCCTTGAAGGCGCCGTTGAGGTCGACGACGTGCAGCCATTCGAAGCCCTGCTCTTCGAAGGCGCGCGCCTGAGCGGCGGGATCGTCGTTATAGATCGTCGCAGTTGCCATGTCGCCATGCCTGAGGCGCACACATTTGCCATCCTTAAGGTCTATGGCCGGAAACAGGATCACCTTCAGGCGCCTTCGACGATGACAAAGTGGCCGGTCGAGCCGGCGAGCCTGTACTTCAAGGCCTCCTGGTATTCAGGCGAGCCGTAGCATTCCAGCGCCATTTCATAGGATTCGAATTCCACCAGCACGTGGCGATTGCCTGTCGGTCCTTCCGGGCTGATATACCGCCCGGCGCGCACCGGGAACTTCGCCCCGTATTTCGCGAAAGCCGCGGCATTGGCCTCGATGTACTGCTTGTAGATCTCGGGATCGTGGACATCGACCATTGCCATCCAATAGCCCTTCTTGCTCATGGTTCAGGGCCTCCAGCCTAGGAAATTGGTGATCAGCGCCAGGCCCAGCGCCTGGCTCTTCTCGGGGTGGAATTGCGTTCCGGCCAGGTTGTCGCGGGCGACAGCGGCCGTTACCGGGCCGCCGTAGTCGGCAACCGCCAGCACCTCATCCTCTTTCCGTGCATCGAGATGGTAGGAGTGGACGAAATAGGCGTGCAGTCCCTTGCCGCCCGTCGCAATGCCGGAAAACAGCGGATGCTTGCGCTTCAGGTCAATCGTGTTCCAGCCGATCTGCGGGATCTTCAGTGTCGGATCGGCCGGCGTGATCTCCTTGACGTCGCCGGCGATCCAGCCAAAGCCCTTTGTGACGGTCTTTTCCAGGCCCCGCTCCGACATCAGCTGCATGCCGACGCAGATGCCGAGGAACGGCCGAGCCTTGGCGATCGCCACCTCCTCCACCGCTTCCCACATGCCGGCGACCGCACGCAGTCCAGCGGCGCAATCGGCATAGGCACCGACGCCGGGCAGGACGATGCGGTCGGCGGTCCTGACCCGCTCGGCATCGGCGGTGAGTTCGATCGCGGCGGCAATGCCGGCTTCATGCGCAGCACGCTCGAAGGCCTTGGTGGCCGAGCGCAGATTGCCCGACCCGTAGTCGATGATCGCGACCCTCATCTCAGGGCTTTCCCGGAATATGGTTCAGCCCCAGTGCCAGGCCCATCTGCGCCGGCCGGGCATGTGCTGCGTCTGGGACGATACGCTGCGCATGAGTTTGTGAATCCGAATCCGCAGCGGCTTCCAACACATAGCGGATGTCGGCGTCGTCGAGCCTGTCGGCCTCGACGACACCCCATTCATGCCAGCCGCGGCGACGAAGGGCTGCAATTCGCAAGCCTTGTCCCTCCAGCCCGACAAAGAGCATGACAAGGAAGGATAAAAGCGAGCCGGCTGTTTCCAGGTCCAGCCTTTCGCCCAGCATCGAGAGCAGGCCCATGGCGACAAACGCCAATGCCGCCTCAACCCACAGCCGGTGCCAGGCCAGCCACAGCGGCGGCACCAGGAAGCCGAGCCAGGCAAAGCCGTCACGGATAAAGATGGTGTCCACGCTTTCACCGCGGCCTGGCGGCTCCATCACGACATAGATGGCCATGGCGTTACCCTTTCAGGGATCCCTTGGTGGAGGGAACCGCGTCCAGCTGGCGCAGGTCGCGCTCAAGTGCCGAACGCAACACACGCGCCACGGCCTTGAAGCAGGTCTCGGCGATGTGGTGGTTGTTGGCGCCGTAATGATTGGTGATGTGCAGCGTGATGCCGGCATTCTGCGCCAGAGCGTGGAAGAATTCGCGCACCAGCTCGGTGTCGAACGTACCGATCTTCGGCGACGAGAACGAAACGTTCCAGACCAGAAAAGGCCGGCCGGAGACATCGATTGCCGCCCGCGTCAGTGTCTCGTCCATGGCGAGGTCGATCGAGGCGTAGCGCATGATGCCGCGCCGCTCGCCCAATGCCTTGGCCAGCGCCTGGCCGAGGGCGATGCCCGTATCCTCGACGGTATGGTGGTCGTCTATATGCAGGTCGCCCTTGGCCTTCACGGTCATGTCGATCAGCGAATGGCGCGACAACTGGTCCAGCATATGGTCGAAGAAGCCGACGCCCGTCGAAATGTCGGATTTGCCCGAGCCGTCGACCTGAACCGACACGGAGATGTCGGTTTCCCTGGTCTTGCGGCTTATCTCGGCGGAACGGGGCGCCATGACCTCATCCTTGTCTCAGATTTGCACGTCAGGCGTTCACAGGCCTGAAAACGAAAGCCTTCTAGCAGCATGATCCGGCGATTGCCAGTTACCGCTGCGGAGCACTATCCGGCCCGGCGGATGGCCGGTTTGCAATCGTCCGGCCTATGCATACATATGGCCGATCAAGTCACTCGTAACGCACCGATCGCCTCGATGGGATCGGTGCTTGTCGGAGCAGGAAATGTCGAATGAACTGACCATGCATGCCACGACCATCCTGACCGTGCGCAAGGGCGGCAAGGTGGTGATCGCCGGTGACGGCCAGGTCAGCCTCGGCCAGACGATCATGAAAGGCAACGCCAAGAAGGTGCGCCGCATCGGCAAGGGCGGCAACGTCATCGCCGGTTTCGCCGGCGCCACCGCCGATGCCTTCACTCTGCTGGAGCGGCTGGAAGCCAAACTCGAACAATATCCCGACCAGCTGACACGCGCCTGCGTCGAGCTTGCCAAGGACTGGCGCACCGACCGCTATTTGCGGCGGCTGGAAGCGATGATGCTGGTGGCCGACAAGTCGGTGTCGCTGGCGCTGACCGGCACCGGCGACGTGCTGGAGCCCGAATTTGGCGTCATGGCCATCGGTTCCGGCGGCAATTACGCGCTGGCAGCGGCACGCGCGCTGATGGACAGCGACAAGGGCGCAGAGGAGATCGCCCGCAAGGCGATGCAGATCGCGTCAGACATTTGCGTCTACACAAACAACAACTTCGTCGTCGAAACCCTCGATGCCGCCTGAGCGGAGCCTCCGCTATGGTTTTCGGCCGGTGACCCAGAGGGACCTGCCGATGATCGCCGGCTGGCTTGCCGAGCCGCATGTCGCCGAGTGGTGGGACGACCCAGAGACCGAGATTGCGGAGATCCGCGAGCATATCGACAGCATTTCGGTCGAGCCGCTAATTATCGAGCTGGACGGAAAGCCCATCGGCTATTTGCAGAGCTACGATCCGCATCTGGAGGACGGCCATCCCTATAGCGACCAGCCGTTCGGCACGCTCGGCATCGATCTGTCGATCGGCGTGCCGGAGCTTGTCGGGGTCGGCCACGGCTCCGCGATCGTCCGGCAGTTCGTCGAGCAGCTTTTCGAGGAAGGTACGCCGCGCGTCATCATCGACCCGGACCCCGCCAATGCACGGGCTATCCGTGCCTATGAAAAGGCCGGTTTCACGGCTATCGATCGCAGGAAGTCGGAATATGGCGATGCCGTGCTGATGGCGATTGATGCCCCAGAGGGTGATGCCGGACAGGGTGACGCAGAAGAGGGGCAATAGCAGCATGAGCGTATCCAGCGACAAAACCGTCTCGGCCTACGAAGACAGTTGGCGAATGGGGCTCCTGCTGGTTCTCGGCCTGGTTATCTTCCAGGCCGGGGTCCTCTATGGCATGGGGCGGACGCCGATCTGTACCTGCGGCTATGTCAAGCTGTGGCACGGCATCGTGCAAAGCTCGGAGAATTCCCAGCATATTTCCGACTGGTACAGCTTCTCGCACGTCATTCACGGCTTCCTGTTCTATGCGCTGGCGTGGTTCCTTTTCCCGCGCTCGCCGATCGGGCTCAGGCTGGCGTTTGCGGTCGTCATAGAGGGCGGCTGGGAGCTGCTCGAGAACAGCCCTTTCATCATCGACCGCTACCGCGCCGGCACGATCTCGCTCGACTATTATGGCGACAGCATCATCAATTCGGTGTCCGACACGCTGGCCATGGTGCTGGGGTTTGTCATGGCGCGAAGGCTTCCTATATGGGTGATCGTCACCCTCGCCCTCATCTTCGAATTCGGTGTCGGCTATCTCATCCGGGACAATCTGACACTCAACGTGATCATGCTGCTGCATCCGTTCGAGTCCATTCGGCAGTGGCAAAGTGGAATTTAGTGATATGAGCACCTTCTCTCCCCGCGAAATCGTTTCGGAACTCGACCGCTTCATCATCGGCCAGAAAGACGCCAAGCGTGCGGTGGCGATTGCCTTGCGCAACCGTTGGCGCCGCCAGCAGCTCGAGGGCCAGATGCGCGAAGAGGTGATGCCGAAAAACATCCTGATGATCGGCCCGACCGGTGTCGGCAAGACCGAGATTTCACGCCGCCTGGCACGCCTTGCCGGTGCGCCTTTCGTCAAGGTCGAAGCCACCAAGTTCACCGAGGTCGGTTATGTCGGCCGCGACGTCGAGCAGATCATCCGCGATCTGGTCGAGATCGCCATCGGGCTGGTGCGCGAGAAGATGCGCGAGGACGTCAAGGCGCGTGCCCACATCAACGCCGAGGAACGGGTGCTCGAAGCGCTCGTCGGCAAGACGGCGAGCCCGGCCACCCGCGACAGTTTCCGCAAGAAGCTGCGCGACGGCGAGCTCGACGACAAGGAGATCGAGATCGAAGTGGCCGATACCGGCAATGGCGGCATGCCTGGCTTCGAGATCCCCGGCATGCCGGGCGCCAATATCGGCGTGCTCAACATCAACGACATGCTGTCGAAGGCGATGGGCGGCAAGAAGACCAAGTTGCGCAAGACGACCGTCAAGGAGTCCTACGGGCTGTTGATCAGCGACGAGTCCGACAAGCTGCTCGATCAGGACGAAGTGGTGCGCCGGGCCCTCGAATCGACCGAGAATGACGGCATCGTCTTCCTTGACGAGATCGACAAGATCGCCTCGCGCGAAGGCGGCATCGGTGCCGGTGTTTCGCGTGAAGGTGTACAGCGCGACCTGCTGCCGCTGGTCGAAGGCACCACGGTTGCGACCAAATATGGACCGGTGAAGACCGACCATATCCTGTTCATCGCCTCGGGCGCGTTCCACGTCGCCAAGCCCTCCGACCTGCTGCCGGAATTGCAGGGCCGCCTGCCGATCCGCGTCGAGCTGCGGGCGCTGGAGAAGGACGATTTCGTCCGCATCCTTACCGAGACCGAAGCCAGCCTGATCAAGCAATATATCGCGCTGATGAAGACCGAAGGCGTCGACCTGGTCTTCACCGATGACGCGATCGATTCGTTGGCCGGCATCGCCGTCGACCTTAACGCCAGCGTCGAGAATATCGGCGCCAGGCGGCTGCAGACGGTGATGGAACGGGTACTGGACGACATCTCCTATGACGCGCCGGACCGTAACGGCACCTCGGTGACAATCGATGCCGCCTATGTCGAGAAGCATGTCGGCGACCTCTCCAGAAACACGGACTTGTCGCGTTTCATCTTGTAGGAGACTCTTGATTCTCTAAGAGGCCGGGGAATTACCCCCGGCCTCCGTCAAATTCGGCCCGGCATTCCGGAGGTGTGGCCAAATGGAAGCATCCGGCAAGCTTTCGTCCCGTCCGGTGCAGGCGTCTCTCGACTCCCGGTGGAGCATTACCTAGTTTGCCGCCGATTATTTGGGCGGCGGCGCATGAAAAAACTGATCCTCGTCATTTTGGGGCTGACGCTGGCGACAGCCATGTTCGCCGCGCAAGCGGAAACGATGGTGCCGCCGGGCAACCGCAACACCGAGCAGCCTGACATACCGGGCGCATCGAGCCGGCGCACCCAGGCGACCAACACCACCTTCCAGGCGAAATACCGCAAAGTCTTTGCGCTGCTCCAGAACGATGCCGAGTTGCGCGGCAAGATCAAGCAGGCAGCCGCGGCCTATGGCATCGACCCAATGCATATCGTCGGCGCCATCGTCGGCGAGCACACCTACAATGTCGATGCCTACGACCGGCTGCAGACCTACTACGTCAAGGCGATCTCGTATTTGTCGAGCAAGCTCTCCTTCGCCTATGACGGCGAGGACATCACCGATTTCGTGCAGCGGCCGCAATTCGCCAAATGCGCCGGGAAGTCCGATAGCTACGACCTATGGGAGTGCCGCGAGCAGGTGTGGAACCGGTCGTTCCGCGGCAAGACCGTCAACGGCGAGAGCTTCCCCAACGACCGCTTCGGTGCCACTTTCTTCCAACCTTATTATGCCGGCCAGACTTTTGGCCTTGGCCAGCTCAATCCGTTGACGGCGCTGGAAATGAGCGACCTCGTGCACAAGGTTTCCGGCCTGCCGGAACTCGACGTCGGCGACCCCAACGCGGTCTACAAGACCATCATGGATCCTGACCTGACACTGCCTTATGTCGCAGCAACGATCCGGAAATCGATCGACGCCTATAGAAGCATCGCCGGCTACGACATCTCAGGCAATCCCGGCCTCACGTCGACGCTCTACAATGTCGGCAACCCCGAACAGCGCGCCTATGCGCTGAAGGCCGAAAACGACAAGCGCCGCGCTGCGGGCGAGCCGGAAAAATTGCCTGAGGAAAATTACTATGGCTGGCTGATCAACGACAAGCTGCCGGAGCTGAAAGCGCTGTTTTAGCCGAACGCGTTCGGCCAACTATCCACGCCCTCAGCTCACGCCGCCAGCAGTGACTTCAGCTTGACCGTTTGCGAGCCTAGCGCTTCCGGCGCCGGCTTTGCCTGCTTTGCAATCAGCATCTCGGCCAGCCTTATGTCGCGGGCGACCGCGTTGCCGGGGCCGATGCCGCTTGCCGCAACCAGCCTGCCGTCCTCGGCCAGATGAAACAGGATGAAGGCGCCGTCGCCAACGTCGCGGCGAACGATGCTGCGGCCTTCGTCCGACAGGCCGGCGATCTGCAGGGTCAATCCGTACTGATCCGACCAGAACCAAGGCACCGCCGAATGCGCCTCGCCGGCGCCAAGCATGTTCCTTGCGGCGAGTGCGCCCTGCTCCTGCGCATTGCGCCAGGCTTCCAGCCGCACGCGCCGGCCGCCATAGATAGCGAGCGGAAACGAACAGCAATCGCCGGCTGCAAAGATATCCCGGTCGCTGGTGCGAAGCTCGGCGTCGACGGCGACACCATTGTCGATGGTCAGCCCCGCCTGCCCGGCAAGTCCGGTCACCGGCACGGCGCCGATGCCGATCACGGCAAGATCGGCGACAATGTCGTGTCCACCGGCAAGCGCGATGCGCACTTCGGCGCCGTCATCGGCAATGGCCGCGATGCCCTGGCCGCACAGGATTTTTACGCCTTCGGCTTCATGCGCCTGATGGACGACCTGCGCGATCTCGGCCGGCACGCCGCGCATCAGAATGCGCGGCTGCGCCTCGATGACGGTGACCGCGGCACCCAGCCTGCGCGCCGCCGCGGCGAGCTCGAGCCCGATGAAGCCGCCGCCGACTATGGCGATGCGATTGCCGGCGTTGAGATGGGCACGAATGGCCAGCGCGTCGTTGAAGGTTCGCAGGTAGACGCAGCGCCCGCCAAGGCCCGGCATAGGCAATTTGCGCGGCACAGACCCGGTCGCCAGCAGGAGCTTGTCGTAGGCCAGGGCGGAACCGTCTGACAGGCGCACGACATGCGCCGTGCGGTCGATCGCCACAGCCAGAACCGAATGGATATGCCGGATAGAGCGCTCGGCCAGGATCGCGTCGCTGGCGATCGCCTTGATCAGGGGCGCGTCGGCGACCATCGCGTCTTTCGACAGTGGTGGGCGCTCATAGGGAAGATGCGGCTCGTCGCCGACCAAGGTTATGGGGCCATCATAGCCGAGCTCGCGCAGCGCAAGGGCGGCGCGCCCGCCGCATTCGCCGGCGCCGATGACGACCATTCCCTTCGTCATCATCAACCGATCCGGACAAGGACTTTGCCGGCGCCGACTTTGACCGGATAGGTCCTTAGGTCGACGCAGACCGGCGCGCCCCTGGCAGCCCCTGTCTTGTAGTTGAAGCGGCCATTGTGCTTCGGGCACTCGATGATGTCGTCCATGACCAGCCCGTCGGCCAGATGCACCTTCTCATGCGTGCAAAGCCCGTCGGTGGCGAAATACTCGTCGTCGGGGCTGCGATAGATAGCAAAGGTGCGGCCGCCATGGTCGAAGCGCATCACGTCCTCTCCGTCGATGTCCTCGGCGTCACAGGCCTCGACCCAGTCGCTCATTTACGGTCCCTCGATTTTGGGTGCCTCGGCATAGGCTTGTCATTCGGCAGCCACCGCAGCGGTAGCGTTGTCGTTGTGGAAGTGCTCGCGATAGGGCCTCGCCGTCGGCGGCAGTTCGCGCTTGATGAAATAATCCTCATTGCGCAGCTGGCGCAGGAAGGCCGGTATCATCTCGCGGTAGCCGGCCAGGATGGACGCTGTCGGCGCCGGCAGATCGTGCTTGATCAGCTCATGCAGCCTGGGCAGCGCATGATAGGGCACCATTGGAAACATGTGATGCTCGACGTGGTAGTTCATGTTCCAGTAAATGAAGCGGCTTATCGGGTTCATGTAGACGGTGCGGCTGTTGAGCCGGTGATCGGTGACGTTTTCAGCCAGGCCGCCATGCTGCAGCAGGCCGACCATGACATGGTGCCACGCGCCGTAAAGCCTGGGCAGCCCGACCAGCATCAGCGGCAGGAACGAGCCCGTGTAGAGCGCCAGCACAATGGTCGCGGCATAGACTGTCGTCCAGATGCGGGCAATGCCAATTGCCTTCGGCTGCTCCTGCTCGGGAATGAAGGTTCTTTCGGCCGGGCTGACGATACCGGCTGCATTGCGCAGCATGTCGCTCATCGCATGCCAGGCGTCGAGAATGCCGACGAAGTTGAGCACGACGCGCAGCAGATCGGGCGGACGCATCACCGATATCTCAGGATCGCGGCCGACGATGATGGTATCGGTATGGTGGCGCGTATGGCTCCAGCGCCAGGTCACCGGATTGCGCATGATCATGAAGCAGGCGATCTGATAGACCACGTCGTTCATCCACTGCGTCCTGAAGGCGGTGCCGTGGCCGCATTCGTGCCAGCGTGAATCGGTGGAGGAACCGTAGAGGACGCCATAGGCGAAGAAGAACGGCACGCACCACCAGCTGCCCCAGAACCAGGCGGCGCCGGCTCCGCTCAGGATTAAGGCGCCGAGCCAGATGACCGTATCGCGGATCGCCGGGCCGTCGGAGCGCTGCATCAGCTCCTTCATCTGCTTGCGTGGCACGTCCGTGTGATACCACTCGGCCGCCGCTAGCCCGCTCTCGATGGCGAGCTTCGCGTCGCGGCCGATCAGGCTGTAGTCACGCCGGGACGCTGCTGTGGCGATCGTGTTCCCGGTTCGGAGTCCAATATCCACCATGGCGGAGGCCTCGATCATAGTCGGTCCCATTCAAATAACGCCGAAGCCTGATAGGCTCAATATCACAAAGATAGTTTCTATCATTTTACATCATAATGGTGTAAAAGCCGAACAATAGAGCGAGGCAGCGATGGCGAAACGGCCGACGATTACCGACCTGGCACGCATTTCGGGGGTCAGCGTTGCCACCGTCGACCGGGTGCTGAACAACCGGTTGCCGGTGCGCGAGGAAACCGCGCGCCGCGTCTATGAAGCGGCGACCAGCATTGGCTATCACGCAGCCGGGCTGATCAAGCAGCGAATGCGCCATGAATTGCCGGAGTATCGGCTCGGGTTCCTGCTGTTGCGGCGGGAGGACGTCTTCTACAGCGAATTTGCCCGCGAGCTTGAACTGGCGGTATCGCAGTCGCCGCGCTTTCGCGGCGTGGCGACCATCGACTTCGCCGGCTCGCTGGCGCCGGACGAGATCGTCGAGCGAATGCGCAAGCTGGCCGCCAAATCCAGGGCCGTCGCCCTGGTCGGGCCTGATCACCCGACGCTGACGGTCGCCGTCGAGGCTCTCAAAGCCAATGGCGTACCGGTGTTCTCCCTGCTTTCCGACTTTGCGTCCGGTATTCGCGAGGGCTATGTCGGCCTGGACAATCGCAAGGTCGGCCGCACCGCTGCCTGGATGATCTCGAAAGCTGCGAAGAGGCCTGGCAAGGTTGCCCTCTTCGTCGGCAGCCATCGCTTCCATGGCCATGAGCTTCGCGAGATCGGTTTTCGCTCCTTCTTTCGCGAGCAGGCGCCGGAATTCACTCTGCTCGAGACGTTGGTCAATCTGGAAGCGAACCAGATCACGCATGATGCAATGATCGAGCTTCTAGCCCGCCACCCTGATCTCGTCGGCTGCTATGTCGCCGGTGGCGGCATGGAAGGCGCGATCTCGGCGCTCAGGGAGGCAAAGCCGGCAGAGGCGCCGGCGGTCGTCTGCAACGAGATCACGCCCGACTCCCGCTCGGCGCTGGCGGATAATTTCCTGACGATGGTGATCTCGACGCCACTGGCGGCGCTTTGCCGCGAGCTTGTCCGGCTGATGGCGCATGCCATCGAGACCGGCGCTGCGAATGCGCCGGGCCAGACCTTTCTGCCCTTCGACATCTATCTGCCGGAAAACATCTGACGTCGCGGGTCATTGGCGACAGACATGATGTAATCTATCAGAATGCTTTCAGGCTTGGCTTGCCTGAGCGTCCGTCCAAAAGCGCTTGAAATGCCGAAAATCCATCCTTCATGGCGAAATCTCGCTTGACGCCCACGCGAAATGGAATAAATATTTCACCAACTGAGCATTTTGGTTCTTTCGTTCCGGAAGATCTGTTTCAGGCAAATGCCTCCGGAACTACATGGCAATCGGGAGAGAATTCCCTGCGAGATCGGGGATTCCGGGTAGATCGGTGCAGCCGGACACCAATGTGGAGGAGAAATAAAATGAAAAAACTGCTTTTGGGCGTCGCGTTCGCGGCGCTGATGAGTTCGTCCGCCTTCGCTGCCAAGATCGGCGTGTCGATGGCGTTGTTCGACGACAATTTTCTCACCGTGCTGCGCAACGGCATGATCGAGCAGGCCAAGGGCATGGACGGCGTCGAACTGCAGGTGGAGGATGCGCAGAACGACGTCGCCAAGCAACTCGACCAGATCAAGAACTTCGCCGCCTCGGGCGTCGACGCCATCATCGTCAACCCGGTCGACACCTCGGCTACCCAGGCGATGTCGGACGCAGCCGCCGCTGCCAAGATTCCACTGGTCTATGTCAATCGCGAGCCGGTCAACGTCGACACGCTGCCCGAAAACCAGGCCTTCGTCGCCTCGAACGAAGCCGATTCCGGCACGCTCGAGACCAAGGAGGTCTGCCGCCTGTTCAAGGAGGCCGGCAAGACCGAAGCCAACGTCTATGTGATCATGGGCGAACTGTCGAACCAGGCAGCAGTGCAGCGCACCAAGGACATTGACGATGTGATCGCCACGCCGGAGTGCAGCTTCATCAAGATCATCGATAAGCAGACGTCGAACTGGAAGCGCGAAGAAGCGCAGAACCTGATGACCAACTGGCTGTCGACCGGCAAGCCGTTCGACGGCGTCATCGCCAACAATGACGAAAGCGCCATCGGCGCCATCCAGGCGATGAAGGCCGCCAACATCGACATGAAGTCGGTTGTCGTCGGCGGCGTCGACGCTACCCAGGACGCGCTTGCGGCGATGCAGGCGGGCGATCTCGATGTGACGGTGTTCCAGGATGCGGCCGGCCAGGGCGCCGGCGCGCTTGACGCGGCGCTCAAGCTGGCGAAGGGCGAAAAGGTCGAGCACAAGGTCTACATCCCGTTCCAATTGGTCACGCCGGCGAATATCGACAAGTTCCTGAAGAAGAACTGAGGCAGCGGACCGGAGCGGCGCACCAGCGCCGCTCCTCCTTCTCTCTCGGCCTGAAGAGCGGCCGAAAGAGACCGTGGCTGACGGAGGAAGCACGATTGGCACAGACATCTCACGGCGTCGGCGGGCTCAGCTATGATGCGAAGCGGCGCGCATGGCCGGCCGAATTCAACGTCTTCCTGGCACTCGTCATCCTGGTCGGCGCTTTCGAGCTGATCGGCCGGGTCTTCCTGGGCGACAGCTTCCTGTTCAATACCCGCGACAATATCGATGCGATCTTCAACGAAGCGCGCCTGCAGATCATCATCCTGCAGGTGTCGATCGTCGGCATCATTGCCATCGGCGTGACGCAGGTGATCATTACCGGCGGCATCGACCTGTCCTCAGGTTCGATCGTCGGCGCCACCGCAATGATCGCCATGAGCTTCGCCCAGGTGGCGACCGTCAACGGCAACCCGAACCCCAAGGCAATGTTCATCGCCCAGGGCTGGACCGACCTGCCGGTGATCGTGCCGGTGCTGGTCGCGATCGGCTGCGGACTGCTGGCCGGCCTGGTCAACGGTGCATTGATCGCCTACACCCGCATTCCGCCGTTCATCGCCACGCTCGGCATGATGGTGACCGCGCGCGGCATCGCCAAATGGTGGTCGAAGGGACAGCCGATCTCGTTTCCGACCGAGAGTTTCGCCGCCATCGGCAAGGGGCTGATGCCGGTCATCATCTTCATATCGCTCGCGGTGCTGTTTCAGCTGATCCTAAGCTACACCAAATATGGCAAGCACTGCTATGCAATCGGCTCCAATGAGGACGCCGCGCGCATGTCCGGCATCAACATCGCCAACCACAAGATCCTCGTCTATGTCATTGCCGGCGTCCTCGCCGCGCTCGCCGCCGTGGTGCTGAGCTCGAAGAATCTCACCGCCCAGGCCGGCATGGGTGTGATGTACGAGCTCGACGCGATCGCCATGGCGGTTATCGGCGGCGTCTCGCTGTCGGGCGGCCGCGGCTCGATTATTGGGACGGTGATCGGCTCGCTGATCTTCGGCGTCATCATCTCCGGCTTCACCTTTCTGCGCCTCGACGCCTATTATCAGGAGATGGTCAAAGGCGTGATCATCGTCGGCGCAGTCGTTCTCGACCAGTGGCGCCAGCGCCTGCGGGCAATGAGGGCTTGACCATGTCGGACATCGTCCTGAAGACGGAAAACCTGACCAAGTATTATGGCGGCGTCCATGCGCTGGAGGGTGCCAACTTCGAGCTGCGCAAGGGCGAGCATGTCGCTATCATGGGCGACAACGGCGCTGGCAAATCGACCTTCGTGCGCCAGATCACCGGCGTCGAGCAGCGCACCAGCGGCAGGATGTGGTTCGACGGCAAGGAAGTGAATTTTGCCGGCCCGATCGAAGCCCGCGAGGCGGGCATCGAGACGGTGTTCCAGAACCTGGCGCTCGCCGACGATCTCGACGTGCCCTCGAACCTGTTCCTCGGCCGCGAGCGGGTGCTGTTCAATCTAGGACCCTTCTCGATCCTCGATCGCAAGTTCATGCGCAAGGCGACCGAGGCAGCCTTGGTCCGCACGGCGGTCAAGATCCCCAATCTTTCCAACACCATCCGCCATATGTCGGGCGGCCAGCGCCAGTGCGTGGCAATTGCCAGAACCGCGACCTTTGCTTCCAAACTCATCATCATGGATGAGCCGACGGCGGCACTCGGCGTGCAAGAGACGATGCAGGTCGAAAACATCATCCGCACGCTGAAGGAAAATGGCGAACCGCTGATCCTGATCTCTCACAACATGCGCCAGGTGTTCGACCTGGTCGACCGCATCGTCGTTTTCCGGCGCGGCCGCATCGTCGCCAATTTGCGCAAGCAAGACACCGACGGCAACGATATCGTCTCCTACATCACCGGTGCCAAGACCGGGCAGGCGGAGCTTGCGGCGTAACGGCAACGAGGCCACCGGCGCTGACACGCCTTCCCTTCCCAACCATCCTCAAAGGAAAATTCTTCATGCCTCTTCGCTTTGCTCTTCTCGGTGCGGGCCGTATCGGCAAGGTCCATGCTCGCGCCGTTGGTTCCAATCCGCAGGCCAGGCTGGTTGCAGTTGCCGACGCCTTCGAGAAGGCGGCGACCGATCTGGCCTCTGCCTATGGCGCCGAAGTGCGCAGCATCGATGCCATCGAGAAGGCCGGCGATATCGATGCGGTCGTCATCTGCACGCCGACCGACACCCATGCCGATCTGATCGAACGCTTCGCCAAAGCGGGTAAAGCGATTTTCTGCGAAAAGCCGATCGACCTCGACGCCGCCAGGGTGGAACGTTGCCTGGCCGTCGTCGACAAGGCCGGCGCCACCCTGATGGTCGGCTTCAACCGCCGCTTCGATCCGCATTTTGCCGCCGTGCGCAAGGCGATCGACGACGGCGCCATCGGCACCGTCGAAATGGTGACGATCACCTCGCGCGATCCCGGCCCGCCGCCGCTCGACTATATCGGCCGCTCGGGCGGCATCTTCCGCGACATGACCATTCATGATTTCGACATGGCGCGCTTCCTGCTCGGCGAGGAGCCGGTGGCGGTCAGCGCGCACGCTTCGGTGCTGGTCGACAAAAAGATCGGCGAAGCCGGCGACTTCGACAGCGTCAGCGTCATTCTCGAAACCGCCTCCGGCAAGCAATGCGTCATCTCCAACTCGCGCCGCGCCACCTATGGCTACGACCAGCGCATCGAGGTGCATGGCTCGAAAGGCATGATCGCGGCCGAAAACCAGCGGCCGGTGTCGATCGAACTGGCCAACGAGAAAGGTTATACGCGGCCGCCGCTGCACGATTTCTTCATGACCCGTTATCTCGACGCCTATGCCAACGAGATCGCCGCCTTCATCGCGGCAGCGACGTCGGGCAAGAAGGCGGTGCCGAGCGGCAGGGATGGCCTGGTGGCGCTCAGGCTGGCAGATGCGGCGCTGAAATCGGCCAAGGAAGGCAAGACCGTCCGCCTCGACAAAACAATCTGACTATCAAGCACAGGAGCAAGGCGATGAACGGTTCAGCCGGTCGCAATTCCGAAACACGCGCCATCGTCACCGGCGGCGCGCAAGGCATCGGCTTCGCCGTGGCCGAAGCGCTGGCCGACGAGGGTTGCCGGGCGTTGGCGCTGATCGGCCGCTCGCAGGAGAAGGGCGACAAGGCTGTCGCCGTTCTCAAGCGGGCAGGCGTCGATGCCATCTTCATCAGCGCCGACGTCTCAAAAGTGGCCGACTGCAAGCGTGCCGTCGAGATGGCGATTGGCCATTTCGGTACCGTCAACGCACTGGTCAACGCCGCTGCCACCTCGGCTCGCGGCTCGCTGGTCGAGACCTCCGAGGATCTCTTCGACCAGATATTCCAGACCAATGTCCGCGGCCCGTTTTTCCTGATGCAGGGCGTGGTGGCGCATTTGCTGGCGCGCAAGGCACCGGGCTCGATCGTCAACGTGCTGTCGATGTCGGCGCATTGCGGCCAGTCGTTCCTGGCACCCTATTCGTCGAGCAAGGGTGCGCTGGCGACACTGACCAAGAATGTCGCCAATGCCTATCGCGGCAATCGCATCCGCTGCAATGCGGTGCTGCCCGGCTGGATGGACACCGAGGGCGAAGCGATCGTGCAGAAAAAATGGCACGACGCGCCGGACGACTGGCTGGAACGGGCCGAGGCCGCGCAGCCGATGGGTCAATTGGTGAAACCGGCACAGCTTGCCAGGTTGATCAGCTATATGATCAGCCCGCAGTCCGGCGTCATGACCGGATCGCTGGTCGACTACGACCAGAGCATCGCGGGGGCGTCGCCGGAGTAAGGCCAGCTGAGTGGCCCTGCGTCTGTTGCGTCGGCATCGCCATTCCCGCATAGTCAACGTAGTCGGACTAGTCACGGGATTAAGATGCCGCCTGCACCTAAGAATACCAATTGGACGGTCGCCGGGGCAAAAGCCCGGCTCTCAGAGGTCATCGAGCGCGCGCAGTCGGCGCCGCAGACGATCACCAGAAACGGCAAACCGATCGTGGTTGTCGTCTCGGCCGAGGAATGGCAGCGCAAGACCGCACGCAAGGGTACGCTTGCGGAGTTCCTGTTGGACTCCCCGCTGCGCGGCGCCGATCTCAACCTTGGGCGTCAGCGTGACGAACCGCTGGGGCGGCAAGAGCACGTCTGATGCATCCCTATTGGATCAAGGTAAGCGGCCACCTCGGGGTTGGCGTCACCGCGCAATCGAAAGCCGACGCGCTACAACTCTTTTCGCTTGCCTTTGGGTCTGCCGAGAATGTTGTCGGCATCGAGATCATCAAGGACATGAATGATCTTGACCAGAATCACGTCATACCCAATCTGGGCGTGGCCAACTGGTTTCGGCGTGGCATCTGGTTTCCCCAAGGCCAGGAGCACATTTCAAACTGAGACACTGCTTCGCCTCATCACCCACGTGACAAGCGCCCCGGCATCGATTATATGAACCGCATGATCAACCTGACCGCCACCTATTGGTACTTTAGCAGCTCGCTGGCGGCGGGAGGATTGCGCTCGATCTGAAGATTGCAGCATCAAAAATCCGAACAGCCGCCAGACCTGGCGGCTTTTTTGTTTGCCGGCAGGTCTCCTAAAGCATGATCCCGAAAAGTGGCATCCGGTTTTCGGAAAAGATCATGCTCCAACAGACAGGAGCAGAAAGCCGTGTTGACGACCACAGACGATCTTCGGGTCAAAGAGATAAGGGAATTGAGCGCGCCGGACGAGGTGATGCGGGAGATACCGCGCACGCTGACGGCGACGCGCACCGTTGCCGCATCACGCAACGCGATCCACGCCGTGCTGACCGGCGCCGACGACCGGCTGGTGGTTGTCGTCGGCCCCTGTTCGATCCACGACCCGGCCGCTGCCGTAGACTATGCCAGTCGTCTGGCGACGCTGCGCGAAAGCCTGTCGGACCGGCTGGAGATCGTCATGCGGGTGTATTTCGAGAAGCCGCGCACGACGGTCGGTTGGAAAGGCCTGATCAACGATCCCGATCTCGACGGCAGCTTCAACATCGACAAGGGGTTGCGGATGGCCCGCAACGTGCTCTCCGCGGTCAACAATCTCGGCCTTCCGGCGGCCACCGAATTCCTCGACATGGCCACCCCGCAATATATTGCCGACCTCGTCGCCTGGGGAGCGATCGGCGCGCGCACGACCGAGAGCCAGATCCATCGCGAACTGGCGTCAGGCCTGTCCTGCCCGGTCGGCTTCAAGAACGGCACCGACGGCAATTTGCGGATCGCCGCCGAAGCCGTGAAATCCGCCGCCCAGCCGCATCATTTCATGGCGGTGACGAAAGGTGGGCGCAGCGCCATCGCTACGACCACCGGCAACGAGGACTGCCACGTCATCCTGCGCGGCGGTATTGTGCCTAATTATGACGCGGCCAGCATTGCTGCTGCCTGCGCGGAACTCGGCCGGATCGGCGTGGCGCCGCGGCTGATGATCGATGTCAGCCACGCCAACAGCAGCAAGAAGCCGGAAAACCAGCCAGGGGTGGCAGCCGAGGTGGCGGGCCAGGTCGCGGCGGGCGACGAGCGCATCATCGGCGTTATGATCGAGAGCAACCTTGTCGCCGGCCGGCAGGATGTCGTGCCCGGCAGGCCGCTCGTCTATGGCCAGAGCATCACCGATGGCTGCATCGACTGGGCAACCACCGAGACGGTGCTTTACGGCCTTGCCGACGCGGTCGAGCGGCGCCGGTCGGTGCGCCGCGCCATGATATCAAGCCGTCCGGGAGCCGCCTGACCCGGCCGGCGCCGCTGCCATGGACGTTGCGCCCTTCGGGCGCGGAATTCACGCCGCCTTCAAGCCTTCCCAGACGGTGAGCGCCGAAACCGCAACGAGAAGCAGTCCGGCCGCCCGGCCGGCAAGAGCGGTTGCCCTTGGATTGGCGACCAGCAGATCGCGGCTGCGACCGGCGGTAATTGCGAGTCCGCCATAGACAGCGAACTGCGTGGCGATCGTCATGAGCCCCATGATGATCGCCTGCATCCAGATCGGGCCGTAATCCGGCCTCAGAAACTGCGGATAGACGGCAAGAACAAAGAGATAGGCCTTTGGATTGATCAGGCAGGTCATGATCCCCTGGCGAAAGGCCTTCCATGCGGAGCGGCTGGCGGCAGGGCCGTCATGGCTGACGGTGATGGAGCTGCGCATCAGCGTGATGCCGATAAAGGCCATGTAGGCGGCGCCGGCAATCAGCAGCGGATTGAAGAGGATCGGCAAGAAATGCATGAGCAGGCCGACGCCGAGCGCGCCGTTCAGCGTATGCACCACGCCGCCCAGCATGATGCCGCCGGTCGCCGCAAGCCCTCTGCTGCTGCCGCCGGTCAGCGCATTGGCAAGCACGAAAAGCATGTCCATGCCGGGCACGATGATGATGCCGACAAGGAGGAGAAAAAAGAGCCAGAGGTTTGCCGCGTAGTCCATGTCAGTTGCCTGTCGCCTCATGCAGGCGAGCTGCAGAGGAACTTGTTGATTTTCAATCCGATAGGCGATCCTATAGGTCAGTCCAACTGACGAGGTGTTGTCAGTTGCCTTCGGGCCGAGTGAGGGAATGCGCAAGGCGTCGCGTCTGTTCGAGATCATCCAGATCCTGCGGCTGGCGAGGAGACCGGTGACGGCGGCAATGATCGCCGAGCGGCTGGAGGTGACGGTGCGCTCGGTCTATCGTGACATTGCCGCGCTGCAGGCGATGCGCGTGCCGATCGAGGGCGGGCGCGGCATCGGCTACATACTGCGTCCTGGCTTCGACTTGCCGCCGTTGATGTTTTCGATCGAGGAGATGGAGGCGATCGTACTGTCTCTCGCGCTGCTCGAACGCACGGGCGACAGCGAGCTCAAGCAGGCGGCCAAGCGCGTCAGCGCCAAGATCGCCGGCGCGGTGCCGCCGCCTTTGCGCCAAACGCTCGACGCCAATCAGTTGCATGCATGGGGTTTTGCCGCGCCATCGGCCTCCGCGGTCGATCTGGCGTTGGTGCGCCGTGCCATCCGCGACGAGGCCAAGCTGGACCTTTCCTACCGCGACGAACTGGGCCGAGCCACCGACCGCATCATCTGTCCGATCGCCCTCATCTACT
This sequence comes from Mesorhizobium sp. M0410, assembly GCF_040321435.1. Taxonomy (NCBI): domain Bacteria; kingdom Pseudomonadati; phylum Pseudomonadota; class Alphaproteobacteria; order Hyphomicrobiales; family Phyllobacteriaceae; genus Mesorhizobium; species Mesorhizobium sp. M0410. Next base: position 174,627 of record NZ_JAMYRN010000001.1, read on the forward strand.
ACTCCGAAACCGCCAACATCGTTGCCTGGTGCGAGCTGCGCCAGGCAATCCGCAATTTCCGCAGCGACCGGATCGAGGATTGCCAGGCGACGGGACTATGGTTCAAGGGTGAAGGCGACGGTTTGCGGCAGGTCTGGGTGAACGGGTGGGAAACGGACACCTCAGCCGCAGGCGGCTGAAGCGGCCACTGTGAAGCGGATGCCGGGGGAGGGGCTATCTCACGTCCTCCCAGCGGCTCTCACTGAACGACCTGGCCATCGCGTGCACAGTGCGCTCGATCTCCAGGCCTTCGTCGAAGTCGATGATGCGCGCCGGCTTGCCGGCCAGCCGCGTCAAAAGTTCCCTGCATTCGATGATCTTGAGGTCGTTGAAGCCAAGCCCGTGGCCGGGTGCCGGCAGGAAGGCGTCGTAGGGCTTGTGGTGCGGCGCTACCAGGATGGTGCGATAGCCTTGCTCGGTCGGCCGGTCGGCTGTCAGATAGAGCTGGAACTCATTCATCCGCTCCTGATCGTACAGGATCGAGCCCTTCGAGCCAAAAATCTGGATGGCGATCCGGCCTTTGCGGCCCCAGGCCGAACGGTTGACGAGCAGCGTGCCGGCGATGCCGTTTTCGAGATGCATCAGGATACTGGCGATGTCGTAGGTTTCGACCGCGCGGCGCCCGCCAGAGGCGACGCGGCGTTCGGCATAGGGTTTGGCCATGTCGCACATGACGCGGGCAACGCGGCCGAACAGCACGGCGATGAGCGAAAGCGGATGCACGGCGAAATCGTCGAGCGCGCCGTAACCGGACGCCGCCTCGTGCTTCCAGAAGAACAGCGCCTCCGGATCGGCCATGAAGTCCTCGTCCATCTCGATGCGCAGATGGTTGACCTCGCCGATGATCTTCTCGTCGAGCAGCGCGCCGATATGGCGGATTGCGGGGTTCTGGATGTAGTTATAGCCGAGCGCGGCGACTTTGCCGGACTTTTGGGCTGCCGCAGCCATTGCTTGCGCCTCCGCAAAACTCGGCGCCATCGGTTTTTCACACCACAGATGCTTCCCGGCTTCGAGGATGGCGATGGCCATTTCCGGGTGGAACTGGTTCGGCGTGGTCAGCGAGATCACATCGACGTCGGGATCGTCGACCACCGCGCGCCAGTCACCGGAGGCCTTGGCGAAGCCGAATTCGCTGGCACGGCGTTTTGCAAGGTCCTCGTTGACCTCGCCCAGATGAACCAGCCTTGGCTTATCCACATCGGGAAAAACGGTGCCGACCGCGTTCCAGGCAATGGCGTGGCACTTGCCCATGAAGCCCGTGCCGATAAGACCTACCCCGACCATCCGCTTGCCTCCCTGTGTGTGTGCAAAGTTTGTGTGGATGAATTAGTCCATTTTGTCTGCAGATGGAACGCTTGTCTCATTTTTTATGGTGTTCTTGCACAGGCCCGCTATGATGGGGCACAGAGGGAACCAGACGATGAGCCTGGGCGGAGCGACGATGGACGAACGGGTGCCGCGCGATTTCGAGACGCTGCGGGCGACGATCCTGGAGCGGCGCCAGAGCCTGCCGAAACGTATCGCCCAGATCGCCGCCTATGCGCTCGACAACCCAGACGATATCGCCTTCGGCACCGCCGCCAGCATCGCCGCTTCCGCCGGTGTCCAGCCTTCGACGCTGATCCGCTTTGCCCAGCAGCTTGGTTTTGATGGTTTCACCAGCCTGCAGTTGGTGTTTCGCGAGCGTCTGCGCGAGCGCAACTCGTCCTATGATGAAAGGCTGGCGGCATTGCGCGCCAAGGCCGAGGAAGGCGCCGGCCACCGCGCGATTTTCGACGGTTTTGTTGCCGCAGCCAGCACCTCGCTCAACGACATTTCGCGCACGCTGAATGAAGACCATTTCGAAGATGCGATCGCCTTGCTGGCCAAGGCCGAAACCATTTACGTGCTGGCCAAGCGGCGCTCCTACCCGGTCGCCTCCTACATCGCCTACGCATTGGGCAAGCTCAAGATCCGCAACCAGCTGATCGAATCGGCCGCCGGCCTCAATGCGGAGATGATCGGCTTTGCCTCTCCAAGGGACGCCGTCATCGCCATAAGCTTTTCACCCTATGCCCCGGCCACCATCGAGGAGGCGCGCGTCATTTCGGAACAAGGCGTGCCGATCGTGGCGATTACCGACTCCTCCTTTTCGCCGCTCGCCCAGTTCGCCAGGGTCTGGTTCGAGGTCGCCGAGGCCGATTTCGCCGGCTTCCGCTCGCTGTCGGCGACGATGGCCTTGGCCATGGCGCTGACTGTCGCGGTCGGCGAGAAGCGGCGCGATAGCGGAAAGAAGCGCAAGCCTTAGAGCACCTCTATTGCCGTTTCGCCTCCTGCCAAAAGCCGCGCTGCGTCGCGGGCAGGCGGCGATCCGAACTGGCGGGCATACTCCCGGCTGAACTGGGAAGCACTCTCATAGCCGACAGCGAAGGCGACACGCGCCACGTTGCCCGGCTGGGCAATCAGCAGATGGCGGGCTTCCAGCAAGCGGATTTGCTTTTGATACTGGATTGGGCTCAAGGCCGTCGCCGCCTTGAAGTGACGATAGAACGCAGCACTACTCATATGGGCGATTTCGGCCAGATCCCCGACCCGGACCGGCTGATGGGGATGCGAGCGGATCCAGGCGATCGCCTGGCCAATCCGGGACAGATGGCCGTCGGCGCGCGCAAGTTCACGAAGCTTTTCGCCTTGCGGGCCTTGCAGGAGCCGAAACAGCATCTCCCGCTCGAGCATGGCCGCAAGCACGGGAATCTCCGCTGGCCGGTCAAGCAGCCGCAGCATTCGACGCAACGCGTCGAGCAGGTCGTCATCAACGGGAGAGGTGGAGAACCTGTCGCCGCCGAGGACCGGCCCGTGCTCAACGAGGAGCGCGGCGACAGCCTGCAGGTCAAGGGTCAAGCCAATGGCCAGATAAGGACGTGCCGCGCTCGCTTCGACTATCTGACCTGATGCTGGGCGTCTCGACAGTGTAGATGAAATAGCTGGCTGGGTCGTAACGAAGAGCCCGGTCGCCGATCAGAACCGTCTTCGCGCCCTGCACTACGAATAAGACCCCCGACCCCCACACACCCGGCAATGGCGCCGTCGCGACTTCGCTGCGGCCGATCGAAACGCCGGGAATCGCCGTTCTTATTCTTCGCCCGCGCGCATGGCGGCCGGCGATTTCGATCAACTCCTGCAGCGCCTCGCTCATTGCGCCAGCATCGCGCATTCGCACCGGCCGCGCAACAGCGTGAGAGGATTAGGCAAGAGCTGGAGAGTTTCCGGCGCGCGGCGCCCGCTGCCTCGCGCCATTTGTGGGTCTTCGACAGCAAACATGGAGACACGATATGACGACATCGAAAACTGCGCTGGTGACCGGCGCCAACAAGGGTATAGGCCGTGAAATCGCCCGGCGAATGGCGACCATGGGCTTCAAGGTCTGGCTCGGAGCCAGGAGCGCCGAACGCGGCATGGCGGCGGCGCAGGCATTGCGTGCCGAAGGCCACGACGTAGAGTGGCTTGAGCTGGACGTCACGCGGGATGACAGTGTGAAGGCGGCAGCCGAGGCGTTCGGGCAGGCCAGCCCCCGCCTTGACGTGCTGGTGAACAACGCCGGCGTCGCCATCAACTACGACCTGCCGCCGAGCCAGCAGCGGATCGCCGATATCCAGGCCACCTACGACGTCAATGTCTTCGGCCCGATCCGCGTGACCCAGGCATTCCTGCCGCTGTTGCTGGCAGCACCTGCTGCCCGGATCGTGATGGTGAGCAGCTCCACCGGCTCCATCGGCCGGGCGCTGGATCCCGCCACCGCGAACCACGCCGTCAATATGATGGGCTACGGCAGCTCCAAGACGGCGTTAAACGCCATCACGGTGGCCTTCGCCAGGGAGCTCGCACCGCAAGGCATCAAGGTCAACGCCGCCGCGCCCGGCTACACTGCCACCGATCTCAACGGCTATAAAGGTCACCGCACGGTGCAGCAGGCGGCCGAGATCGTCATTCACCTGGCGACCTTGGACGCCGATGGCCCGACCGCCGGGTACTTCAACGATGATGGCCCACTTCCTTGGTAAATCAGCTGGTCTCAGTGGTAGACACTTGACGTTCGTCTGACTTCAAAGTTTCTGAACGCGCGAGCCTTGCACAGCACTTTTCAGCTTGGGAATGCTCGTTCCATATTGACTATGGATTGGAATTATTATTTCATATTGCTGGCGCCACGCTGCCGCTCGCGCGTGTTACCCAAGACAACAAAGCCGATGGGAGGTTCGAATGGGCGAGGCCGTGGAAGCGAAATATTCGCCGCTCGACATCATCACGATCGGCCGCGCTTCCGTCGATCTCTACGGCCAGCAGATCGGCTCGCGCCTTGAGGACATTACTTCCTTCGCCAAGTCGGTCGGCGGCTGTCCGGCCAATATCGCAGTCGGCACTGCCAGACTAGGCCTGCGTTCGGCGCTGCTCACCCGCGTCGGCAATGAGCAGATGGGCCGCTTCATCCGCGAGCAGCTGACCCGCGAGGGCGTTTCGGTCCAAGGCCTCAAGGCCGATCCGGAGCGGCTGACCGCCCTGGTGCTGCTGTCGGTCGAGGATGAAGGCGTCTCGCCGATGATCTTCTATCGCAGCGATTGCGCCGACATGGCACTTTCGGAAGACGACATCGATGAGGCGTTTATCGCTTCGGCACGCGCGGTCGTCGTCACCGGCACGCATTTTTCACGACCCAACAGCGACGCCGCCCAGCGCAAGGCGATCCGTGTCATGAAAGCCAAAGGCGGCAAGGTGGTGTTCGACATCGACTACCGCCCCAACCTCTGGGGTCTCGCCGGCCACGCCGAAGGTTTCGAGCGCTATGTGAAATCCGACCGCGTCTCGGCGCGGCTGAAGACGGTGCTGCCCGACTGCGATCTCATCGTCGGCACCGAAGAGGAAATCATGATCGCGTCGGGCGCAGACGATTGCCTGAGCGCGCTGAAAACCATCCGATCGCTGTCGGCGGCAACCATCGTGCTGAAGCGCGGCGCCATGGGCTGCATTGTCTATGACGGGCCGATCAGCGACGATCTCGAGGACGGTATCGTCGGCAAGGGGTTTCCTATCGAGGTCTACAATGTGCTTGGCGCCGGCGACGCCTTCATGTCGGGCTTCCTGCGCGGCTGGCTCGGCGAGGAAAGCCTGGCGACGGCGGCGACCTGGGCCAATGCCTGCGGGGCAGTTGCCGTGTCGCGGCTCCTCTGCGCACCTGAATACCCGACTTTCGAGGAATTGCAGTTCTTCCTGAAAAACGGCAGCAAGCACCTGGCGCTGCGCAAGGACGAGGCGATCAACCACATCCATTGGGCGACCACGCGCCGGCGCGACATCCCCTCGCTGATGGCGTTCGCCTGCGACCACCGCGTCCAGCTGGAGGACGTCGCGGCAAAAGCCGGCGCCGATCCGTCGCGGATCCCGGCTTTCAAGGTGCTGACCGTCAAGGCTGCGGCCAAAGTCGCGGCCGGCCGCGCCGGCTATGGCATGCTGCTCGACGAAAAATACGGACGCGAGGCGATGTTCGAATTCGCCCACCATTCCTTCACCTGGCTCGGCCGGCCGGTCGAGTTGCCGGGTTCGCGGCCGCTTCGCTTCGAGTTCTCGCAAGACATTGGTTCGCAACTGACCGAATGGCCGGTCGACCACTGCATCAAGTGCCTGTGCTTCTATCATCCCGATGATCCGGCGGAGCTGAAGACCGAACAGCAGCAGAAACTGCGCGCTTTGTTCGAGGCCGCGCGGAAAGTGGGCCGAGAGCTCCTGGTCGAGATCATCGCCGGCAAGCACGGCAAGCTCGACGACATGACCATCCCGCGCGCGCTCGAGGAACTCTACGCACTCGGCATCAAGCCCGATTGGTGGAAGCTCGAACCGCAGGCATCGCACGGCGCATGGGCAAAGATCGAGGCGGTGATCCTGAAAAACGATCCGTGGTGCCGCGGGATTGTGCTGCTCGGTTTGGAAGCGCCGCAGGACGAGCTGGAAGCGGCCTTTGCCGCCACCGCCAAGGCGCCCGTCGTCAAGGGCTTTGCCGTCGGCCGCACCATCTTCATCAACGCGGCCGAACAATGGCTTGCCGGCAAGATGTCGGACGATGAAGCGGTTGCCGACATGGCATCTCGCTTCGAGAGACTGACCGAGGCGTGGCTTGCCGCGCGCGGCCGCAAAGCAGCATAAGAAGGCGCGGCATAAGGACTGCGGAGGAACCGACATGACCAAGACAATCCGCCTGACGATGGCGCAGGCTCTGACCCGCTTTCTTGCTCGACAGATGACCGAGATGGACGGGGGGAAGGTGCCGATCTTTGGCGGCGTCTGGGCGATCTTCGGCCACGGCAATGTCGCCGGCGTCGGTGAGGCGCTGTACCAGGTTCGCGACGAGCTGCCGACCTTCCGTGCCCATAACGAGCAGGCAATGGCGCATGCGGCTATCGCCTATGCCAAAGCCAATTTCCGCCGCCGCTTCATGGCTGCGACCAGTTCGATCGGCCCCGGCGCGCTCAACATGGTGACCGCTGCGGCGCTTGCGCATGTAAACAGGTTGCCTGTCCTGTTTCTGCCCGGCGACGTCTTTGCCAATCGCATTCCCGACCCTGTCCTGCAGCAGGCCGAGGATTTCTCCGACGGCACGGCGACCGTCAATGACTGCCTCCGGCCGGTGTCGCGCTATTTCGACCGCATCACCCGGCCGGAGCAGATCATGCCGGCGCTCAACCGCGCCATGCAGGTGCTGACCGATCCCGCCGAGTGCGGCCCGGTGACGCTGGCGCTGTGCCAGGACGTGCAGGCAGAAGCGTATAACTACCCCGAGAGCTTCTTTGCCGAACGAATCTGGCATCAGCGGCGACCGCGTCCGGATCGCCAGGAGTTGGCCGCCGCGGTGGCAGCACTTAAAGCGGCGAAGAAGCCATTGGTGATTGCCGGCGGCGGCGTACTCTATTCGCAGGCCTCGGGTGAACTGGCCAGACTGGTGCAGGACGCCGGCGTTCCGGTCTGCGAGACGCAAGGCGGCAAATCCTCGCTGCCCGACGATCATCCGCTGAACATGGCGGCGGTCGGCGTCACCGGCACTTCGGCGGCCAACAGGCTGGCCGAAGAGGCCGACGTCGTGCTTGCCGTCGGCACCAGGCTGCAGGACTTCACCACCGGCTCCTGGGCACTGTTCAAGAATGCCGGCAGGACCATGATCGGGCTCAACGTCCAGCCCTTCGACGCCGGAAAGCACCAGGCGCTGCCGCTGGTCGCCGATGCGGCGGAAGGGCTCGCCGAACTCGGCGAGGCGCTGAAGGGCTGGAAGGCGCCTGCCGCCTGGACCGACAATGCGATCAAGGGCAAAAAGGAATGGCAGGCGGAGGCGGGCAAGGTGACTGCGTCAACCAATGCCGCCTATCCGTCCGACGCGCAGGTGATCGGCGCCGTACAGCGCGCCATGGGCTCCGGCGTGGTACTGCTCCATGCCGCCGGCGGCTTGCCCGGCGAGTTGCACAAGCTCTGGCAGGCGGGTGCGTCCGGCTCCTACCACGCAGAATACGGGTTCTCGACAATGGGCTATGAAATCGCCGGCGGACTCGGCGTCAAGATGGCCAAGCCGGACGAGGAGGTAGTCGTGATGATCGGCGACGGCTCCTACCTGATGCTCAACTCCGAGATCGCGACCTCTGTGATGCTCGGCCTCAAGCTGACCATCGTGCTGCTCGACAACCGCGGCTATGGCTGCATCAACCGGCTGCAGATGGCGACCGGCGGCGCCAACTTCAACAATCTGCTGAAGGACGCCCGTCACGAAACCTTGCCCGAGATCGACTTCGCCGCGCATGCTGCGAGCATGGGTGCGATTGCCGAAAAAGTGCCATCGATCGCCGGGCTGGAAACGGCGCTGGCGCAAGCGAAGAAGAACACGCGAACGACCGTGCTGGTCATCGACACCGACCCGCTGGTTTCGACCGAGGCTGGTGGAAGCTGGTGGGATGTCGCAGTGCCGGAAGTCTCGGCACGGCCGCAAGTGAATGCGGCGCGCAAGAAATACGAGGAAGCGCTGAGCGGGCGGGTTCTTTGAACCATCCGCGAACGCGCCTCGAAATGTCCGAAACTGGAGTGACGACTTGAAAGCCAAACTGGGCATGTCCCCCATTGCATGGTGGAACGACGATCTTGCCGAACTCAGCGATGATGTGTCGCTGGAGGAGTGCCTGCGCCAGTCGCGCTCGGCTGGCTTTACCGGCATGGAAATGGGCCGCCGCTTTCCCAACGATCCGCAAGTCATGCTGCCGATCCTGAAAGAGGCCGACGTGACGCTTTGCGGCGGCTGGTTCTCGGGGACGCTGGTCGATGAAGACATGGCGAAAAACAAGGATCGTATCCAGCCGATGATCGACCTGTTCAAGGCGGTGAATGCGCCCTGCATCGTCTATGGCGAAGTCGGCCGCTCCATCCAGGGCGACCGCTCGAAACCCCTCGCCAGCAAGCCCAGGCTTTCGGACGATGAGATGAAAGCCTACGCGAAGCAGGTCACGCAGTTCGGCGAATGGTGTGCCGAGCAAGGCATGCCGCTCTCCTATCACCATCACATGGCGGCGGTGGTCGAGACCGAGCCAGACCTCGATGCCTTCATGCGCTATTCGGGAGAAGGCATTCCATTGCTGCTCGACGCGGGTCACCTGGCGTTTGCTGGGGGCGATGTGCTGCGCGCTATTGATAACCACCACCGGCGCATCAACCACGTGCATGTGAAAGACGTGCGCATGGAGGTGATCAACAAGCTGGATCGTAGCAGGCAATCCTTTCTCGATGCGGTGGCGCTTGGTGCCTTCACCGTGCCGGGAGATGGCTCGCTGGACTTTGGCGCCATCGTCCAGAGGCTCGCCGACCATGGCTATGAAGGCTGGTTCGTGGTCGAGGCCGAGCAGGATCCGAAGAAGAACCCGCCGCTCAAGATGGCGCAGGTCGGCTACAAGGAATTGATGCGGGTGATGACAGCGGCCGGCTATACGGTGGAGACACAAGGCTTTCCCAATGCTTGAGGCTCGCGAGGAAGGGCTGATCCGATGCCGGGGGTGATCCGATGAAAGACTCCGAGCACCCGTTTTTCCGGCCGCTGTGGCGGCGCGTTGCCGTTGTCGCGGTCTGCCTGGTCTGGTCGGTGATCGAATTCGCCACCGGCACGCCGTTCTGGGGCGTGATCGCGCTCGGCTTCGCCGGCTATGCCGTCTGGCAATTCTTCTATCTCTACAAGCCGGCTGACGAGGACAAGCCATCGGCGGACGCCAAACCGAAGGAATGACCATGTCTAAGCTGCTCATCAAAGCCAATAAGGGCCACGGCCGCGTCGCTCATGTGACGCCGCAAAACGCCGGCTGGACCTATGTCGGCTTCGATCTGCATCGGCTCAGACCCGGCGAGAGCGCTTCCGGGCAAACCGCGGATCGTGAGGTCTGCCTGGTGTTCGTCACCGGCAAGGGCAAGGCCAAAGCCGGCGGCAAGGATCTCGGCCTGCTGGGCGAACGCATGTCGCCGTTCGAAGGCAAGCCTTGGTCGGTCTATGTGCCGCAGGGGTCGGAGTGGTCGGTGAGCGCCGATACCGATCTCGAACTTGCCGTCTGCTCGGCGCCAGGACTGGGCGGCGGTCTGCCGGTCCGTGTCATCGGACCTGACAATCTCGGCCAGGAGGTTCGCGGCAAAGGCACCAACACGCGCTATGTCACCAACATCCTGCCGGAAGGCAAGCCGGCCGATTCCTTGCTGGTGGTCGAGGTGATCACACCCGGCGGTCACACATCGAGCTATCCGCCGCACAAGCACGACCAGGACAATCTGCCGGCTGAATCCTATCTCGAGGAAACCTATTACCACCGCCTCAACCCGCCGCAGGGCTTTGCTTTCCAGCGCGTCTACACTGACGCCGACCAGAGCGGTGCTCGTTCGCTCGACGAGGCGATGGCTATTGAGGACGGCGACGTCGTGCTGGTGCCCAGGGGTTATCACCCCTGCGCAGCCTGCCACGGCTATGATCTCTATTATCTCAACGTCATGGCCGGACCGAAGCGGACGTGGAAATTCCACAACGCGCCCGAACACGAATGGCTGATGAAGGCCTGACCACTTCCCCTTCGCCCCAACCGCTGGTCCAAGCGAAAAATCGTCGGCTAATGACCCGGCTGTGTGGTTTTGTTACCGAAAACGCCGCAAAGCTTCGTCAATTCGTCATGGAAATCACCTATGGCAGCGGGCTGACGAGGACTTTCGATGCGCTACGCGATCTATTTCACCCCCCGACAGGACGAACCGCTGGCACGGACCGCCGCCAACTGGCTCGGCCGCGACCCATTCGGTGCCGCCACAAAGCCGGTCGAGGCAGTAGGCGAGTTGTCGGCGGCAGAAGTTGCCTTCCATACCGCTTCGGCGCGCCGCTATGGCTTTCATGCGACGCTGAAGGCGCCCTTTCGACTGGCCTCCAATGAGACGGAAACCTCGCTTCGCGCGGCACTCGACGATTTTGCCGAGGCGACGCCGGTGGTTACGATCCCGCGCCTAGTCGTCAGCCAGATCGACGGCTTCTTCGCGCTGGTGCCGGAAGCACCGCTGCCGTCGCTCAACCGCTTCGCCGATGATGTGGTGCGCGACTTCGACCGCTTTCGCGCGCCGTTGACGGAAGCCGAGATCGAACGGCGCAGCCCCGATTCGCTGAAGCCCGACGAGTTCCGCAATCTCTGCCAATGGGGTTATCCCTACGTGTTCGAGACATTTCGCTTCCATATGACGCTGTCCGGCCGGGTCTCGTCACAGGAAAGCCCTCGTCTTCGCTTAGCAATCGACAGCCTGTTTGCGGGCGTGCTGCAAAGGCCGGTGCCGGTGGACGCGCTGACGCTGTTTGTGGAAACTGAACCTGGCGCGCCGTTCATGGTGCTGTCCCATCACGCGCTCGGGCGCCGCCCGGCCAGAAGAACTGCCTAATGACTATTTGCTCTAACCGCGTTTGTGCGACGCCATTTGGTTCCAGTTGGCTGCAAAATCCTGCAAGGACTGCTTGAAATGACCGCCGAGACTGTTCTTGACAACGCCCGGATCGTGCTCGCCGACCAGATCGTCCAAGGGTCGATCGTGCTGCGCGACGGCATGATCGCCGCCATCGATGCCGGACGCGGCCGCAGCGGCGAGGACATGGGCGGCGACTTCATCATCCCTGGCCTGGTCGAACTCCACACCGATCATCTCGAAGGCCATTACGCGCCACGGCCGAAAGTGCGCTGGAACCCGATCGCCGCGGTGCTCGCCCATGACGCGCAGGTGGCGACCGCCGGCATCACCACCGTGCTCGACGCCTTGCGCGTCGGCATGGACGAGGATGCGGACCTGACGGCTGCCGACATACGCAAACTGGCCGACGCGATCGAGGACAGTGTCCAGCAGGACCGGCTCAGGGCCGACCATTTCATCCATCTGCGCTGCGAGGTTTCGGCGCCGGACTGCCTTCCAGCCTTCGCCAATTTCGACGGTGACGAGCGGGTCAGGCTGGCGTCGCTGATGGACCATGCGCCGGGACAGCGGCAATTCGTCGATCTCGAGACCTACGCCTACTACTATCAGCGCAAGCTGAAGCTTACGGATCGCGATTTCCAGAAATTCTGCGAAAAGCGGATGGCTGAATCGGCGAGGAACTCGAGCCCGAACCGCAGCTTCATCGCCGCGGCTTGTCATGAGCGCGGCATCGTGCTCGCCAGCCATGACGACGCGACCGTCGGCCATGTCGACGAAGCGATCGAGCAAGGTGTGCGCGTCGCCGAGTTCCCGACCACCGAGGAGGCAGCAAGGGCTTCGAAAAAGGCAGGGCTCGGCGTATTGATGGGCGCGCCGAACGTCATGCGCGGCGCTTCGCATTCGGGCAATGTCTCGGCCCGCACGCTGGCCGGCGACGGCCTGCTCGATATACTGTCATCGGACTACATTCCGTTCAGCCTGATCCAGTCGGCCTTCTTCCTCGGCGACGTGGTCGAAGGTATCTCGCTGCCGCAGGCTGTGGCCATGGTTTCGAAGAACCCGGCCGAGGCGGTCGGCCTCACCGATCGCGGTGTCATCGAGCCCGGCCGGCGCGCCGATCTGGTTCGCGTGCGCGTCGACGACCATGTCCCGGTCGTCCGCACGGTCTGGCGGCAGGGACGCCGGGTCGCATGATGGTGTCGGCATCGGTCGAGCGTGAATTGTCCGCCGCGGGATTTCCGATCCGCGACGGTGTCTTCGTCGCCGTCGTCGGGCCGAGCGGTGCCGGCAAGGACACGGTGATCGGCTATGCGCGCGCGGTGTTTGCCGACGAGAGCCGGCTGGAGTTCGTGCGCCGGGTGATCACCCGGCCGAGCGATGCGGCCACCGAGGATCACGATACGCTTGCCGATGCTGCCTTCGTCGAGGCCGAAGCGGATGGCGCCTTCGCCATTTCCTGGGAGGCGCATGGCCTGCGCTACGGCATCCCGGCCGAAGTCGACTGGTCGGTCTCCAACGGCCGTGTCGCGATCGCCAACGTCTCGCGCGCGATCATCCCGGCGCTGCGGGAGCGTTACGCCAATCTGGCTGTCGTCGAGATCACGGCTGCACCGGATATCCTGGCCGAGCGGCTGGCATTGCGCGGTCGCGAGTCGCGCGGCGAAGTGCTGGCACGGCTGGCGCGCGGTGCCAATGTGGCGCTGTCCGGACCGGGTGTCACCTCGATCGACAATAGCGGTCTTCGTGAAGCGGCCGGCGAGCGCTTCGCCGAGGTGCTGCGCAAGGCCATGGCCTTCTCCGACATGTCAGGCCTTATCTAAAGGAGCGCCCATCCGATGCATTCGGTATGGGCGCTACTTGTCTAACCGATATCTTTTTGGAAGCCGGGATCCCTTTTCGGAATTATGGCGTCATGCGGCGTGCCGGTCCCGACCAGCGTGACGAGTATCGGTGGCAGTGGTTGTCGAAGGCTTCGCTGGCGCATCCGCTGGTGTATCCAGAACTGCAACGTGATGGCGATACACCATTTCCCACCCCTTCCAGCCGGTGAACAGCAGTATGCAGACCACTATGAACGACAAGAGCACACCCCATGGGCGGACCGCGGCTTCGGCGCCTTGGGCATAGCGAAGATAAAAATTGATCAGTGCCACAACGACCGCGGTCAGGTTGCCCAGCATGTGATACCAGGCGTCCGACAAGGCGCGAATGCGTGGCTCGTTGAGGAAGTCGATAAAACCGGCTGTCGCGGCGAGAAGGGCCATTACGATGGCTGCCCCGATCAGCCACATCGATGCCCGTGCCCAGAAAGCATCGGCAGTTCCCCAGAAAACCAGGTCGGTGACAAAGGCACCGACAAGAAACGCGACAGGAAAAGGTATCAGCATCGGGTGGAGGGGATGAGTTCCGACCTTTGCGGTACTTACTGGATTCGTGGGCATGGGACGCCTCCGCATAGCAAAGCTTAAATAAACGCTTCGATACGGGTTTCGTTCCAAATGGAGATTAATCTGAACTGCTGTCGCGAAGCTCAGGCCGACCTTGTGATGCCTGCCAATGGCAGTCGGCGCATTTCATCCAGCTATTTTTGCGTCATTCCGCGGCAGCACCCGCCACGCCCTTACGGGTAGCTTCCAGCATCCGCCGCCGCGCCCTGAACACGCCCCATTGCTGGTCGACCAGCACGCCGATGAGGATCACCCCGCCCATGACGGCGAAGTTGAGCGAGGACGGGATGCCGAGCAGGTTGACGAGGTTCTGCAGCTCCTGCAGCAGCACCGTGCCGAGCAGGACGCCGATCAGCGAGCCTTCGCCGCCGCGCAGCGAGAAGCCGCCGAGCACCGCTGCCGCGATGGCGTAGAGTTCGTAGAACTGGCCGTGGCTCGCCGGCGAGATCGAGCGTGTGTACATGGCGAAATAGATAGCCGACAGCGCCGTCAGCACGCCGCAGATGACATAGGCGGCTATGACGATGCGGCCGGTGCGGATGCCGGAATATTTTGCCGCTTCCTCGTTCTTGCCGATGGCGTAGAGATAGCGCCCGAATACCGAACGGTGCAGCACCACCCACATGACGACGGCGATGACGATCAGCGCGATGAAACTGTTCGGCACGCCCCAGGACCGCCCCGCCGTCAGGAATTCGAGTTCCGGGAAGTTCTGCCCAAAGGCAAAGCCGGCGGTGCCGTCGGCAGTGTAGAAGCGCGCCACGCCGCGATAGATCAGCAGACCGCAGAGGGTGACGACAAACGGCTGCAACTTCAGCCGGGTGATCAGCCAGCCATGCATCAGGCCGATGATGGCGCCGAGCGCGATGATCAGCACGAAGGCCAGCGGCCACTCCATCTCCCGCACGGCGATGAAATCGATGAAAAGCGTACCGAGCAGCGCAACCACCGAGCCGACCGACAATTCGATGCCGCCGGTGATGATGACGAAGGCTTGGCCAATCGACAGGATGCCGAACAGCCCGATCAGGTTCGAGGTGTTGGCGAGATTGATCGGCAGCAGGAAGCGCGGGTTGATGATCGCCACCACCGCGCCGACCACCAGGATCAGGATCAGCAGGCCGAGATCTTTCTTGCTCATCGTCTTCTCCCAACGCCTGCGAATTACTTCGGCTGCTTGCCGACCGCCAGCAGCAGCACGTTTTCCTGGCTGAACCGATTCTTGTCGAGAATGCCCGAGATCTGGCCCTCATGCATGACGGCAATGCGGTCGGAAACGCCGATCACCTCCTCCATGTCGCTGGAGATCATCAGCACGGCGACTCCGGCATCGGCCAGCGCCCGCATCAGCCCGTAGATCTCGGCCTTGGCGCCTATATCGATACCGCGCGTCGGCTCATCGAGGATCATCACCTTCGGCTTCATCGCCAGCCATTTGGCCAGCACGACCTTTTGCTGGTTGCCGCCCGACAGCGTGCCGGTGCGCGTCTGCACGGAGGGCGCCCTGATGCCGAGATCGGTCTTCTGTTTTTCGGCGGTGGCGGCCTCGGCGCTGGCCGAGACCAGCGAGCGCCGCGAATGCGCCGGCAGATTGGGCAGCGAGATGTTCTGGGCAATCGACAGGTCGAGCAGGATGCCAGTCAGCTTGCGGTCTTCCGGGACGAGGAAAACACCGTTGGCCACTGCGTCGGCGGCCGAACCAAGAACCAGATCTTTTGCGTCAAGCTGGAACGAGCCGCCAAAGCTCCTATCGATTCCGAACAGCACGCGCGCCAGTTCCGTCCGGCCGGAGCCGACGAGACCGGCCAGGCCGAGGATCTCGCCATGCCTGACGTCGAGGTCGACGGGCCGGTCAGGATAGGCGACGGTGCGAATGGCCTTGACCGACAGCGCGACAGAGCCAGGCGGGCGCGCCGATTCTGCGGCCTTCTCGCGCTCCTTGAGCATGCGGCCGATCATCAGCTTGACCATCTGGTCGTGATTGATGGCGCTCTTTGGCAAAGTGCCGGCGAGCATGCCGTCCCTGAGCACGACGACGCGGTCGGCGACGCGCTCGACCTCGTGAAGGCGGTGCGAGATGAAAATGACACCGATGCCGTCTGCCTTCAGCGCCTTGATGACACCGAGGAGCTTGTCGGTTTCGGCGATCGGCAGGCTGGACGTCGGTTCGTCGAGGATAACCAACCGTGCCTTGATCGACAGCGCCTTGGCGATCTCGACCATTTGCTGCTGCGCCAGCGACAGCGCCGACACCGGCGTATCGGCCGAGAAATTGGCGCCCACGCGTTTGAGCAGCGGCGCCGCCTGCGCTCGCAGCCTGGCGCGGTCGACGAGCTTGAGCGGCCCGGCGCGCAGCGGTTCGCGGCCGAAGAAGATATTGGCGGCCACGTCGAGGTTTTCGAACAGGTTGAGTTCCTGGTGGACGAAAGCGATGCCCGAGCCGATGCTGGCCTCGACAGTCAGCCCGTCATGGGCGACGCCATCGACGGTGATGGTGCCGGTGTCCGGCCTGGTCACGCCACCGAGGATCTTCATCAGCGTCGATTTGCCGGCGCCGTTTTCGCCGACCAGGCCGATGACCTCGCCCGGCCTGACCTCCATCGAGAATCCGTCCAGCGCGACGACGCCGGGATAGGTCTTGCGCACACCGTCGAGGCTCAGGAACGGAGCGTCCGCAGATGCAACGATGGATGGGTCGGAATAATTCATCACGCCTGACAGCAGCCGGTGAGCCGTTTGGTCTCAGACTGACGAGCCTCGCGAGGCCCGTCAATAGAACGCCGGCTCAAGGCGAACCTTGAGCCGGCGCAACCTAATTCGCTCAGTTTCCAGACATCGCCTTGAGGCTGGCGGCGTAGGCGTCGACATCGTCCTTGCCGATGATCTTGGTCGGGATGATGATCAGGCCATCGGCGGGAATGCCCGACTTGTCGCCCTCGAGATAGGCAGCCATCAGCTTCATGCCCTGATAGGCCCATTCGAAGGGCTGCTGCACGACGGTGGCGGCGACGGTGCCTTCCTTGACGCCGCCCAGCGTGATCGGATCGTCGTCGAAGCCGACGACGGTGATCTGGCCGAGCTTGCCGGCATCGCGCAGCGCTTCATAGATGCGCGGCGTGTTGTAGGAATAGAAGCCGACCATGCAGGTGACGTCGGGGCTGGCGACCAGCGCGTCCTCGACGTTCTTCTTGGCGCGAGCCTGGTCGATGTCGTCGCCACGCACGTCGACCAATTCGATCTTGGTGCCGGCGAGACCTTCCTTCATGCCCTGGATGCGCTCCTTGGCGTTGTCGGCGCCGAGCAGGCCGACGAAGCCGAGGCACTTGCCGCCGTCAGGCATTGCCTTCTTGGCGATCTCTGCCGCCTGCTTGCCGGCATCGACATTGGACGAGCCGATATAGGCGACACGCTTGGTCTGCGGCGCGTCGCTGTCGGTGGTGAACAACGCCGTTTCCGAGGCGATCTTGTTCAGCCCGTCGGTCGACGTCTTGGGATCGACGGCCGAGACCATGATCGCCTTCACGCCGGCCGTCACCAGATCGTCCATCAGGCGCTGCTGGATGGCGACCGAGGACTGCTCCGGATATTTGAGTTCCAGTTTGTAGTTGGGCAGTTCGCCTTGAGCCTTCTTGACGCCGGCTTCCGCCGCCTTCCAGAAATCGGAAGCGCCGTTGACGACGAAGGCCAGTGTCGGCTTGTCGTCGGCCCGCGCAATTGCGCTGGCGGACAGGCCGAGCAGCAGGGCCGCAGCGGCGACGGACGCATTTCGTATCACAGATTTCATATTCAACCTCCCATTTTGACTCAGTAATTTTCGCTGATGATGAACGTGCCGGCGCGGCTTGGACGCCCTCCTCCTCAAGGGTTTCCGGCAGCGAAGAACGACGCCATTCCAGCCGCGATCGTCGACTTTAGAGACTCATTCGCCGTTCGTAAATAGTCCGATTTGTCTGACATTTCCCGGAGCGGCAGGCAAGCTTCGGCTGACGGGAACCGTCCGATACCAGGCTGGCTTGCGTTCCGAACATGCGCGGTCCGAGGTCGTCCGGGCATGATGGATTGACGTTATAGTGATGCCGGATATTAGTAAAGAGTATTAGTTTGGTCGAGATTCTCGCACAAAGGAGAGAGGCCTCCCCAGTCGCAACCGTTTGAACCGGGGACTACATCGCCTA
Source organism: Mesorhizobium sp. M0410 (assembly GCF_040321435.1). Classification (NCBI taxonomy): domain Bacteria; kingdom Pseudomonadati; phylum Pseudomonadota; class Alphaproteobacteria; order Hyphomicrobiales; family Phyllobacteriaceae; genus Mesorhizobium; species Mesorhizobium sp. M0410. Next base: position 192,259 of record NZ_JAMYRN010000001.1, read on the forward strand.
AGAGGTCGATTATATCTATTAGTAGCGCTTCGCCCTATAAATGCGAGATTCGAGGGACCAATGACATGAACGAACCACTGCGTGATCCCGTCCTTGAGGGTACCAGGCGGCGCAAGCCGTCCGGGAAAAACCCCAAGGGCCGCGTTACCATGACCGACATCGCCAGGGTCGCCGGCTGTTCGCAGGCGACGGTTTCGTTCGTGCTCAACAACACGCCGGGCATCAGGCTGTCGCAGCAAACCCGAGAGCGGGTGATCGAGACGGCGCGAGCACTGGGCTATTCGCCGCCGGTGTTTTCTGCCTTGCGAGCCCCGGTTGCCGCATTCGACGGGCTGGATGGCGTGATCGGCTTCGCCGTCGACCAGTTGGCGACCAGCCCGGAGGCGGTCGTCGCCATTGAAGGGGCGCGGCAAGCCTCGTGGAACGCCGGCAATGTAGTGTTGGTGGCGCAGACCATGGGCGACGAGGTGATGGAGGCCCGGGCCACCGCGGCACTGACCAAGCGGGGCATTTCGGCGCTGATCTACATGACCATCTTCACCCGCGAGATCGTCGCGCCGGACTATCTCTACGGCCTCGACATTCCGGTCATCCTGCTCAACTGCTACACCGCCGACTATGCCTTTCCCGCCGTGGTGCCGAGCGAGATCGCCGGCGGCCAGAGCTCGACCCGGCACCTGATCAGCTATGGCCATCGCCGTATCGCCACCATCACCGGCGAGCCCTGGATGCAGGCGGCTCAGGACCGGCTGAAAGGTTACCGCCGGGCGCTGGCGACGGCCGACATCCCGTTCGACCCGGAGCTGGTCGTCGAAGGCGATTGGTCAGCGAGCGCCGGCTATGCCGCGACCGTCAGGCTCTTGGCGCTGAAGGACCGGCCGACCGCCATCTTCTGCCAGAACGACCGTACCGCGATCGGCTGCTACGAGGCGCTGAAGGAGGCCGGCCTGCACATCCCCGGAGATATTTCGGTGGTCGGCTATGACGACGAGGAGATCGCGCGGCATCTGTTCCCGCCGCTGACGACGTCGATCCTGCCGCATATGGCGATGGGACAATGGGCGATCGAGCAGTTGGAAGTCCCCGCTGCTCCCGGTCGCGGCCGGAGCCGCTATCCCGTAACCAAGCTCGAATGCCCGCTGGTCGAGCGGGAGTCGGTTGGCGCCGTGGCGGGCTGAGGCGAGCGCGCCGGCGATCGACAGTTGCACAGGCTTGACATCAGGCCCGCCATATACCCGATTGATTTCATGAGATTGCAAAGCTGCTATAATTTTCAGGACTTCCGCCGGCTCGCAAAACAGCGCCTGCCAGGCCCAATCTTCAACTATATCGATGGCGGCGCGGACGACGAGACGACGCTGCGGCGCAACACGGCGGCTTTCGAGGACTGCGATCTCGTCCCTAACGTCCTTGCCGGCGTTGGACAGGTCGACATGTCGGTCACCGTCATGGGCCAGAAGCTGGCGATGCCGGTCTATTGTTCGCCGACGGCTCTCCAGCGGCTGTTTCACTACAGCGGCGAGCGCGCCGTCGCCGCGGCGGCGGAGAAGTTCGGCACGATGTTCGGCGTCTCGTCGCTCGGCACGGTCAGCCTGGAGGAAGTGCGCAAGCACAGGACGCCGCAGGTCTATCAGTTCTATTTCCACAGGGATCGCGGCCTGAACCGCGCCATGATGGAGCGCGCCAAGGCGTCCGGCGTCGAGGTGATGATGCTGACGGTCGACAGCGTCACCGGCGGAAACCGCGAGCGTGACCTGCGAACCGGCTTTTCCATCCCCTTTCGGCTTACGCTCGGCGGCGTGATGCAGTTCGCGATCAAGCCGAGTTGGGCTATAGACTATTTGACCCACGAAAAGTTCAGCCTGCCGCAGTTGGACGGCCATATCTATCTCGGTGGCGGAGCGCTTTCCATCAGCCGCTATTTCACGGAGATCCTCGACCCGTCGCTGGATTGGAAGGATGTCGAAGACATGGTCCGCTTCTGGAACGGCCAGTTCTGCCTGAAGGGGATCATTAGCGTCGCCGATGCCAGAAAGGCCGTCGACATCGGCTGCACCGGCATCGTTCTGTCAAATCATGGCGGCAGGCAGCTGGACGGCTCGCGCAGCCCCTTCGACCAGCTGTCCGAGATCGTCGACGCGGTGGGCGACAAGATAGACGTGATCATCGACAGCGGCGTCCAGCGCGGCACACATGTGCTGAAAGCCCTGTCGTTGGGCGCCAAGGCCGTCGGCGTCGGGCGCTACTACCTCTTCCCGCTGGCCGCCGCAGGACAGGCAGGCGTCGAACGGGCGCTCGGCCTGATGCGAACCGAGATCGAACGCGACATGCGGCTGATGGGATGCAGGTCGGTGACAGAGCTTTCCAAGGGGAATGTGCGGTTTAGGTGAGGGAGCCGGGAAGTGGCGCACGGCATAAGCTTTTCGAAGTGCGATACTATACCGACCTGCCGCCGCTCCTGCCGTCCGTTTCGAAGACAGTCTCGCCGGAAACAGCATCCGTATATCCGCCTTCAAGCTGCTGCAACGTATGCCGGAACCGATCAAGATTGCCGAGCATTGTGGGCCTGGCATCGACCATGTGCTGGAAAGTGTCCCACTCTCCAATCGAGAAGAAGGCGCCATCTCCCGATTTGATGAGAGCCATTTTTCGCAATCCCTCGAAGTTGCGCGGAGCGCTGCTGAACAGTTCGACGAATTCGTCTTCACTACCCGGCTTGACCCGGAAGCGGACGCTGTTGAACGCCGTCATGTACGTTCCCCCGTGAAAGACCTGAAGAAGCTCGAATATGCGAAAGCCCTAAGGCACTCAAACCCTTCGCACACGTGTACAGGAAAATCGGAAGGTTGGCTTCAGTCACCTCCGGCCGAATGCCCCGTTTCTGGCGCTATTTTGCCAGGTAGAGGACGACGCTCGATCTCAATCGGTACGCCCTTCCGACCGGCAATGAAACGCGCTGTTAACGCCGTTCGCGGGTGACAGGATGTTGGCCGCAGTTCGAAGGTATAATCTGCGTCTCGCTGTCAGTTGCGGAGGCGAAAATGAACGTGCTTCGGATTGCGCTCTTGTGCACGGCCATGATCGACCTTGGAATGCCGGCCGTTCGTGCTGAGGATCGGCCTGTGCCGCCGAACAACGAAGCCGCCACAGTGCAGCCGCCCGTTCATTGTGAAGGCCAAAACTGTCTCCCGCCGGCGAACGATCCTGTGCAGGAATGCACCGGCCAAGATTGCACGCCAGTTCCGCCAACTGAACCAGGTCCGGAGGTCAAGCAGGCCGACTGAGCAGCTTCAGCCGACACCGCTCTTTTGGCAGGGATGGCGCTCACTCCTCGCAATCTTCCGGCCGCAGGCGATAGATTCTGTTACCTATGTTCCCGGGGTGGGCATGAGTTTAATGGCGCCGCATCGGGGCGATGATGAGAACTCTGCCTATTGCCTCTAGAACACTCCCAAATGGGGCGTGAGCCAATCGCGCGGGTTTAGATCCTGTCGCTTCATTCCCGATGCCGCAATGCGTCCACAATAATCTTGAACGCAGGAAGGTTTTGGCGGCGGCTAGGATAATAGAGGAAATAGCCATCGAAGAAGGGCGACCAGTCGTCGAGGACCTGCACCAGCAACCCTGAGGCGACGTGCCGCTCCACGATGTTCTCGGGAACATAGGCGATACCATAGCCACTCACCGCGGCGTCGATCATGGCGTAGGTGTTGTTGAAGGTAAGTTGACCGTCCACACGGACACGCAGCGCCTGTCCATCCTTCTCGAATTCCCAGGCATAAAGACCGCCGGCGGTCTCGTGGCGCATGTTGATGCAGACATGGCGGATCAGGTCCTGCGGATGGACAGGCACACCGTGCGCCGCGAAGTATCGCGGCGAAGCCACGGCGACCAGGCGCCAGTCCGGGCCGATGCGGACCGCGATCATGTCTTTCTCGACGCTCTCTCCAAGCCGGACACCGGCGTCAAAGCCTTCCTCGACGATGTTGCGGAAGGTGCTGTCCAGGATCAGTTCGACGCCGATGTCGGGATAGGCGCTGAGGACCGGCTTAAGCTTCGGCCAGACCACGCTTTCGAGCGCGTGGTCGGACAGGGTCAACCTGATCGAGCCTGACGGCTTTTCGCGGAACGCCATCAGCGCTGCGATCTCGTCTTCGATTTCACCAATGCGCGGGGCGATCGTCTGTAGCAGCCTTTCGCCCGCAACGGTCGTCGCGACATTACGCGTCGTGCGGGTCAGAAGGCGTATGCCCATGCGTGTTTCGAGCTGCTTGATCGTGTGACTGAGCGTCGATTGCGCGACGCCGAGCTTTGCCGCTGCCTTGGTGAAGCTGCGCTCTTCTGCGACGGCCTGAAACCACGTCAATTGGTTGAGATCGGTTCTGGCCATGAGCTTCCTTCGTTTGCCATCTCGCAACAGATTATTCGATGTAGTCGATTAGTTCATGCCAATTTCGACGGGTAATCGTTTTATGGCAAAACCACTAGGTTTGCACTGCAACAACGCATTACCGCGATGTCGGTGATTTGGATGACATGGATGTCGCAAAATGCGGACGATGCGCCCGAGGCCGCCGGCAGCCTGATGGTCGCGGCGATCCAGGCTTCGATCCTTCTGGGCGCGATAGTCGGAGGGGTGCTGCTGGATGGCCTGACGATCTCCGCGACCTTTATCGGCAGCGTGGTTCTGGCCGGCTTTGCAATCGCGCTGATCGGCACCGGCCGGCGTCTGCTCGAGCCCGAATGACCGAGAGGGACTGGCCAAGGCGGCGAGTGGCTCAATTCAACCCAAACCTACAGGAGATCGGAAATGCCTATGAATACCCCTGATACGAAAACATCAGAGCGTGCAATCCACCGGCGCGAGCTTTTGAAGCTGACCGGTGCCGGCGCAGCCGCCTTCAGTGCGGCGTCACTCTTCAACATTCACTTCGCAAAGGCTCAAGACATGTCGAACGGTGCAAACAATTTCTACACGAGCGATCAGGTGACGCTCGAAAAGGTCGCCTTCAAAAGCCAATACCAGATGAATGTCGCGGGGAATCTGCTCGTTCCCAAGGACCTTGACCGCAATGCACGTCATCCGGCCATCGTCGTCGGCCATCCAATGGGCGCGGTGAAAGAGCAAAGCGCGACCCTCTATGCCACCAAGATGGCCGAGCAGGGTTTCATCGCCATGGCAATCGACCTGCCCTTCTGGGGCGAGAGCGAAGGCGAAGCCCGTCAGATCGTTTCGCCGGATGTCTATGCAGAAGCGTTCAGCGCAGCGGTGGATTTCCTTGGAACACGCGCGTTCGTCGACCGCAATCGCATCGGCGCGATTGGTGTCTGCGGCAGCGGCAGCTTCGTCATCAGCGCCGCCAAGATCGACCCGCGCATGCGCGCCATCGCCACGGTCAGCATGTATGACATGGGCGCGGCGAACCGAAACGCACTCAATCACTCGCTAAGCGTCGAGCAACGCAAGCAGATCATCGCGGCGGCCGCCGAGCAGCGCTACTCCGAATTCGAAGGCGGCCAGATCCAGCATACGGGCGGAACTGATCTCGAACTGACCGCGTCGACGCACCCCATCCAGCGTGAGTTCTACGATTTCTATCGGACATCCCGCGGAGAGTTTACCCCGGCGGGTGTCTCCGACCAGATAACGACCAAGCCGACGCTGACCAGCAATGTCAAATTCATGAACTTCTACCCGTTCAACGACATCGAGACGATCTCGCCGCGCCCAATGCTGTTCATCAGCGGCGATCAGGCGCATTCGAAGGAGTTCAGCGAGGAAGCCTACAGACTGGCAGCCGAGCCGAAGGAACTGGTCTGGGTCCAGGGCGCCGGTCACGTCGATCTCTACGACCGTGTGGACCTGATTCCGTTCGACAGGCTTACCAGCTTCTTCGGTCAGCATCTGGCCGCTTAACAAGGCCGTATTCGTCGAAGGGTGCGGCCGTGTGCCGGAATAATGGATATGGCCGCACCGATTGGGAGACCTTAAATGACACGCGACGCCACATGGCTTTCACGCCGCACCTTGCTGGCAGGCGCTGTCAGCTTCGCGCTTCCCTCTTCGGTGCACTCTCAGACCTCCACAACCCCGGGTACGAAAGGAGCCCCGATGCGCCTGAGATTTGTTTTTGCAGATCAGGATTTCACGGCGACGCTGGAGAACAATCCTTCCGCGCACGACCTGGTCTCAATGCTGCCGCTGGACCTGACGATCGACGACTATTCGTCCAACGAGAAGATCGCCTATCTGCCGCGCAAGCTCACCGAGGAAGGCAGCGGTCGCTTCGGGAACGAGGCGGCTGGCGATCTTTGCTACTACGCCCCCTGGGGCAATCTCGCGATGTTTCATGGTCCCTATCGTTGGTCGCGCGGCCTGATCCGGCTCGGGCGACTAGACCAGGGACCGGCGCCGCTTCTGATACGCGGAGAACATCCGCTGCGCGTCGAAATGCTTTCCTGAACCTGGAAGGCCGCTGCGCATCAGGACAATGCCGCGGGTGTCGGAAAAACCCGCATCATTCACCGGGAACAGCAAGAAGCTGCAAACGCAGAAGGAGACGAACATGAAGAAGATTCTCGCTGCCGCTGCAATCAGCACCGCCGGCCTAATGCCGGCCGAGGCCGAGACCATCGAAATCCGCACGAACGGCAGCACGCCGGCCGTGATCGGAACGGCGGACAACTTCACCGGGCAGGCGGTCATCAGTCCGCTCTATCCGCCTACCGACATGACGCGGGCGAGCACCGGACTTGTGAACTTCGCGCCCGGCGCGCGGACGGTCTGGCACAGCCATCCGGCAGGCCAGATGCTTATCATCACGGGCGGTCAAGGCTGGGTGCAGGAAGAGAGCAAGGAGCGGCGCGGCATCAATCCTGGCGATGTGGTCTGGATTCCGGCCGGCGTGAAGCACTGGCATGGAGCGACCGCGATCAGCCCCATGACGCATATCGCCTTGAGCTACATGCAGGACGGCAAGAACGTCGACTGGCTCGAACCTGTTTCCGACGAGCAATACCGCTGACGGGATAACGGAACGAAAGGCTTCATCATGAAAACCTCGACCGTTCTGGCTCTCGCTCTTTCCATGGGAGCCGTCGATACCGCCGCGCAAACCGGATCGCAGACCGGCAGCCTGTCCCGCGAAGACGTGCGAACCGTTTCGCCCGCGCTTGAGCGCTACGCCGATGAGAAGCTTGCAAATGGCCTCTGGAAGAGGCCGGGCCTGTCGCTGCGGGATCGCAGCATCGTCACTGTCGCTGCCGTGATCACGCGCAACCAGGACATTCTCCTGCCGGAGCAGGTGCATCTCGCACTCGACAATGGGGTGAAGCCGGCCGAAATCTCAGAGATTATCACGCATCTCGCCTTCTATGCCGGCTGGGGCAATGCGGTTGCCGCGACGGGCATCACGAAGGAGGTGTTCGCGGCGCGCGGTGTCGGACCCGACCAGCTCCCCAAGGCCATGGTTGATTTCCTGCCGCTGGACGAAAAAGCCGAGGCCGATCGCGCCGCCCGCGTCGCGCAAGGCACAGGACCGGCATCGCCGGGATAGGTGAGGGATACGACCGACGTATTGTTTCGCGACCTGTGGCTGCGGCCCGATCTCGCCCCGCGCGATCGCAGTCTGGTGACGGTCAGCGCCCTGATCTCGGCCGGCCAGGTCGAGCAGATTCCCTACCACCTCAACCGGGCGATGGATAATGGACTGATGCGCATGGAAGCCTCCGAAGCCATCAGCCATCTCGCGTACTACGCCGGATGGCCGAACGCTTTCTCGGCAGCCGCTGTTGCGCGCTCCGTGTTCGAGAAGCGCTCCGCCAACTGAACGCTGCTGGTCGCGATGACTCCTTTGCCCTCATCGTCCAGACCGCCGCCCTCGGCCGCCGTGACGTTGCTGCCGATCATGGCGGCCGTGTTGGCCGGCTTCCTCGTCATCGGCGCGGCCCTGCCGGTGCTGCCGCTGCATGTGAATCAGGATCTCGGCTTCGGAACTTTCGTCGTCGGCCTGGTTGCGGGCTCGCAATTTGCCGCGTCTCTGGTCACGCGCATATGGTCCGGCACCTATTCGGATGCGAATGGTGGCAAACGCAGCGTCGTCCTCGGCCTGATCGCCGCCGCCGGTGCTGGATTGCTGTATCTCCTGTCCTTGACCTTCGTGAGTTCGCCAACCCTCTCTGTTGCGATTCTTCTGGTGGGACGTGCGGTGCTCGGTGGAGCCGAAAGCTTCATCATCACCGGGGGCGTGAGCTGGGGATTGGCAATGGTCGATTCCGGCCATGCGGGGAAGGTCATCGCCTGGGTCGGCACGGCCATGTTCGCGGCGCTCGCCTTCGGCGGTCCGCTCGGCACGATGCTCTTTGTACCGTACGGCCTTGCGGCGATCGGCCTTATCACGACCTTGGCGCCACTGCTCGTTCTGCTGTTCCTATTGCGAGCGCCGAGTCCGCCTGTCCTATCGGCACGGACGAGATCCACTTTTGGCGGCGTGATTGGAGCGGTCTGGCTACCCGGACTTGGCGCGGCGCTTAGCAGCATCGGCTATTGCGCCATTCTCGCATTCAGCTCGCTCCTTTATGCCAATCACGGCTGGCAGCCCGTCTGGCTTGCCTTCACTGCCTTTGGCGCGGCGTTGATCGTGGCGCGAATGATGTTTGGCCATCTACCGGATAAGTTCGGCGGCGCGAGAATCGCCTTGGTGTTCGTTCTGGTGCAAGCGGCCGGATTGATCCTCATGGGATTGGCCCGAAGCACGATGATGGCATCCGCCGGAGCCGCTCTCGCGGGACTCGGCTACTCGCTCGTCTATCCCGGTCTGGGTGTCGAGGCTGTCCGTGACACCTCGCCTGAAAGCCGCGGGCTGGCAATGGGCATCTACACGGTCTTTCTCGATGTCGCGATGGCGCTAGGAAGCCCGGCGTTGGGATGGGCTGCCGATCGAGCAGGTTTGAGCGTTGTGTTCTTTATCAGCGCCGGTGTCACCTTTTGTACGACGGCCATTGCCTTGTATTTAGCCTACAGCACGCACCGAGGCCGACGGGCGCCTGCAAAGAGGTCTTATTGGTAAACTTCGCGGCAATCAGCGGCCTTCTACGTTCGCAACCGAAGTAGATTTAGAGTGAAATGGCTGATGCCACCCAAGTGATATATGGCACGTGCCTGCTGATCAGAAATCAGCCATTCAACCCGAGAGATTCGACCTTTTCCACCGCCTAACGCCGCCGTTTCTACGCCTTTCGCTCGCGGACTATCTCCCGCTCTTTGCGCGGGCGTAGTCTGATGGGAATCGGGCTATATCGTACGATTGCGCGCTATCGGCGGTATTTGGCGCGCCCGAAGAGATTCGAACTCCTGACCCCCAGATTCGTAGTCTGGTGCTCTATCCAGCTGAGCTACGGGCGCGCAACAGGCCATGCTTGGCATAGCCCCGCGATCCGATCCTGGCGACCGGCCGCGATGTGACGTGTTCCCTAGCGACTGAATTTGCGAAAAGCAAGCCGATCCTGGCCAAAAGTTTTGCAGTCATGCTTTGCCGTCATGCGCCGGCCGGCGAAGGCAAGACCGCGTCACGCGGCGGCCGAGCCGACAAGTCGTAGTCTTGGATCGGTCATTTGCCAGTCGGAACGGTCCGTAACGAAACGAGCCGTTGCACGGCGGCCGAGCCGATGGCTCGTAGTCTCGGACCAACCCTTTGCGAATTGAAACGATCCGTAACGAAACGGTTCGTTACGCGGGGCGGCGCAGCCCGTTGCGGGCCTGGTCGAGCCGGACCGGCTGGTCGGGAATGGTGACCGCGAATGTGGTGCGGCCGCCGATCGATTCGACCAGCTCCACCGTGCCGCCATGGGCGCGGATCAATTCATGGGCGATCGCCAGGCCAAGGCCGGTGCCGCCGCTACGGGCCGAGCCGCGAAATGCCGCGAACAGGTTTTCTCGCGCCTTTGGCGGCAGGCCGGGGCCGGTGTCGGTGACGACGATGCGGCTGACGCTGCCGATGCGCTCGGCCGATATGGTCAGGCGGCGCACCACGGCGCTCTCGGTATCCGCCGCCATCGCCTGCACGGCGTTGCGGCTAAGATTGGTGAGCACGCGGAACAGCTGGTCGGAATCGGCATCGACCTCGAGCACCGGGTCGACGGCGTTGACGAATTCGATGCCGCATTCGATATCGAGCAGGCCCTGGACGTCTTCGACCAGCTGACGCAGCCGCAGCCTGCGGCGCGACGGCGGCGGCTCCTGGGTGCGGCCATAGGCCAGCACGCCCTCCGAATAGGACACCGCACGGTCGAGCGCGCGCAGCAGTTTTGGCGCGAAGGCCTGCACGGTCGGGTCCTTGACCTGGCGCAGGCGGTCCGACATCAGCTGCGCCGAGGCGAGGATGTTGCGCATGTCGTGGTTGATCTTCGACACGGCCAGGCCGAGATCGGCCAGGTGCTTCTGCTCGGTCAGCATCTTCTGCAGCCGCTCCTGCATCTGCGACAGTTCGCGTTCGGCGACGCCGATCTCGTCGGCCCGGGCGGCGGGGTGAATGATGCGGCCGGGATCGTCGGGCGCCTCGGAAAAGGACAGCATCGAGCGTGTCATCGTCCTGATCGGGCCGATCATGATCAGGTCTATCGCGGCATAGACCAGCATGGCGGTGAACAGCGAGATCAGCAGCGAGACGAAGGCGACGTTGCGCGAATAGATCAGCATGGCATTGCGCAGGCGGTGGTCGGGCATGATCAGCTCGAATTCCTTGTCGCTGTCGCCAACCGGCCCGAAAACGCGCAGCATCCGCTTGCCGCCGAAAAACAGCGTGTCCAGCGCGCCGGTCATGCCCTTGATCATGCCGACATTGGCGATATCGATATGCTCGTCGACCTGCGGCGGCATTTCGGCCACGACCAGAAGCCGCGAGACGCCGCCGTCGCGCACGGCGATCGCCTTGGCGCCGATCGCCATCAGTACGTCGTTCTGGGCGGCACGCGACAGCGAGGCAGGTTCGCCCTGCACCAGGACGATGGAAACCGCGGCGGCGGTGCTCAGCCTTTCCTTCAGCCAGCTCAGCCTGTAGCTGGCGATCCAGGGCACGAAGATGAGGATTTCGGCCAAGAGCACGAAGACGATGGTGAGCAGCAGCAGCTTCGTCGACAGGCCGCGCGCCAGCGGCACCCTGCGGGTGGCGTCCTTCGCCTGGGCGATGCTTTCGTCGGTTGCTGGGACTTCACTCATGCTCGTCGTCACGGCTGCCTGTCATCACGGCTGCTTGTCTTAAGGACTGCTCGTCTTCACGATCGCTTGATCGGGCAAGATTAGGCGATTGCGGCTTTTTTGCCAAATTCATCCTTGGTCGAAGCCGGAAAGAGGCCGCAAGGACTACCCTGCCAGTCCGACAACGCCGGCCCGACAGGCTGGATTGACTTCCAAAACCCTTCTTTCTATAAGCCCGCTCACGCTCGGGCCATTCGTCCCGGCGCGGTTTCGATCGCGCCAAAACCGGCCCGGCAAAGCTCCTGTTACAAAGTGACAGAATCAAGAAGGGCCGCACCCCGCGGTATTTAAACAAATGAAGCGTACTTACCAGCCGTCCAAACTCGTTCGCAAACGCAGGCACGGTTTCCGTGCCCGCATGGCCACCAAGGGTGGCCGCGGCGTCGTCGCAGCCCGCCGCAACCGCGGCCGCAAGCGTCTCAGCGCCTGAGCACCGAGCGAGAGACAAAATCGTTGCCCGCAACCGGCAAGCCAACGGGTGCCCATCCCAAGCGGCTTCTGAAGCGCGCGGAATTCCTGGCCGTCCGCCGTGGTGAAAAGCGCCGCGGGCGGCTTTTCCTCGTCGAGGTCCTGGGCCGCGGCGACGGCGAGGCGCCGCGTGTCGGCTATACCGTCACCAGGAAGGTCGGCAACGCCGTCGTTCGCAACCGCATCCGGCGGCGGCTGAGAGAGGCCGTGCGCACGCATGCCGCGGATGACATGGCGCCGGGCAATGATTATGTCATCGTCGGGCGCGAAGACGTGCTTACGACTCCGTTCGGCCAGTTGAAGGCCGAACTCTCCCGCAGATTGCGTGGAACACGATAGGCCAAGGGCTTCGATGGAAAACAACCGCAACTTCTTCATCACCATCGCACTGTCGGTGCTGATCCTGGCGCTTTGGCAATATTTCTACGTGATGCCGCGCAGCGAGATGCAGCGCGAAGCCGCCCGCATCGAAGAACAGCGCGTGGCGGAGCAGAAGAAGGCTGCCCAAGGCACCGCTCCCGGCGCGAGCGAAACACCGGTGCAGCCGGGCGCCATTCCGAGCGCGCCCGGCGGCGACGCGGTGACGCCGGCCGGCCGCGAGCAGGCGATTGCTTCGACCAAGCGCGTCAAGATCGACACGCCGAGCCTCGAAGGCTCGATCAACCTCACCGGCGCGCGCCTCGACGATCTCCGGCTCAAGCATTACAGGGAGACGGTCGACAAGACCTCGCCCGAGATCGCGTTGCTCAACCCGGCGTCCCTGCCAAACGGCTATTTCGCCGAGATCGGCTTTTCCGGCACGCCGGATGTGGGCAGGCTGCCCGGCCCCGACACGGTCTGGCAGACCGACGGCAATGCGACGCTGACACCAGCGACGCCGGTCACGCTGACCTTCACCAACGACAAAGGCCTGGTTTTCAAGCGCACCTTCTCGGTCGACAGCCAATATATGTTCACCGTATCCGACACGGTCCAGAACGGCGGCTCGGCACCCGCGACGTTGTCGAACTATGGCCGCGTCACCCGCTTCGACAAGCCGGCTATCGCCAGCACCTATGTGCTGCACGAGGGCCTGATCGGCGTTACCGGAAGCGAGGGCCTGCAGGAATACAAATACTCCAGCGTCGAATCGGACAAGGAGTACAAACCAGGCAAGTCGAGCGACGGCTGGCTCGGCATCACCGATAAATACTGGGCGGTGACCCTGGTGCCGCCGAGCGGCCGCGAATTTCAGCCCAAATTCTCTTATTTCGAGTTCAAAAGCGGACCCCACCCGCATAGCTACCAATCCGATTTCCTGTCCGATCCGGTCACAATCGCTCCCGGGCAATCGACGACCGTGGAGTCGGAGATATTCGCCGGCGCCAAGGAAGTTTCGACGATCAACGCCTATGAAAAGGACCGTCATATTCGCCAGTTCGACCTGCTGATCGACTGGGGCTGGTTCTATTTCATCACCAAGCCGATGTTCTGGCTGATCGACACGCTCTACAAATTCTTCGGCAATTTCGGCCTGGCGATCCTCGCCACCACCGTCATCGTCAAGGCGCTGTTCTTCCCGCTCGCCAACAAGTCCTATGCGTCGATGGCGAACATGAAGAAGGTGCAGCCCAAGATGCTCGAGATCCGCGAGAAATACGCGGACGACAAGATGAAGCAGCAGCAGGCGATGATGGAGCTGTACAAGACCGAGAAGATCAATCCGCTCGCCGGCTGCTGGCCGGTGGCGTTGCAGATTCCGGTGTTCTTCTCGCTCTACAAGGTGCTCTACATCACCATCGAGATGCGGCACGCGCCGTTCTTCGGCTGGATCCAGGATCTGGCGGCGCCGGACCCGACATCGATTTTCAACCTGTTCGGGCTGATCCCGATCACCTTGCCGCACATGCTGATGATCGGCGTCTGGCCGCTGATCATGGGCGTGACGATGTTCCTGCAGATGCGCATGAACCCGACGCCGCCGGACCCGACGCAGGCGGCGATCTTCACCTGGATGCCCGTGATCTTCACCTTCATGATGGCGGGTTTTCCGGCCGGTCTCGTTATCTACTGGGCCTGGAACAACACGCTGTCGATCCTGCAGCAGGGCGTGATCATGAAGCGGCAGGGCGCCAAGATCGAACTGTGGGACAATCTGGTCGCGCTGTTCCGCAAGAAACCGTCGCCGGCGGAATAGCCGGCGCTCCGATGATGCGAAACCAGAAAGCCCCGGTTCGTCCGGGGCTTTTTGTACAGGCTGGCGGTCTGGATTAAGCGATTGGTACGGCCGGGCGGATCGCGCTATTTTGACCTGGCTGGCAGTTGCCCGACGGAGCTCGATATGACCGGACCCAATCCATCGATCAAGCATCCGATCCCGTTGCACACGCGCGTCGGCTTTCTGAAACCGCTGGTAACGGCGCCGAACATCGAGATCGGCGATTTCACCTACTATGACGACCCTGACGGGCCCGACAAATTCGCCGAAAAATGCGTGCTGCATCATTACCCGTTCATCGGCGACAGGCTGGTCATCGGCAAGTTCTGCGCCATTGCCGAAGGCGCGCGCTTCATCATGAACGGCGCCAATCACGCCATGTCCGGTTTTTCGACCTATCCGTTCAACATCTTCGGTCACGGCTGGGAGGAAGGCTTCGACCCGGCGACATGGTCGAAGGAGGTCCGCGGCGACACGATCGTCGGCAATGATGTCTGGATCGGCATGGAAGCGGTGATGCTGCCGGGCGTGAAGATCGGCGACGGCGCCATTGTCGCGGCAAAGTCGGTGGTGACGCACGATGTGCCGGCCTATGCGATCGTCGCCGGCAATCCGGCCAAGGTGGTAAAGATGCGCTTCGACGACAGGACCATCCGGCGGCTGCTGGCGCTGGCGTGGTGGCACTGGCCGGTGGAAAAGATCAGCCGCAATCTCGATGCCATTCGTGGCAGCAACATTTTTCTTCTGGAGGCAGCGGTTTGAACGCGTTGAACAAGACCACGATCGGCATCGAATTGTTCACGCGAGCCTGGATATTCATCCGCGGCGTGCCGGCGATGAAATTCCTGCCGCCGGAGGGTCCGCCCGAGATCGCCTTTGCCGGCCGCTCCAATGTCGGCAAATCGTCGCTGATCAACGCGCTGGTCAACCAGAAGGGGCTGGCGCGCACCTCCAACACACCGGGCCGCACGCAAGAACTCAACTATTTCGTGCCGGGCGGATTTTCGGGAGAGGGCGCCGACCTGCCGCCGATGGCCCTGGTCGACATGCCGGGCTATGGCTACGCCACGGCGCCGAAGGAAAAGGTCGACGAGTGGACGAAGCTCGTGTTCGACTATCTGAAGGGCCGGGTGACGCTGAAGCGCGTCTACGTGCTGATCGATGCCCGCCATGGCATCAAGGCCAAGGACGACGAGGTGCTGTCGCTGCTCGACAAGGCGGCGGTGTCGTATCAGATCGTGCTGACCAAGACCGACAAGATCAAGGCGGCGGGGGTACCGCGACTGGTCGAGGAAACGCTTCAGAAGATCAAGAAACGCCCGGCGGCCTTCCCCTTCGTGCTCGCCACGTCGTCGGAAAAGAGCGAGGGCCTCGAGGAACTGCGTGCGGCGATCGTGCTCGCCGCCAATGGCGGATAGGCAACGGCCTCCGACGGCTGGTCAGGCGGGACTGGAGGCCCGTTCCTGCTCTGCAAGCTGTTCTGTGCCGTAGGCCTTCAGGAACACGTCGACGCCCGACCTGACGATATGTTCAATCTCGGCCACACTTGGCGCCTTGGTGCGGTAGGCGAATATGCACTGGCGGAAAAGACCGGCCAGGCACAGTTCGGTGAACTGATAGGCGGCAAGCTCGACGTCGTCGATCTTCAGCAGACCGCGTTCGATAGCCATGTTGAGGAAAACGACAACCCTGTCATGGCCGCGCTTCGGCCCGCGTTCGTAAAATCGCGCGCCAAGCTCCGGAATCCGTTCCGACGCACCGATCACCGTCCGCTGCGCCAGGATGACCCTCGCCGAAGTGATCTTCATGGATAGCACGATGCCGAACTTCACCAGCGTCTGGCGAAGGTCGCCGATCTGGTCGAGCACCTCATACATGTTCTTGAAGATCGTGCCGCGTTCTTCCTCGATCAGCGCTTCGAACAGCTCTTCCTTGTTGGCGAAGTAGACATAGATCGTGCCCTTGGACACGCCGGCCTCGCGCGTAATGTCGTTCATCGACGCGGCTTCGAAGCCCTTGTCGATGAAGACACGGCGCGCACCCTCGATGATCTGGCTGCGCTTGACCGGGTCTTGCCCCGCGGCCGGGCGGCCGCGCGGCAGACTGTCCAGCAGATCGCACTGCTCCTTGCCAGCGCTGGACAATGGGCCTGAATCAGACAAAGGAGCGGCCTTGGGGGCTTCGGCCATAATGTCACACCTCGTAAAATAATTCGAACCATCCGGTTCGATTGCTCTTGATATGGGCCTGTTTAAGCGCTAAGTCAACGTCGAGATCGAACCGAACGGTTCAGTCTGACAACATTCAGCGCCAATTAATTTAGAGAGATATCATGTCCTCGAACGCGCCCACCAGTGCCGAAGTCCGCCCTTTCCCCAGCGCCAAGGTCCAACCTGCGATCGAAGCGCCGGAAGCCCCTCTCAAGCCCGCCGACATCACCCCGCTGGCTCCCGCCAAAAAGAAGCGCCCGATGCGCTCGATGTTGTTGCCCATCATCGGCCTGGCCCTGCTGGGCGCCGGCGCATGGTATGGCTACGATTACTGGACCGACGGGCGCTTCATGATCTCGACCGACGACGCCTATGTCCAGGCCGACACGGCGTTCATCTCGCCAAAAATCTCAGGCTATGTCGATCAGGTCAAAGTGACTGAGAACCAGCAGGTGAAGGCAGGCGACCCGCTGCTGATCGTCGATGACGGTGACTACAAGATAGCCGTTGCCCAGGCCGAGGCGCAGATCGCCACGTTGAGCAAGACGCTCGACCGCATCGATGCCCAAACCGAAGCGGCCCGCGCCTCGCTCAAGCAGGCGCAGGCGCAGAAGACCGCCGACCAGGCCGCGGCAGACAATGCGAAGCGGGTTCAGGTCCGTGCCGCCCAGTTGCTCAAGACCCGCGTCGGTACCCAGGCCCAGTTGGACGATGCCCAGACGGCGGTCGAGCAAGCCAATGCCGCTCTAGCCGGCGCCGACGCGCAGATCGCGGCGGCTCAGGCCAATATCGGCGTGCTCCAGGCGCAGCGGGCGGAATCGGCCAGCACGCTGGCCTCGCTGCAGCTTGCCCACGACAAGGCGGTGCGGGATCTGTCTTTCACCGTGCTGCGCGCACCCTATGACGGCGTGGTCGGCAACCGCTCGGTCGAGCAGGGCGACCTGATCAGCCCCGGACAGAAGCTCGCCGTCATCGTGCCAATGGACAAGCTCTACATCGTCGCCAATTTCAAGGAGACGCAACTTGCCCGGCTGGTGCCTGGTGAAAAGGTCAGGGTGTCGGTCGACGCGATCGATGGCCAGGATTTCGAGGGTACCGTGTCGTCGCTGGCGCCGGCTTCGGGAGCAGTGTTCTCGCTGCTGCCGCCGGAGAACGCCACAGGCAATTTCACCAAGGTGGTGCAGCGCGTTCCGGTTCGCATCGACGTGCCCGCGGATGTGCTGAAGACGGGTAAACTGCGCGCCGGCCTGAGCGTCGTCGTCGCGGTCGACAGCCGCACGGCGCCTTCGGCATCGAAGTAAAGCGGAACCGGGAGCAAGGGTCATGGCGACCGCAACCATTACCGCCGGATCGGTGTCGGCCATTCCGGCCCAGACAGATCACATGCCGATCCGCCGCGTCATCGCCTTCCTGGCGATGGTGTTCGGCATGTTCATGGCGATCCTGGACATCCAGATCGTCTCAGCCTCGCTGGCCGAGATCCAGGCGGGCTTGAGCGCCAGCTCGGACGAGATCCCGTGGGTGCAGACGGCCTATCTGATTGCCGAGGTCGTGATGATCCCGCTGTCCGGCTTTCTCAGCCGGATGCTGTCGACGCGCGTGCTGTTCACAATCTCGGCGGCGGGCTTCACCGCGGCCAGCGCGCTGGCGGCAACCGCAACCAATATCGACCAGATGATTGTTTACCGCGCCGTGCAGGGCTTCATCGGCGGCGGCATGATCCCGAGCGTCTTTGCAGCCGCCTTCACCATCTTCCCGCCGTCCCGCCGCGCCGTCGTCTCGCCGATGATCGGCCTGGTGGCGACGCTGGCGCCGACCATCGGCCCGACCGTCGGCGGCTATATCAGCCATGCCATGTCCTGGCATTGGCTGTTCCTGGTCAACGTCGTGCCCGGCATTCTGGTGACGACGGCCGCCTGGTCGCTGATCGACTTCGACAAACCCAATCTCAAGCTGTTCAGCAAGTTCGACTGGTGGGGGCTTGCCGGCATGGCCGCCTTCCTGGGCTGCATGGAATATGTGCTGGAGGAAGGTCCCAACAACGACTGGCTGCAGGATCAGGCGGTGTTCGTCTGCGCCGTCATCATGACCTTCGGCGCGGTGCTGTTCTTCTGGCGCGTGTTCACCGCCGAGGAGCCGATTGTCGATCTGAGGGCTTTCAGCAATATCAATTTTGCGTTCGGCTCGCTGTTCTCCTTCGTGGTCGGCATCGGCCTCTACGGTCTGACCTATCTTTATCCCGTGTTCCTGGGGCGCATCCGCGGCTACGATTCGATGATGATCGGCGAGGCGCTGTTCGTCAGCGGCCTGGCCATGTTCTTCACCGCGCCGATCTCCGGCATCCTGTCGAACAAGATGGACCCGCGCATCATGATGATGATCGGCTTCTTCGGCTTCGCCACGGGAACCTGGTGGATGACGCATCTCACCGCCGACTGGGATTTCTATGAACTGCTGATCCCGCAGATCCTGCGCGGCTGCTCGATGATGCTGTGCATGGTGCCGATCAACAACATTGCGCTCGGAACCTTGCCGCCGGAGCGGCTGAAGAATGCGTCTGGCCTGTTCAACCTGACCCGCAATCTCGGCGGCGCCGTCGGCCTGGCCGTCATCAACACCGTGCTGATCGACCGCAATGCCTTCCACTACGCCAGGCTCTCCGAGCACGTGCAATGGGGAAGTGCCGCTGCGCAACAGAAGCTGCAGAACATGACGCTCAACTTCGAGCAGACCGCCGGGCTCGACGCCTCCAAGGCGGCCATCTCCAAACTGTTAGGCATGGTCCAGCAGCAGGCGTCGCTGCTGTCGTTCATGGACGTATTCTTTATGCTGACGGTTTTGTTCGCGACGCTTGGGCTCTTCACCCTGGTGATCCGCAAGCCAGCCGCTCAGGGCGGCGGTGGCGGAGGCCATTGAGGCGCGCTGGATCCCCCGCCTGGCGCCCTCGCGCATGACCCCGAAAAGCGATTTTCGGGGTCATGCGCAAAATCAACCATTACGAAGTCTTGGAGCGGCGGACACTCCAGCGCTCCAACTTTTTGTTTGAGCATCGGATTTTCCCAAAACCGCTTCGCACTTTGGGTCCGATGCTCTAGCGCGCTCCGACAAAGTAAGGGTCGCAGCCGTCCTCACGCCGTCGCCGGCTTGAAGGTCAAGGCGACGCCATTGATGCAGTGTCGCAACCCGGTCGGCGGCGGACCGTCGTCGAAGACGTGGCCGAGATGGCCGCCGCAGCGGCGACAATGGACCTCGGTGCGGGTCATGCCCAACGACCTGTCCACGGTCTTGCCGATGGAATTCGGGATTTCCTGCCAGAAGCTCGGCCAGCCTGTGCCGGAATCGAACTTGGTCTCAGACGAATAGACCGGCAGGCCGCAGCCGGCGCAAGCGAAGATGCCTTTGCGGTGCTCGTTGAGCAGCGGACTGGTGCCCGGATATTCGGTGCCCTCCTTGCGCAGCACATTAAAGGCCGCGTCGGACAGGATGGCGCGCCACTCGGCCTCGGTCTTGGTAACCTCGAAAGTCTCGGCCGCGCGTGCATCCTGGGCTCCGCCCATGCGCAGCGTGGTGGCGCCTGCGACAACGCCAATGGCTGCCGCACCACTCAAAAGAAGCTCGCGACGGTTCATGGCCATTCCTCCTGTTACTGCTTGTGCCAAATTCGACCGCCACACGGAAATCAAAAGCCGGTGACGATCGCTGTCCTCAAAGCGGGACTCCGCGCCTATCCATCTTGCGTGAACGGCGCGGAGTGTGCGCAGGGAGGCCCCTAGCGATATCTTCGCCGGCAGCGTGCGTTTGTTACATCTTCGGCAGGAGAACCTTGTCGACGACGTGGATGACGCCGTTGGACTGTTCGACATCGGCGATGGTCACATTGGCGACGTTGCCGTTCTCGTCGGTCACGGTGACCTTGCCGCCGTCGGTCTTGAGCGACAGTTCGCAACCACCGACCGTCTTGACCTTGTGCGTGCCGCCGTCGTGCTTGACCATCTTGGCGACGTCGGCGGCCATCGCTTTGGCGCCGATGACATGGCAGGTCAGGATCTTGATCAGCTTGTCCTTGTTTTCAGGCTTGAGCAGCGTCTCCACCGTGCCGGCTGGAAGTGCCGCAAAGGCCTCGTTGGTCGGCGCGAACACGGTGAAGGGGCCGGCGCTTTGCAGCGTATGGACCAGGCCGCCTGCCTTGACGGCAGCGACCAGCGTCGTGTGGTCCTTCGAGTTGACAGCATTTTCGACGATGTTTTTCTGGGCATAC
Source organism: Mesorhizobium sp. M0410 (assembly GCF_040321435.1). Lineage (NCBI taxonomy): Bacteria > Pseudomonadati > Pseudomonadota > Alphaproteobacteria > Hyphomicrobiales > Phyllobacteriaceae > Mesorhizobium > Mesorhizobium sp. M0410. The sequence goes on from NZ_JAMYRN010000001.1 coordinate 212,646, forward strand.
ATGGCGGCGCCGCCTACCATCGGGTTTTGGGCATAGGCAATGGTGGCGAGCGCAGAAATGGCGACCGTGCCGGCAAGCAAAAGGGTGGCGAATTTACGCATGATTTCAATCTCCTCGGGTTATCGTTCCCCTAATTCGGGAACGCAAGGAGATACGCGATAGAAAATTCCGGAGTTTCGTCCTCTCCGCAAAAAAATTGTGTCGCTGAAATTTCCCGGCGCGGATCGACAACCACCAACAAGCTTTGCAGGCGTTTAAATCGCGGAAGATAGATTTTCAGGTCTGCTTCCGGAGATGAGGAGCGGTCAGATGCTCTTCAGATCGCCCGCTGCGACCACCGGTCCAGTCGGCTGGCCGGTCGGTGAACCGCCGGCAGGCTCAACGCTGACCGCAAGCACGGCGCCTTGCGCCAACTTCTCCTGGACGGCGGGCGGGATGGCCAAATGCGCGGTCGCACCGGCCGGGATGACGCCCATCGACACCGGCGCCTTCTTGCCTTCAATCATCCACAATTCGAAGTCCTTGCCGGCGGCCCGCTCGCCGGAAACGTGGGAAAGACCGACCTCGTGACGGGCGGCATCGTAGACAACGAGATATTTGACGTCGCTGCTTTCGGCCGCCAGCGAGGCGACAAGCCGCGTCTGCGGCGGTTCGGTGGGCGGGCGGAAGTAAGGCACGGCGATGTAGATCGCCAGCGCCGCAATGGCGGCGGCGGCGAGACCGCGCCAGAAGCCAAGGCTCGACCAGAGGCCGGCGCGCGGCTCTGCAGCGAACAACCGGCGGTCCAATGCTTCCTTGACCCTGATCGGAGGCTCTGTCTCCGGATACGCGGCGGCCATCGGCGAAAGATGCGCCTCCCAGCTATCGACAAGGCGCGCGAAGGCGGCGTCCGCATCGATGCGGCGCGACGCGATCTCGCGTTCATCGGCGGCTAGAACGCCAAGAACGTATTCGGCGGCGAACAGGTCGTCGCCCCCACGTTCCGGTCGATTGTCGTCAGCCAGCGTCATCTTTCCAGGCATTCTCTCAGTTTCAACAGGCTGCGACGCAGCCAGGTCCGCATCGTATTCAGCGGTACGCCATAGCGCTCCGCCAGCTCGGCATAGCTTTTGCCATCCAGATAGGCGCCCCGGACGGCCGCCGCCCGGTTCTTTTCCAATTCCTCGAGACAATGGTAGATGCGTCCGGACTCACCGCCCGCCACGGCCATGGCCTCCGGCCCCGGCGCCGGATCGGCCACGTCGAGCGCGGCATCGATATAGGCGGCAGGCTCTCGCCGCGCTCTGATCCGATCGATCGCATGATTGCGCGCAATGGCCACCAGCCAGGAGATCGGGCTCAGATCCGAAACGGCGAAACGGTCCGCCTTCGTCCATATCTTGACGAAGATCTCTTGAAGCGCCTCTTCTGCATCTCCCCGATCCTTCAATACACGAAGGCAGACGCCGAAAAGTTTCGCGCTGGTCTGCCGGTAGAGCAGATCGAACGCAGCCCGGTCCTTCATCGAAGTCCGGACAATCAGGTTGCTGATGTCCTGCGGCGTCATCGGCCGCCAAATTAGGCGATTGCAATGTATTTGCAACGACTGAAATGGTCTTGCGCACCGGCAGCGCCAGCCTCGATTGCCAATGGAATCGCCTCCCGCTAGCTTGCCATCAGCGGGAGGGTGACCATGTCGATCGAGCGGGTTCTGTGGGAGCATGACGCAACCGGCCAGGCCGCGCTCGTGCACAAGGGAGAGCTCACACCGCAAGATCTCGTCGATGCGGCGATCGCCCGGGCCGAGGCCACCCGGCCGGAGATCAATGCCATTGCCGAACCGCTTTTTGAGGCGGCGCGGGCGCGAGCGAAAACCGTCGACCACAAGCTGCCGCTTGCCGGAGTGCCCTTTGCGCTGAAGGACCTCGGAATCGCCATGAAGGGCGTGCCGACGCATGGCGGTAGCCGCATCCCGGCTTTCACCCCCGATTTCAACTCGGTCATGACGGAACGCTATCTGGCCGCCGGCCTGATCCCGATCGCCACCAGCACCGCACCCGAACACGGACTGAGGCTGGTGACCGAGTCGGTGGCTTACGGCGTCACCCGCAATCCATGGGACACCGCGCACACGACCGGCGGTTCCTCGGGCGGTGCGGCTGCCCTGGTCGCGGCCGGCGTCGTGCCGGTGGCGCACGCCTCGGACGGCGGCGGCTCGATCAGGGTGCCTGCCGCTTGTACCGGGCTGGTCGGGCTGAAAACCTCGCGCGGCCGCGTGCCCTTGACACCGCTCGTCACCGAAAGCTGGTACGGCTTCGTCGTCGACCATGCGTTGGCCCGCTCAGTGCGCGATACGGCGCTGCTGCTCGACCTGACCCACGGGGCTGACCCGCTGTCGCCCTACGCGGCACCGTCGCCGACCGGCAGTTTTGCTGCGGCGGCCGGGCGCGATCCGGGCAAGCTCAACCTCGGCTTCTATCGAAAATCGCCGCTCGGCCTGCCGATATCGGAAGAGACGTTGAAAGCTCTGGATGCGGCGATCGCGCTGGCGCGCGAAGGCGGGCACAGCGTCGAGGAGATCGACCTGCCCTATATCGATCGCGATTTCATCGCCGATTTCGCCAGAACCGTCGCCGCGGCGGTGGCCGGCACGATGCGTGGCGAGGCCTTGCGCGTCGGCCGCTCCATCTCAGGCGACATCGAACGCGCCACGCGCGTAATGAGCCGGTTCGGTGAAATCCTCTCGGCCGGCGAAATCTATGCTGGCCTGCAGCGGCTGCACGCCGCCTCGCGCCGGCTAATCACCGAAACCGCGCGCTATGATGCGGTGCTGATGCCTGTCATCGCGCACCCGCCGCTCGCCTGCGGCACCATGGACCCGAAAGGCGCCGACGAATTCATCGAGAATGTCCTGGACAGACTGCGCCTCGCCGGCCTGCTGAAGTTCAAGCCGCTATTCGGCCGGCTGATGGACAAGAGCCTGTGGTTCACCCACTGGCCGGCGATCCAGAACGTCAGCGGGCAACCGTCGATCACGCTTCCGGTCTACGTCACCGATGCCGGCCTGCCGCTCGGCGTCCAGGCCGCCGGCCGCCCCGGCGACGAGGAAACGCTTCTGTCGTTCGCCGCGCAGATGGAAAAGATCTCGGGCTGGCTGGGACGGCGGGCGCCGCTGCAGGTGCCGGCATAGACCATGATCCCGAAAGGTGGGAACCGGTTTTCGGACAAGATCATGGACAAACAAATAGTAGTACCGATTTGATCGATCGCGACAGCAAAGCCGTTTGCCCCCTCGTCCAATTCCCGCTAAGACGCCGCCGTTCATGCCAAGCTGGGAACCACGCCGATGACGGATGTCGCCGCCACCGCCGAAATGCAGGCCGCGCTGCTTTCAAGGGCGCTGCCCTATATGCAACGCTACGAGAACAAGACGGTCGTGGTGAAATATGGCGGCCACGCGATGGGCGACATCGCGCTCGGCAAGGCTTTCGCCCGCGACATCGCACTTTTGAAACAATCCGGCGTCAACCCAATCGTCGTGCATGGCGGTGGGCCGCAGATCGGCGCCATGCTCAGCAAGATGGGCATCGAATCCAAATTCGAGGGCGGCTTGCGCGTCACCGACCAGAAGACCGTCGAGATTGTCGAGATGGTGCTGGCCGGGTCGATCAACAAGGAGATCGTCGCGCTGATCAATGCCGAGGGCGAGTGGGCGATCGGCCTGTGCGGCAAGGACGGCAACATGGTGTTTGCCGAAAAAGCGCGCAAGACCATGATCGATCCGGATTCCAACATCGAGCGGGTGCTCGACCTGGGCTTCGTTGGTGAGCCTGTCGAGGTCGACCGCACATTGCTCGACCTCCTGGCGCGGTCCGAAATGATCCCGGTGCTGGCGCCGGTAGCGCCCGGCCGCGACGGCCATACCTACAACATCAACGCCGACACTTTTGCCGGCGCCATCGCCGGCGCCTGCCAGGCGACGCGCCTGCTGTTCCTTACCGACGTGCCCGGCGTGCTCGACAAGGACAAGAAGCTGATCGACGAGCTGACGGTGGCCGAGGCCAAGGCCCTGATCAAGGACGGCACGGTCTCGGGCGGCATGATCCCCAAAGTCGAGACCTGCATCGAGGCAATCGAGCGGGGCGTCGCAGGCGTCGTCATCCTTAACGGCAAGACGCCGCATGCGGTGCTGCTCGAGCTGTTCACCGAACACGGCGCCGGCACGCTAATCGTGCCGTGAGGCCGGGTGTCTGAGGGGGTCAAGCGTTTGGCGAAATAGCGGTCACGGACTGACGCGGCAGGCGTTCGACAACCATCGATTCCTCTTCCTCGTCTTGCGGCGAGCCCCAGAATTCGGCGAGCGTCGGGCCATGTTTCAGGCGGCGGTCGCGGACCAGAAAGCCCCAGACTTCGCGGAACCAGACGCGGCGGCCCATTTTGGTGTACCAGCGCATCGAATGCCGTTGCTCCGGATCCTTGTGGAACAGGATACGCGCCAACGCCTTGGGCCGCGACTGCACCGCCAGTTCGATCAGCTTGACGGCGAAGAACAACATCCACGGCTTGAGGCGGGTCATCTGCAGCACCTGATGCTTGTAGTCCCACAGGCGGGCGTCCAGCTGGATCACCTTGCGTCCCTGGCAATCCTGAAGAACGGCGTCCAGCGATGCGGCGTCACATAGAGCGCCTGGATCTGGTCAGGGTCATAAGCGATCAGTTGGCGGGAGCCGCGCCAGAGGTCGCGCAAGCTTTCGTCCTCGAAACCGGCCACCCAGGTCGCCATCGACAAGATGCCGTTGAGGCGCAGCAGCCGTGTCGCCTCGCGGTCGGATGAGGTGCTGCCGCCCTTGCGGATCAATGCAAGCGTCTGCTCGTCGGTATTTTCCATGCCAAGCAGCCAGCGAATGACGCCGGCCTGGCGATAAAGATGCAGGCTGTCGGCGTCGCGGACGATGTCGTCGGCGCGGGTGGAGCCGACGATCAGCACCGGCACATTCTCGGCGATCATCGCGTCGAGAAAGGCGCGCCAGGCTTTTTTGGACGACGTCGGGTTCTCGTCGGCAAGGTTGATCAGCTCGACGCCATGCTCGCGGTAAAGCCAGGCAATCTCCCGCGCGAACTTTATGGGGTCGCGGTGCCGCCAGCGCGTCCAGAAGCCGCGCTGGCCGCAATAGTTGCACAGATGCGGACAGCCTCGCGAGAACTGCATGACCACCGCGCGCTTGCCTCCCCAATAGCTGTAGCGACTGAAGTCGATCAGTTCCCAGCCGATGCGGTAGTCGTCTAGGTTGGTGATCGTTCTTGCCGGCCGGGTTGCAAAGGGCTGGCGCAAATCGTCAGGAAAGGCGATGCCCGCCACATCCGGCAGCGGCTTGCGTTTCTCAAGCGCTTCGACCAGCGCGACGATGGTCGCCTCGCCCTCGCCGCGCACGATAAAGTCGAAAACATTCGTTTCAGCCAGTATGTCGCGCCAATGATAGGTCGGAAACACGCCGCCATAGATCAGGATTGTCGCCGGCTGGATGTCCTTGACCATGCCGGCGATCAGCAGGGCTGTCGGATGCGCAGAGGTCGAGCCGGAATGGCCGATCAGAATGCAGTCGGGATGGTCGCTCAAGGCGTCCCGGACCAGCGTGGCAAGCGCCATCGGCCCGAATTCGGCGTCCACAAGCCGCACTTGATGTCCCGCGTCGATCAGCGGACCGCCAAGTGCCAGCAAACCGAGCGGCGGCAGATGGTCGTCCGGCACACGGCTGCCGATGGCGGTATGCGGCGGGTTGATCAGGACGATTTTCATGGCGGGCCTTATGCGATGGCGGTCCGCATGTCGTAGTCGGCGATCTAGTTCCGGGGATTGGCTCGCTTCAGCAGTTTGTGTGCAGCTTTTCCGCAGAAATGCCTATCGTCTGAGATGTGCCAGCGGCACATGGCCGGGTCCCTTAATGTTCTGCAGCACAAGCTGCGTGTGGACGTCGCGCACGCCTTCGAGCCGCATCAGCCGGTGCATGACGAAGGCATTGAGTTCGTCGACCGACGGCACCATGACATGCAGCAGGAAATCGTAGTCTCCAGTCATCGTCCAGCACGACGACACCTCGTCCATGCGCTGCACGGCGGCGATAAAGGTTTCGGGCGAGCCGTCGCTGTGGGTCACGAGGCGCACCTGGATGAACACTTCGACCATCAGACCGACGGCGCGGCGGCTGAGTACCGCGGCGAAGCCTTTTATGATGCCCGCCTGCTGAAGAGTCTCGAAGCGCCGCGCGCAAGGTGTCGTCGACAGGCCAATCTGCTGCGCCAATTCCGATACCGGCTTGCGCCCGTCGCGCTGCAGGATGTCGAGCATCTTGATCTCGAATTCGTCAAATTGAGGCATTTTCACTCTCCCAAAGCTCGATCGTGGAGTCTTTTACCTCCAACCCTGCATTTGAGCCACCATCAAAGCTGATTTGCCTCGCGCGATCCGGCTAGAATTTCCGGCAATTCGCTGGTCATGATTTCCAGGGAGAGCAAGCCATGACAATGAACGTTGCCGACTATGCCCGCGAATGCGCGGCGCGAGGCCTTCGCGGCGATTATTCCGTCTGCCGTGCCGATTTCACCGTGGCGCAGGGCTACAATTATAGCGACGAAGAACAGGCGGTGTGGCGCACGCTGTGCGACCGCCAGACGAAGCTGACCAGGAAGCTGGCCCACCACTCCTACCTCGACGGCGTCGCGGCACTCGGCCTTCTCGACAAGATCCCGGATTTCGGTGCGGTCAGCGAGAAGCTGCGCAAGTTCACCGGCTGGGAGATCGTCGCCGTGCCGGGGCTCATCCCCGCCCAGCCGTTCTTCGACCATCTCGCCAACCGCCGCTTCCCGGTCACCAACTGGCTGCGAACCCAAAAGGAACTCGACTACATTGTCGAGCCCGACATGTTCCACGATTTCTTCGGTCACGTGCCGATCCTGACGCAGCCGGTCTTTGCCGACTTCATGCAGATGTATGGCAAGAAGGCCGATAGCGTGATTGCGCTCGGCGGCGACGAGATGATCACCAGGCTTTACTGGTACACCGTCGAATACGGCCTGATACGCGAGCCGGGCCAGCCGCTGAAGGCTTTCGGCGCTGGGCTGATGTCATCCTTCACAGAGCTTCAGTTCGCGGTCGAAGGCGGCGAGGCGCACCATGTTCCCTTCGACTTGGAAACCGTAATGCGCACCGGCTACGAGATCGACAAGTTCCAGCGTGCCTATTTCGTGCTGCCGTCGTTCGACGCCCTGCGTGATGCTTTCGAGACAGCCGATCTTGCGGCGATCGTGGCGCGCCGCAAAGGCGAGCCAGCGCTCGACCCGGCGAGCCTATAGGCTGTCGGTTGTTTCCAACGCCTCGGCCTTCAGCCGGGCCAGCTGGTCGCGCTGAAGGTCGAGGGACGCCGTGACGAAGCGCAGGATCGTGGCGAGTTCAGTGTCGCTGAATGTGGCGATCACCTTTTCCCCCTCCTGCGCGATCGCGCCGTAATAGCGCGTCGATAGTTCTCGCGTGAGTTCCGTCGCCTCTATGACCACCTTGCGCCTGTCCTCGAGGCTGCGCGTTCGTGTCAGCAGGCCGCGCGCTTCCAGCCGGTCGATCAGCGCGGTGACCGCGGCCGGCGTCAACCCTGTTGCGGCCGCGACCTCGCCAGCCGATCGCGGTCCGCCATAGAGCAGCGCCAGGCAATGGCGTTCCGCCATACTCAGCCCAAGCCTATCGCCCACTGCCTCGTCATAAGCCTGCGTCGCGTCCTGCCAGCCCATAATGGCAAGGCTGATAGCGGTCTTCATGTCTGCCCGATTCACGCTTGACGAATTTATTTCGATCATCTAACTATCAATCTGCCTAACATTATGGCTATTATAGTAATGTGCTGCATCGGGCACAAGGCAAGGCCTATCGCAGCTTGCAAGGAGTGAAAAATGAATCAGACCCCGACGCGCGGCCCACTCACACCGGCTGAGGAGTTCAAATACGCCAAGCTGGCGATGGAGTGGTATGGCTGGGGCTCTCCCATTGGCCTTGGCATCGCTCTGGTCGCGCTGGCGGCCGCCGCCCTGCTGTTCCGCATCGCCATACGCGGATTTTGACAGTCTGACCACGGTCGGGTTGAATGCAGACAGGGTGGAACTCTCCCAGCGGAAGGCTCAGGGCCGAGCTCAGGCGGCTTCGGAAATATCGCGGTCGATGATCGACAGATTGCGGCCGCGATGCTTGGCCTCGTAAAGCCGCTGGTCGGCGGCGCGCATCAGCTCCGACACTGCGGCGTCCCTGCCGCAGGTGATGCCGCCAATACTGACTGTCAGCGGAACCGTTCGTTCGTCGACAGGCCGGAAACGGATACGCTCGACCTCACGGCGGATGCGCTCAGCGACGCGCCTGGCCTCGTGTTCGGTGGCACCAATCAGAAGGGCGCAGAATTCCTCGCCGCCGATACGCCCAAGCACGTCGCCGCTGCGCACGCCACGCTCTATCGCCTTTGCGATCAGGAGCAGCGCATCATCGCCGATCAGGTGGCCGTAGCTGTCGTTGATGGTCTTGAAATGGTCGGCATCGACGATCAGCAATGCCCCGCGATCGGATTTACGCCGAGAGCCGTCGAGGGCGGCAAAGAAACTTTCGCGGTTGAGCATGCCGGTCATGTCGTCGCGGCTCGCCTTGTCCGCCAGGCGCCGGTGCGCGGCTGCAAGCTGGGCATGGGCGCGGGCGAGCTCGCGATGCGCGGTCTGCAACCTTTCGCCCTGCCAGAACGTATAGGCGCCGACGCCCCAGGCAAGCGCGAGCGGGCAGACGGTGGATGTCAGCCAGATGGTGCGATTGGTCGGAAATCCCATTGCCGGCACGACGATCAGCGTCAGCAAAAGCGAGACCGCTACAGAGGCGAAAGCGATGGCGGCAGACTTTAGAATTATGCGATTCATCGCTGGCTCCCACTGGTCCGTCTTGGTCCCAGCAAGCGCTGAATGTCACCTTTCGGCGATGCTTAAAATTTTAATCGTTTCGCCATTTTCACCACTCTTAGCGCGCATAGGTTGTGGATAAACCTCCTGTTAGAAAGATCGTTTCGTGCCATAAGGACGGTATGACCACACTTCCCGACCCCGCCCGCTTTGCCCATGTCACCGACTGGGTGTTCGATCTCGACAACACGCTTTACCCGCACCATTCGAATCTGTTCTCGCAGATCGATGTGAAGATGACCGCCTACGTCGGAGAATTGCTGACGCTGCCGCGCGAGGAAGCACGCAAGCTGCAAAAGGAGCTCTACCGCGAATACGGCACGACACTGAACGGATTGATGACGCGCCACGGCATCGATCCGGACGATTTTCTCGAGAAAGTGCACGACATCGATTATTCCTGGCTGGTGCCCGATCCCGTCCTCGGCACCGCCATTCGCCAGCTTCCCGGCCGTAAATTCATCTTCACCAATGGCGATCGCCGGCATGCCGAACGCACCGCGCGGCAACTGGGCATTCTCGAGCATTTCGACGACATTTTCGATATCGTCGCAGCCGGACTGAACCCCAAGCCGGCGCGGCAATCCTATGAGAGATTTGCCGAACTCCACGCTGTTACCGGGCAAAATGCGGTGATGTTCGAAGATCTCGCCCGCAACCTGTCGGTACCGAAATCGCTGGGCATGACCACGGTGCTGGTGGTGCCGCGCAATTTCGAGCCGACCTTCTCGGAAATTTGGGAACGCGACCCGGCCAACGAGGATGATGTGGACTTCGTCACCGACGATCTCGCCGGCTTTCTCACGGCGATCGTCGAAGTCCCTGCTTGAGGCAGCCGGCGCGCTTCAAGTCCTGCTTGCTTGTCAAAGTTTATAGAAACGGCTGACGATCCCCCAGGCCTCGTCGGCGGTCTCGACGAAATCGATGATATCCTGGTCGCCGGGAGTGATCGTGCCTTGCTCGGCGAGGAAATCGAGGTCGATTGCCCTTGCCCAGAAAGCCTTGCCGAACAGAATGACCGGCACGCGTTCCATGCGGCCGGTCTGGATCAGGGTCAGCGTTTCGAAGAACTCGTCCATCGTGCCGAAGCCGCCGGGAAATACCGCAACGGCCTTTGCGCGCATGACGAAATGCATCTTGCGGACCGCGAAATAGTGGAAGTTGAAGCAGAGCTCCGGCGTCACGTAGGCGTTTGGCGCCTGCTCGTGCGGCAGCACGATGTTGAGACCGATCGACGGCGCGCCAACATCGTCGGCGCCACGATTGCCGGCCTCCATGACGCCCGGCCCGCCGCCGGTCACCACGACGAATTCGCGGTAGTACGAGCTGGCCGACTGCTGTGAGCAGAGGCGGGCGAATTTGCGCGCCTCCTCGTAATATTTGCTGTTTTGCTCGAGGTTCTTCTTCTGCGTCTCGTTCTTGGCCGCCCAGGCTTCGCCGCCGGGCTCGGGGATGCGGGCGCCGCCGAACAGGATGACGGTCGATTGGATGCCGCGCTCGGCCAGGATCATCTCCGGTTTCAGCAGTTCGAGCTGCAGCCTGACCGCGCGCAACTCGCGCCGCGTCATGAAATCGGGGTCGTTCCAGGCCAGCCGATATGTCTCCGCGCGCGTTTGCGGCGTGTCCGGCACGCTTCTCGACCGCTCCAGATCCTCGTCCGAATGCGGCAGCGGCGTCCATCCCGCCTTTTCCATGGGAGTCATATTTGCTTTACCCGTCCAATTCATTCACTTGCGCCGTCCCGTGACGCTGCCGCGATTGACCCTCCCCAAGCCTTCACATAGGGTCCGCGCGACTTTCAAACAGGTTAAGGCGCCGGCCCTTAACAGCTTGGTAATGGAGCGAATTCATGTCGAAGCACGATCTCGCGAGCCTCGAGGAGATCATCGAGAACGCCTTCGAGGAACGCGACACGATTTCGACCGCAACCCGCGGCGAGACGCGCGAGGCCATCCAATCGGCGCTCGACCTGCTCGACCGGGGCGTCGCCCGCGTCGCCGAGCGGCAGGCCGACGGCAAATGGCACGTCAACCAGTGGCTGAAGAAAGCGGTGCTGCTGTCCTTCCGGCTCACCCCGATGGAGATCATAAAGGGCGGTCCCGGTCAGGCGGTATGGTGGGACAAGGTGCCCTCAAAATTCGACGGCTGGGGCGCCGTCGATTTTGAGAAGGCCGGCTTCCGCGCCGTGCCGTCGTCGATCGTGCGCCGCTCCGCCTATGTCGCGCCCGGCGCCGTGCTGATGCCGTCCTTCGTCAATGTCGGCGCCTATGTCGACAGCGGCACCATGGTCGACACCTGGGCTTCGGTCGGCTCCTGCGCCCAGATCGGCAAGAATGTGCATCTGTCGGGCGGTGTCGGCATCGGCGGTGTGCTGGAGCCGATGCAGGCGGGTCCCACCATCATCGAGGACAACTGTTTCATCGGCGCCCGTTCCGAAGTGGTCGAAGGCTGCATCGTGCGCGAAGGCTCGGTGCTCGGCATGGGCGTCTTCATCGGCCAGTCGACCAAGATCGTCGACCGCGCCACCGGCGAGATCTTCTACGGCGAGGTGCCGCCTAATTCCGTCGTCGTCGCCGGCTCGCTGCCCGGCAAGCCTTTTCCAAACAACGAGCCCGGCCCCAGCCTCTACTGCGCCGTCATCGTCAAGCGGGTCGACGCCAGGACCCGTTCCAAGACCTCGATCAACGAATTGCTGCGCGATTGATCTTCCCAAGAACGGATGCAACGGGTTGACTGACAAACCTCAATTCCTGTGGCTTTTCTTCAGCCTTTCCGGGCGAGTGAATCCAAGCGCCTATGTTTTGGCTGGCCTCTTGCCGGTCATCGTTCAACTCTTCTTGCTCTATCAGTTCGCGCGAACGCCGTTAGGCACTGCCGCGAGCCAGTACTGGGCGCTCGCCTTATGGATCGCAGTGTTCGTCTCGACATGGTCGACCTTTGCGCTAACGGCTAAGCGGTTCCATGATTTCGGCAAGCCTACCTATTACGCATTGGTCTCTCTCATTATCGGCTTCGTCCTGCTTTTTATCCTGGCTTTTTTCAAAAGTGACCCCGGCCCCAACCGCTACGGCAAGCGCACCAATGCCCCGGCTGAACCCTGAGCGCCGATCGGACATTTCGTCATGCGCTACCGCTCGCTTGATCCGAAACTGATCCTCGAAACCGCCGAACGGCTGGAAGGGCGCGTCGCCGAGCGCTTTCCCGATGCAGGCTTGCGCGGCGTCGCCGCCGAACTCGTGTCGCTGTCGCGCGATCTGGCAAAAGCCGCCAAGGCGCTGGAGGCGCCGATTTGGTGGCTGCGCGGCCTCATCATCGCCGCCTTCGTCGTCGGAGCGCTGATGTTCCTGTTCGTTGGCACAATCCTGCCGCTCGGCCGCATCTCGGGAAACCACGATGCCTTCCAGTCGGTGCAAGGCATCGAAGCCTCCCTCAACATGATCATCCTCGCGGTGCTGGGCTTCCTGGCCCTGATTCGCTCCGAGGAGCGGATCAAGCGCAAGCGGGTGTTTCGCCAGCTCCACGGGTTGCGTTCGCTGATCCATGTCATCGACATGCACCAGCTGACCAAGGATCCGGCCGCACTTTCACCCAGTTTCAGGCCGACTGCCCATTCGCCAGCCCGCATCACCAACGCTGCCGACCTTGCCCGCTATCTCGACTACTGCTCCGAAATGCTGTCGATCACCGGCAAGATCGCCGCGCTGTTCGCGCAATCGGTGAATGACGCCGTGGTGATCGACGGCGTCAACGACATCGAGAACCTGGCTTCGAACCTCTCGCGAAAGATCTGGCAGAAGATCACGCTGATCGAAACCCCTCATGGGCAGCCGGCACGTGCGGCGAAGACCGATCCCGAGCCGGGTCCACCGCGTCGGCCTGCAGTCCGCAGACGACCGGGGCCGGCAAGCTAAAACCGGCGACCCGGCGGTCAGATCCGCTAGAGCGGCAGAGCGGGGAGTTCCGAAAGCCCGGTTTTGTGCCGGATGCTCTAAGCGAATGTTAATCACCCTGGCCCAGCATGCCGGCGAAGACTGTGTCGACCGGCACGGAGCGCTCGACTGGCAAGCGACCTATCCCTGATCACCAAGGAGCCGCGCAAAACGTGGAGCGCCGCCGCTCGCCTGTTTGCCTGGTTCTCTTCGCCAATGAAATTGGAACCGGAAGCTGTCCGCGCCCGGCTTCTCGACACCACCTTCGATCGCAAATTCGCAGTCCTGTTCGGCACCATCAGCGTTCTGTTGGTTGCGGTCAGCGCCGCTCTCGCCACCGGGGATTGGTGGCCCTACGCCTGGATTGCCGCCGACCTGATGCTTTTCACCGTCCGCGTTCTGCTGATGCGGGAATGCGAACAGGCCCGCAGGCGCGGCTCGAAAGGGCCGCTGGCGGGCCTGATGACAGCCAGCGGCGTCTGGTCGGTCGTCTTCGGCCTCGGCTGCTATGGCTGTGTTGCCAGCGGGAATATGGCGCTTTCCGTACTTGCCGCCTTGAATGTCGCAGGCGTCGTCGGCGTGGTGTCGTCACGCAATGCGGCGACCCCGCGCTTCGCCATATTCGTCATGTTGGCCGTAAGCCTGCCTTACGTGGCCGGTGCATTGTTTTCTGCGGCGCCCGGAATGCCGATCGTCGGAATTCAAACGCCGTTCTATGTGGCCGGCGTCATCATCGTGCTGCTTCAGAACCACGCAATCAATGCCCGCATGATCCGCGCCGAACTGGACAATCGCGACCTGGCCATCAAGGACGCGCTGACCGGCCTGCCAAACCGCATCTTCCTGCAGGAGAAATTGCGCGACATGTGCCGCGAGCTTGCGGCGCCGGCCGCCAATGGCGGCAAGCCGTTTGCAGTGCTCAGCATGGATCTCGACGGTTTCAAACAGGTCAACGACCGTTTTGGCCACGCCGTCGGCGACGTGCTGCTGCGCAAGGTGGCCGAACGATTGAAGCGCGGCTTCCGTCCGGGGGACGTTGTCTTCCGCATTGGCGGCGATGAATTTGTCATCCTTTTGCCCGCAACCTCGGAGATCGAGGCCACCTACCTGGCAAAGCGGGCCATCGAAAAGGTCTCGGTGCCTTTCGACCTCGGGGTCGGTTCCGCTATCCATGTCGGCCTGAGCGTCGGCAGCGCCTTCGCACCCGCCGACGGCGGCGATCCGGAAATCCTGCTCACCTGTTCCGACCATGCGCTCTACGAAGCCAAGCGCACCGGCAAGGGCCGTTACTGGGCACCTGTGCGGGCTACCATCTGACGGCGACGGCTTCCGGCGACAGGCAGGGCGATCCGCTTCTCTCCTGCCCGGCCGGCCATGCCTTGCGTCGCGCCGCTCTTGACCGTTACTTGCCCGCCTTCTCGATGCGCGGCCGCGCCGGCAGAACCATTTGTCGCCCGGCAAGTATCGGGCAGCCGCCGGCGTAGCAGCCGATACTGCCGGCACCGGCGATTACGATTGTCTTGCCATGCGTGATCATGCGATGGCCCTGCCCTGGTCGAGAGGCCTTGCCGCAATTATACGACATGAAAACCATAATGTCGGCGGCATGTCTGGCCCTTATGTCTGGCCGTGACAGTCCCTGCGCTTTCGACTATCGCTTTGCCCATGACGCTGCCTACCGATCCGACCAGAAATCTGGCTGCTCTCATCCGCTGCGCTTCCGTGACGCCCGCCGAAGGCGGTGCGCTGAGCGCGCTGGAAGAAATGTTGAAGCCGCTCGGCTTTGCCGTCGAGCGCCCGGTGTTTTCCGAATCCGGCACACCTGACATAGAGAATCTTTACGCGCGGCGTTCCGGCAACGGCCCGCATCTGATGTTTGCCGGCCATACCGATGTCGTGCCGGTGGGCGATGAAACAGCCTGGACGCACCCGCCCTTTGCAGCCGACATCGCCAATGGCGAGATGTTCGGCCGCGGCGCCGTCGACATGAAGGGCGGCATTGCTTGTTTCGTCGCGGCGGTAGCGCGACACATCGCGCAGAAGGGCGGCCCGAAGGGGTCGGTCTCGCTGCTGATAACCGGCGATGAGGAAGGTCCGGCGATCAACGGCACGACGAAACTGCTCGAATGGGCGGCCGCCAAAGGCGAGAAATGGCATGCTGCGATCGTCGGCGAGCCGACCAATCCCGACGCGCTCGGCGATATGATCAAGATCGGCCGGCGCGGCTCGCTATCGGGCACGGTCGTCGTCAACGGCCGCCAGGGACACGCCGCCTATCCGCAGCTGGCCGACAACCCGGTGCGCGGCCTGGTCACGCTGGTCGACGCCTTGCTTCACCCCGCCTTCGATAACGGAACAAGGGATTTCCAGCCGACCAATCTTGAGGTGACCTCCATCGATGTCGGCAATCCTGCCACCAACGTCATCCCGGCGAAGGCGGCGGCTACCTTCAATATTCGCTTCAACGACACATGGACCGCCGAGACGATCCAGGCCGAGATCCACAACCGCCTCGACCGGGCGGCGAAACGCAAGAAATACCGCGCCGGCAAGGCGACGCCCGTCGACTACGAGATCGCTTGGCGCGACGGACCGAGCCACGTTTTTCTGACACGCGACGACAGGTTGATCGAGACGCTTGGCGGCTCGATCAAGGCGGTGACCGGCAGGAAGCCTGCGCTCTCCACCTCCGGCGGCACCTCCGATGCCCGCTTCATCAAGGATTATTGTCCGGTGGTCGAATTCGGCCTTGTCGGCAAGACCATGCACATGGTCGACGAACGCGTGGCGATTGCCGACCTCGAGACGCTGACGCAGATTTATCTGCGCTTCGTTGAAGACTGGTTTGCGCAGGACATATCCTAGTGATGCTTTCAGCGGATGAAACCTACGCTTCGCTTGCCGGTGCCTGGCGGCTGATGCTCGGCAAGGCCGACGGATTTCGCCTGCTCGACCTTTCGGCGGACGGATTCTGGAACTCCTTTTTTGCCATCGTCGTCGCGGCGCCGGCACTGATCGTCGGCTGGGTCGGTATTGCCAACGAGATCGGCGACCCCAACGCATTCGTCGGCCGTTTCAGCATGTTGATCCGCCTGGCCACCGTCGATATCGGCGCCTGGGTGCTGCCGCTCATAGGCCTCGCGCTGGTGGCGCCGCGGGTCGGCGTCGGCGGCCGTTTCGTCCATTATGTCGTGGCCAGCAACTGGGCCTCGGCGATCATCGCCTGGATGATGCTGCCATCGGCGTTGATCCGGCTTTTCCTGACGTCGGCCAACGAAGTCTCCGGACTCGTGTCGCTGCTGTTGTTCGCGCTGTCGATGGTCTTGACCTGGCGGATGACCAACGTTGCGATCGGCAGGGGTGCGGCCGTCGGCAGCGCCGTTTTTGCCGGCATGTTCGTGGCCTCGCTGATCGTCCTGTTCGGACTGCAGGCGCTGCTCGGGATCAGCGTTCCGGATCAGCCAGGCGTCGGATAGTCGACGCCGACGAGAAACAGCCCGTCGGGCGGCGCCACCTGACCGCAGGCCGCACGGTCGCGCGCCTCAAGCGCCGCCTTGAGGTCGGCAACAGTCCAGCCGCCTTCGCCGACGCGTTTGAGCGAGCCGACCATAGAGCGCACCTGGTTGTGCAGGAATGAGCGCGCCGAAGCGCGGACCTCAATGAAATCGCCCGCCCGGCTGACATCCAGCCGGTCGAGTGTGCGGACCGGGCTGGAGGCTTGGCACTGGGTCGAGCGGAAGGTGGTGAAATCATGCCGGCCAAGCAGCACCTTTGCCGCTTCGTGCATGGCCCCGGCATCGAGCTGCTTCGGTACCCACCAGATCTTGCCCTTGTCGAGCGCCGCCGGCGCGCGGCGATTGACGATGCGGTAGAGGTAATGGCGGCCGATCGCCGAGAAACGCGCATCGAAACCATCCGGCACGGAGGCGGCCTTCAGGATGGCGATGCGCACCTTGGCCGCCTGCAGATGCGCGTTGACGGCGTCGCGCACCTTGTCGCCGGGCCATGCCTTGATCAGATCGACATGCGCCACCTGAGCGGTCGCATGGACGCCGGCATCGGTGCGGCCGGCGGCGCGCAGCGAAACCTGCTCGCCACAGAACTTCTCGATCGCCTGCTCGATCGCCTGCTGCACCGAAGGCTGGTTGGCCTGGCGCTGCCAGCCGGCGAAGAGACTGCCGTCATATTCGATGTCGAGGCGAAAACGCGGCATTCCCGGATCGAAGCGAAATCAGGCGGCGAGGGCTGAGCCGAAGGCCGAGGCGTAGACCAGCCTGCCGGTCTCCGGCGCCTCGCCCCAGGCAAGCGCCTGCAAAGCCTCGCTTTGGTACTCGCTCTCGAACTTCGCTGCACGGGCGCGGCTGTAACCGAAACGTCCATAGTAAGCGGGATCGCCGAGCACCACGGCGAGCGTCTCGCCAGCAGCCTTCAGGCGGATATGCGCCTCGCGGACCAGCGCACCGCCGATGCCGGTGCCGTGGAACGACGGCTCGACCGCCAAAGGAGCCAAAGCCACCGCCGGGAAGCTCTTGCCGCCATTCTGCACGAAAAGCCGTGAAAACAGGATATGCCCGACCACTTGCCCGTCTTCGTCCGCCACCAGTTCGACGACGGCATCACCGCCGGTGACCAGCGCGTCGACCAGTCCGGCCTCCGTCTGCTGGCCGAATGCGTGTTCTTCGACTAGGCGGATCGCCTCGCGGTCCCGCGGCGTCGCCGCGCGTATGGACATCATGCTCATGACAATTTCATTCCTTTTTCGAGCTTGGCCCCGCGCAGAAACTCCTGCGCGGCTATGGGCCTTGCGCCCGCACGTTGAACTTCGACCAGCCTGATCGCGCCTGACCCGCAGGCGACCGTCAGCCGGTCATCGAGAATTCCTCCCGGTTCGCCGGCGCCTTGCGAGAGCGTCGAGCGAAGCAGTTTCAGCCGTTCTACACGGCCGCCGATTTTGGCCTCGCACCATGCACCGGGAAAGGGCGACAGGCCGCGAATCTGGTTGTGCACGTCGCCAGCAGGTCGCAGCCAGGCTATGCGAGTCTCCGATTTATCGATTTTCTTGGCGTAGGTCACCCCCACCTCCGCCTGTGTGGTAAATGTCAGCGTATTCCGCTCCAGCCGCTCGAGCGCTTGCACCATCAGCGCAGCACTGAGGACCATCAGCCGGTCGTGCAGATCGCCGGCCGTCATGTCGGGTCCAATGGGACATTTTTCAACCATTGCCACCGGCCCGGTGTCGAGGCCTTCGTCCATCCGCATCACCATCATGCCCGTTTCGGTATCGCCGGCCATGATGGCGCGCTGGATAGGGGCAGCGCCGCGCCAGCGCGGCAACAACGATGCGTGGCCATTGAGACAACCGAGCCGCGGCGCCTCGAGAATGGGTTTGGGCAGAAGCAGCCCGTAGGCGACGACCACGGCGACGTCGGCGCGCAAGGCGCGGAACGCCTCCTGCTCCGCCTCGCTCTTCAGCGACACCGGCGTCCGCACCTCGACGCCCAGCCGCTCCGCCTCGCGCTGCGCCGGCGACCGCGTCAGTTCGAGCCCGCGCCGGCCGCCGGCGCGCGGCGGCTGCGTATAGACGGCGGTCAACCCGTGCCCGGCCCCGGCAATCGCCCGCAGCGTCGGCACGGAGAATTCGGGCGTACCCATGAAGATGACACGCAGGGGCATTCGTCGACCCCTATCCCACCATCTTGCCCGGCGCCTTGTCCCTGGCGAGCTTTTTGAACTTCTTGACCACCATGTCGCGCTTCAGTTTTGAGATGTGGTCGATGAACAGCACGCCGTTGAGATGGTCGATCTCGTGCTGCAGGCAGGTCGCCATCAGCCCCTTGGCCTCGATCTCCTGCAGCTTGCCGTCGCGATCGAGATACTTCACCCGCACCGCGGCGGGGCGCTCGACTTCGGCATAGTAATCGGGGATCGACAGGCAGCCTTCCTCATAGACCGAACGCTGGTCGGAGCTTTCAAGGATTTCGGGATTGATGAAGACGTGCGGCGCCGGCGTCTCGTCCTCCTTGGCGAGGTCGATCACCAGCATGCGCAAGGGTTCGCCGACCTGGATCGCTGCGAGGCCGATGCCGGGCGCGTCATACATAGTGTCCAGCATGTCGCCGGCCAGTTTGCGCAAATCGCCATCGACACGCTCGACCGGTTTTGAAACCTGGCGCAGGACGGGATCGGGGAGGATGATAAGCGGCTTGATCGACATGGCGTCTCACCTAAGACCTCGCAGGAAAAGCGTCAACCGGGACGGCTTCGGGTCGTTCACGTTTTGATCTGTGCCGGCAGACCGAATCATCTATGCTGTCGGCATGAACGATCTGGCCACCATCCTGTCCGAACCTGTCGCCCGCCTCGGCGCCACCACGCTCACGCTCGGCCAAGCCCTGGGTTTCGGCGCAATGCTGTTCCTTGGACTGTTCGTGGCGCTCGTCGTTGCGCTCTGGCGATCGGCCAAGGCGCGTGCAGTGGCGGCCGCCGAAGCCGCCGACCACGCCCGTGACGCCGAGGTGCGGATGGCCGGCATCTTGGCAAGCCAGGCGGAAATGCAAGGCCGCATGGGCGCCATCGCCGAAGTGTTCGGGGCGCGCCAGGCGGAACTGACCCAGTCGATCGGCCAGCGCCTCGATGCCATGACCGGCCGCCTGGGCCAGACCATGACCGAGCAGACGAGATCGACGCATGAGAGCCTCGCCAAGCTGCAGGAACGGCTGGCGGTTATCGATATCGCGCAAGGCAATATCCAGTCGCTGGCCGGCCAGGTCGTGCAATTGCAGGCGATCCTTTCCAACAAGCAGACGCGCGGCGCCTTCGGCCAGTCGCGCATGGAGGCCATCGTCGCCGACGGATTGCCGCACGGCGCCTATGAATTCCAGGCGACCTTGTCGAATGGCAGCCGGCCCGACTGCCTGGTGAAGATGCCGAACGGCGCGCCGTCACTTGCCATCGACGCAAAGTTTCCGCTCGAGGCGTGGAATGCCATCCGTGCCGCCGAAGGCGCCGACCTGCAGAAGTCGGCAGCACAGGCTTTCCGCCGCGACATCGAGGTGCATGTCCGCGATATTTCCGAAAAATACCTGATCCAGGGCGAGACGCAGGACACCGCCTTCATGTTCGTGCCCTCGGAATCGGTGTTCGCCGAAATCCATGAGAATTTCGAGGCCGTTGTCCAAAAGGCGCATCGATCGCGGATCGTCATCGTCTCGCCATCGCTTTTGATGCTGTCGATTCAGGTCATCCAGGCAATCCTCAAGGATGCCCGCATGCGCGAGCAGGCGCACCTGATCCAGGGCGAGGTCATCCGGCTAATGGAAGACGTCTCCCGGCTCGACGAGCGGGTGCGCAAATTGCAGACGCATTTCGGTCAATCGGCCAAGGATATCGACGACATCCTGGTCTCGACATCGAAGGTGACCCGGCGCGGACAAAAGATCGAGGCGCTGGAGTTTGGCGTGCAGCCGGCGGAGGATACCGCTGGTTCGAATGGCAGCGGAGCAAAAGCGGAAAGCAGCCCGCGCGTCGCTGATTCGAAAACCGGGCAGTTGAGGCTAAGGGTCGTCGAAGGCGACGATTGAGAGCTACGCCGGAACCGGAGGCTTCACCCGGATCTGGCGCTACTGCTCCTCGATGATGGTCGTGCCTTCGAATTCCGGCAGCCAATGCAGCGCCGAGCGGTGCCAGATCTGCTTTTTCGGCACCAGTTGCTCGCGTTGCCGTGCCGTGCCGACCCTGATGCCGTAAACCTTCGGTCCCTCGCCCGCCGACGTGGCGTAGAGATGCGAGCCACACTCACCGCAAAACGCCTGGGCGCGCTTGGCGCCGCTCGAACCGGTCTTGATGTAGATTTTCGGCTTGCCCTTGGTGATCCTGTAATTGTCCTGGGACGCCGGCACGGTGACGCGAAAGGCCGTTCCGGTTAGCTTCTGACAATCGATGCAGTGACAAATGGTGGTCTTTTCCGGATCGACCTCGGCCTCGTAAGTGATGGCGCCGCAATGACACCCGCCGTCGATTTTCATCTTCGTTCCTCCCGAGCTTTTGCCTGCGATCATAACCGGGACTGTCCGATGGCGCATCGATTTCCTCAAGCCATTTTCCTTAGGCCGGTTCTTGTCCGGATGCCCCCGCCAAGGCCTTGCTCCGGCGTTCCCAGGTGCCGGTGGTCTGAGGCTTGACGAACAGCCGCGTCACCTCCGGCATCTCCGCTTTCAGCCGCGTCTCGAGGCGTTCGACGCAGGTCTCTATCTCGGGCGCCGACAAGTGGTCCTCGAACTCGATGCTCAGAGCGGCGACGATCTCCTGCGGACCCATATGCAGCGTCAGCGCGCCATTCGCCCGCTGCACCGCCGGGTCCTGCTGGACGATGTCCAATACTTTCATTTGCACCTCGGGCGAAGCCGGCTCGCCGAGCAGCAGGCTTTTGCTTTCGCGCGCCAGGAAGATCGCGGTTGCGCCCAGGATCAGCGCGATGCCGATCGACGCGGCGCCGTCGAGCTTCGGCATGTCCAGCAGTTCCGCCGCCGATATCCCGGCGAAGGCGACAACGAGGCCGAGAAGTGCCGCGCTGTCCTCGAAGAGTACGGTGTAGACACTAGGATCCTTGCTGAGCTGCACCGCCTCGAGCCAGCCGTGGCTGCCTTTTTGGTGGCGGAACTCCTTCAGCGCCACCAGCCAAGAGGTGCCTTCGAAGAGGAAGGAAAGGCCAAGGACAGCGTAGTTCACCTTGGCGTTGGCAATCGGCTCCGGCGTCATGATGTGCGTCACGCCTTCGTAGAACGATATGCCGGCGCCCAGTGCAAAGACGAGGAGCGCAACGATGAAGCTCCAGAAGTACAGCTCGCGGCCATGGCCGAGCGGATGCGTGCGGTCGGCCGGGCGCGCGGCACGGTGCATGCCGTAAAGCAGCAGGCTGCCATTGCCGGTATCGACGAGCGAGTGGACGCCTTCCGAGAGCATTGCCGAGCTGCCCGTGAACAAGGCAGCGGCGAATTTGGTCAGTGCGATCGCAAGATTTCCGGCGAGCGCCGCATAGATCACTTTTTTCGACCCGCCATGCGCCGCCATGGTGTGCTGCCTTGGTTGATGCACCGAGATTGGCGGAGCGTCCGCCCACGCTCCACAGCTCTCACAACGCCTGAAGCGCCGAGTTGTTCACAAAGTCAGTTATCCAAAAGGGCGGGGCGGGGCTATTCGACGACCTCGTCCGTCCAGACCTTGAAGCCAGCCAGCGCGCCCGGCCCGAAAATGTGGGTCAGCGGCACATCAGCGGCATCGCGTCCGGAGGCGATCAGGATACGGCCGATGCGCGGCGCGTTGTTGCGCGGGTCGAACGCGTGCCAGCGGCCGCCGAGATAGACCTCCATCCAGGCGGCGAAATCCATGTCCGACCACGGCTTTGGCAGGCCGATGTCACTGATATAGCCGGTGCAGTAGCGGGTTGGAATGTTCAGGGCGCGGCAGAAGGCAACAGCGAGGTGAGCAAAGTCGCGGCACACACCACTCTGCTCGCGATAGGCTTCGGCGGCGGTGCGTGTCGGCCGTGCATTGAAGTAGTTGAAGACGATGTGGTTATGGACGAAGTCGCAGACCGCCTGGACGCGCGGAATGCCGAGCGGGGTGCTGCCGAACAGCCGCCACGCTTCATTCGACAGCACGTCGCTCTCGCAATAACGGCTGGGCAGCAGGAACAGCAGCGTCTCCGACGGCAGATCGCGCACCTCGTGCTGCCACGCCGTCAGCTCGCGCGTCTCGAAGGAGCCGGGGTCGCGGATGACCGCGTCGGTGCCGAAGGCAAAGCGCCCGGCCGGCGCAACGAGACGGTTGCACCAATTGCCGAAACTGTCGCGGTAGCTCTCGATCGGCACCGGCGGGTTCGACGTCAGGAAGTCCGGCCGCTCAAGATCGGATGCGCGCGAATAATGGACATTTAGCATCGCGATCAGCGGTGTTTCCTGCGGGAAGTCGAAGCTCATCTGGCAACCGATGTGGATCCGCATTGTCGTCCTGACCGGCCTGCCTGATCATCAGCCGGCGAAACGCGAGGGCTGATGCTGCAGTGCGAAGAAGACCATGGCACGGACCGCTGCGGTTTACGAGGGAATTAGAAACCGGTTAACAGCCATCGGTCAGGGCGACTGCCCGGCAGCGGCCTCTTGCAGTCGAGCGTTTTCTCTTGTTTCACTTCGCCAGACGTCAACTGGAGGAACGAATCATGGCTAAGGGTGCGATGAAGGCAGGCAAGGAAGCCCGCAAGCCGAAGAAGGACGCGAAGAAACCAGCTCCGGCGCCGGCCCTGAAGGCACCGCCGGTGAAGGCGATGAAGCTGAAGGACAAGTAGGGCCGCAGCTACCGTTTCGGCTTATTTCGACCGGCCGCAAACGCGGCCGGTATGATTGTTCACTAAGCTCACGCGCATCCCCTATGGATGCGGCGAAGATAGATTTCGCGCATTTAAGAAATCGGCCGAAAGCCATCGAAACGGAGCGTTCCGATGGCTTGAATCAGTGCCGGAAGGCGTTATCGCGCGGAGAAGCCGGGCGGCGTCCTGCCGGTGCGCTGCTTGCGCGCGGCATAGCGGGCGTCACGCTTGGCCTTGCGTTCGGCCTCGTCGGCAAGAAAACGGGCGATGCGCTCGTTCTCTTCAGCTTCCCGGATCTTCGCTTCGGCCTGTGCGGCCTCTTCGGCGGCGATGCGTGCCGCTTCGGCGGCTGCCTCGCGCTCGGCCTTTTCGGCCGCTTCGCGCGCCAGCTTTTCCTGCTTCAGCCTGGCCTTTTCGGCCTCACGTATCGCGCGGGCCTCGAGGATCGCCTTGCGCTCGGCCTGTCGTGCCAGCACCGCTGGATCATCTGCCGCCGGCTTTGCCTTGAAGCGCTCCAGAAGCGCCTTCTTTGCCTCGTTCGCGGCATTGCGCCGCTCGAAAACGTCTCTTTCCCTATAGATAGCCAATTCCACTTCCCTGAAGTCAATTTGCGAGGCTTACATACGCGTGAAAACCGAGAGTTCAAGCGCCAAAACGGTATGCCAGCCATGAAATTCTGATCTGTTGCAGCCGGGAGACGCCATTTCGATTGAATTCGGCTGAGAGGCACCCGCACTGTTCACCATCCAGGCATCTGGCGGGGCGGCGGACTGATCGCTACCTGTAGCGCCAGGACAAACCCTGGGATGACACACTATGGAACTCGGTCTCTACACTTTCGCCGACGTCAGCCCGGAACCGGGTCCCGGTGCGATCGGTGCGCACGAGCGGCTGCGCAACTTGATCGAGGAGATCGAGCTCGCCGACCAGGTCGGGCTGGACGTCTTTGGTCTCGGCGAGCACCACCGTCCCGACTACGCTGCCTCCGCTCCGGTTGTGGCACTGGCGGCGGCCGCCGAACGAACCAGGCGCATAAGGCTGACCAGCGCTGTCACCGTGCTGTCGTCCGACGATCCGGTGCGCGTCTTCCAGCAGTTTGCCACCCTCGACCTTCTGTCCGGCGGCCGGGCGGAGATCATGGCCGGGCGCGGCTCGTTCATCGAGTCCTTTCCGCTGTTCGGCTACAATCTCGAAGATTATGACGAGCTCTTCGCCGAGAAGCTCGACCTGCTGCTCGCCATCCGCGATAATGTCAAGGTGACCTGGTCGGGCAGTCTGCGCGCTCCGATCAATGATCGCGGCGTCTATCCCCGGCCCTTGCAGGACAAATTGCCGATCTGGATCGCCGTCGGTGGAACGCCGCAATCCGTCGCCCGCGCGGGCGTGCTCGGGTTGCCGCTGGCACTGGCGATCATCGGTGGCGAGCCGGCGCGGTTCGCACCGCTGTTCGACATCTACAGGGATGCAGCCAGACGCGCCGGCAACGATCCGGCAAGCCTTGCCACCAGTCTCAACGTGCACGGCTTCATCGCCGACAGCACGGACCAGGCAGCCGACGATTTTTACGGGCCGCAGGCCGAGGTGATGAACCGTATCGGCCGCGAGCGCGGCTGGGGGCCGACATCGCGGGCGCATTTCGACCAATCGCGCGGCCCAAACGGCGCGCTGTTCGTCGGCAATCCAGAACAGGTGGCCGAGAAGATCATTGCCCAGCACAGGATATTCGGCAACGACCGCTTCCTGCTGCAAATGGCGATCGGCACCATGCCGCACGCCAAGGTGATGAAGGCCATCGAACTCTACGGCACCAAGGTGGCGCCGATCGTGCGCCGGGAAACTGCGAGGGCCGTTCCCGCCGTGGCGGCACCGGTTGCCTGATTCCCAGTCACCTGATTCATTGGCAAGGCCGCGCGGCGGCCTTGCCGGTGACGCCGGCTAACGGAACCTTGAAGCGACAGAGGCGTTTTCGCCAACGGTCTGCACCAATCGCGGTGTGCCGCCGAGGGTCAGAATGAAAGCCGAACCCGCCGCTTCGGGCGCAAGCGCTGCCGAAAGCCCGGATCCGCGCGTCGAGGCACGGGCGGATGCGCATCTGATGCGTTCGCTGCTCGTCGGCATCTTCATCCTTATGGCGATCTACGCGCTTTACTTCGCCCGCGCCTTCTTCATGCCGGTCATTCTGGCTTTCCTGCTGGCGCTGACGCTGACGCCGATCGTTCGCTTCCTGCGCAAGCATGGCATGCCCGATGTCATTTCGGCGACACTGCTGGTGCTGCTTTCGTTCTGCCTCGTCGCCGTCGCGGGATATCTGCTCAGCGGCCCGGTCATCGACCTCATCAACAACACCTCCACGATCGGCCAGCAGCTTACCGAACGTCTGGCACAATTGCGCCGTCCGTTCGAACGGATCGTGGAGATTTCGCGCCAGATCGAGGGCCTGACACAGACTTCCCAGGAGCCGGGCGTTCAGAGGGTGGCGATGGCGCCATCCGGTATTCTCTCGCAGGCGGCCGGCAATGTGCTGTCGGCTGGCGTCAGCGTTACCATCGTCTTCGTCCTGTCGCTGTTCCTGCTCGCCTCGGGCACGATGTTCTATGAAAAGATCGTCCAGTCCTTCCCCAGTCTCAGCGAAAAGAAGCGGGCGCTGCGCGTCGTCTACGACGTCGAACGTGAAATCTCGCATTATCTGCTTACCGTCACGGTGATCAATACATGTCTCGGCATTGTCATCGGGCTCGGCCTTTGGGCGCTCGGCGTGCCCAACGCGCAGGTCTGGGGCGCGGCAGCGGCTCTGCTCAATTTCCTGCCTTATATCGGGGCGCTGACCACCATCACGCTGGTCACGATCATCGCGCTGATCAGCTTCGACACGATTTCCTATGCGCTGCTGGCGCCGGCCTTCGTCCTTATGTGCGATGTCGTCGAAGGCCAGTTCGTGACGCCGACGGTCGTCGGCCGCCGTCTTGAGATCAACGCAGTGGCGATCCTCATCGCCATCGCCTTCTGGTCCTGGCTGTGGGGTTTCGTCGGCGCCTTGCTGGCGGTGCCGCTGCTGGTCGTGATCAAGGTGTTCTGCGATCATTTCGACGGCCTCAGTCATGTCGGCAATTTCCTCGCGGCGCAGCATACGGCGGTGATCGAGGACGAAGAAATTCACGAGGCGAAAAAGTAGCGGCTTAAGGGTCAAAAACGTCCCCCGATTGGATCACGACCTTGCATCGGTGGCACGTCCGTTGTGCCTGCAGTGCTCAATCAACATTTTGAATTTGCCGCCTCGGCAACGGCTTCCTACATCCGTTCGGCCCACAGGAAACCCGCGCCGATGACCGCTCTTTCCGTTCTCGACCTGTCGCCGATCGTCGAAGGCAGCAACGCTTCGCAGTCACTCGCCAATTCGCTCGATCTCGCCCGGCATGCCGAGCGGCTGGGTTACCGGCGCTATTGGCTGGCAGAGCACCACAACATGCCGGGCATCGCCAGCGCCGCCACCTCGGTGGTCATTGCCCATGTGGCCGGCGGCACCAAGACCATACGCGTCGGCGCCGGCGGCGTCATGCTGCCCAATCATTCGCCGCTGGTCATCGCCGAGCAATTCGGCACGCTCAACGCTCTGCATCCTGGTCGCATCGATCTCGGCCTCGGGCGGGCGCCCGGCACCGACGTGGCCACGGCACGGGCGCTGCGCCGCAACCTCGATGCTGGCGCCGACAATTTCCCGCAGGACGTCGTCGAGCTGATGGGTTACTTCCAACCGGCCGAAGACGGCCAACGCATCCGCGCGGTGCCCGGCGAAGGCGAAAAGGTGCCGATCTGGATTCTCGGCTCCAGCCTCTACGGCGCGCAGCTTGCCGCCATGCTCGGCCTGCCCTACGCCTTCGCTTCGCATTTTGCGCCGGCCGAGCTCGACCATGCGCTGGAGATCTACCGCTCGCGTTTCCAGCCTTCGGAGCAGCTCGACAAGCCTTACGTGATGCTCGGCCTCAACGTCTTCGCCGCTCCTTCCGATGCCGAGGCGCGGCTGCTGTTCACCTCGCTGCAGCAGGCCTTCGTCAATCTGCGCACCGGCCGGCCCGGCCGATTGCCGCCGCCGGTCGAAGGATATGAGCGCGACCTCGATCCAATGGCCAAGACCATGCTCGGCCAAGCGCTTTCCTGCGCCGTCGTCGGCTCTCCCGAAACGGTCAGGCAAGGCATCGAGGCCTTCGTGCGCCGCACCGGCGCCGACGAGCTGATGGTCACAGCGCAGATTTTCGACCATGCGGCGCGGGTGCGCTCGTTCGAGATCCTGGCCGACGCTCACAAATCGCTGTCGGAAGCTGCCTGAGAGTTGGTTCGCCACTTGCCACTGTTGCGGGCAAGGCCGGCCTTGGGCAGGGAACCTCGCGAACAGGTGTGCGAAGACACAGCGAACATTTCGCGCGCTTTACGCGGAGGTTTTCGATCCTCATGCTCGTCCGTTTGCGGGAAACGCGGCGTCCACTAAATGACGATCACCTTGGTGCCGATTGTGGCGCGGTCATAGAGATCGATGATGTCCTGGTTCATGAGGCGAATGCAGCCAGCCGACACAGCTTTGCCGATGGACCACCATTCAGGGCTACCGTGCAGGCGATATCCAGTGTCACCTTTCTCGTTGAAAAGATAGAGCGCCCGCGCCCCGAGCGGGTTCATGAGTCCGCCCTCCATATGGGCCGGTATGATGCGGCCTCGCTTCTGCTCGCGCACGATCATCGCAGACGGCGCGCTCCAATCCGGCCATTCGCGCTTCCTCGCAACGTGAGCAGTGCCATGCCACTCGAAGCCCGCCTTGCCAACGCCGATTCCGTAGCGCAGCGCCTGACCGTCTCCCAACACGTAGTAGAGGAACTTCGCTCCTGTATCGACAATGATGGTGCCCGGCGCCTCTTCAGTCGCATAAGGTACTGTCTGCCGATGGAACTTTGGGTCAACCTTGTAGATCGGAACCGGCGGAACGCGAAAACCGGCGTCGGTGAGGCCGCCATAGGCCGAGGGGAAAGTCTTTAATGCGCCGCTGGTAGTGCAGCCGAAGAATACGGCCATCCCAGCAAGAACCAGCCCGATTAGGATCGATTTCACGCGCATGACTCAAGCCGGCGCCCGTGTGAACGATCAGCCGCATCTCGTCATATTCCAGACATGCTTCGATTGCCAAGATTTTCCTGACTGTCGGCTGGCTGACCGTTGGCCACTTGGCTCGATCGGCGCCGCGTCCTTCCATTGCTCGGTTTTCGAACGACGAACGCCCGTAGTGGCTGCGAAGGCCCGGGTCGGCAGGACAGGGGGACCGCTGGTCCGTCCGGCATTGCAAAGTTTCTGAACGGAGCCCAAGCGCTACGCGCTGACGCTCTGCGCAGTCGCACCTAGCGGACGGCATGAATTGCGGATCATCAGGCGACCCTTGAGCGTCAGCTTGCGCGGCGGCGCATCCCTGTTTCCGGCGAGCCGGTCGAGCAGCAGATTGGCCGCCTGCTCGCCAATCGCCTGCACCGGCTGTGCGACCGTGGTCAATTGCGGCCGGAACACATCCGACCACGGAAAGTCGTCGAAGCAGGCGACCGAAATATCCTCCGGACAGGACAGGCCGATATCGCGAATGGCCTTCATCGTGCCGATCACCATCGGGTTGTTGGCCGAAAAGATGGCGCTCGGCCGGTCGTGCAGCGAAAGCAGCTGCATGGTGGCGTTGTAGCCGTCGACTTCATGGAAGTTGCCGAAGCGGACGAGCTCGGGCTCGGCCGGCAGGCCGGCGGCCTGGAGGGCCTCGCGGTATCCCGCCATGCGGTCATGCATCGGCGAGATATCGAACGAGCCGGAGATGTAGCCGATGCGCCGATGGCCGAGATCGATCAGGTAGGTGATGGCGTCGAACACCGCGCGCTGGTTGTCGAGAACGACGGCATCGGTGTCGACACCCTGGCAAACACGGTCGAGCAGCACGACCGGCACATTGGCGTCGTCGACAATCGGTTTGAGGATCGCGCCGTCGCCGACACGCGCGACGATCAGTCCGTCGACCATGCGGTCGAGCAGCAATCTGATCTGGTCGTCCTGCGTGTTCAGGTGCTCGTCGGTGCAGCACAGCATGACGGCGTAACCGGCCCTGTCGAAAGCCTGCTGGATGACCGAAACCACGTCGGTGAAGAACGGGTTTGTGATGTGGGGGACGGTGAGCCCGATGGTGCGTGTGGTGCCTATCTTCAGGCTGCGGGCAATGGCGTTGCGCTTGTAGCCGATGTCGCGGATCGCCTGTTCGATGCGCTGGCTGAGCTCGGGGCTGACGGTCGCGGTGCCGTTGATCAGCGCCGACACCGTGGCCACGGAAACACGCGCGGCCTCGGCCACGTGAAGCATGGTCGGAGCAGTGAATTTGCGCTGCTTTTTTCGTCCTGACGCTGTCATTTTCGAAACGTTTCACCACTCCACGGCAGCAATACGTACGGAATCTTACGATTTTGCGCAAGAATTGAAATGGAACAATCTCAGACTCCAGATATTGCCTTGACATGATCGAAACGTTTAGATTAGCGTTTGAGGTGTTCGGTGGCGACGGAGGGAGGCCGTCCTTGTCATGCAGCACGGCAATTCCATCCCTGCGCAAGGCGTTGTGGCGGACGGCTCGGCTATCGTGTTGAGCGCCGAGCACATCTCCAAGTCCTTCGGTGGCATCGCCGCGCTTGTCGATGTCGATTTCGAACTGCGGCGCGGCGAGGTCCATGCGCTGATGGGCGAGAACGGCGCCGGCAAGTCGACGCTGATGAAGATCCTGTCCGGCGTCTATACGGACTATAACGGAACGGTCAGTATCGATGGCGATGCGGTGCGCTTTGCCGGCGTCCGCGAAGCCGAGCGCGCCGGCATCGCCATCATCCACCAGGAGCTGAATCTCGTTCCCGAACTCAGCGTCGCCGACAATATCTTTCTCGGCCGCGAGAAGCTGATCGCCGGGCTGATCGTCGACCGCAAGGCGAGCAGCCGCGCTGCCGGCGCGCTGCTGCAAAGGCTCGGCATCGAGCTCGATCCGGATGCGCGCGTCGGTGCCTTGCGCGTCGGCGAACAACAACTGGTCGAGATCGCCAAGGCGCTGTCGATGTCGGCGCGCATTCTGATCATGGACGAGCCGACCTCGGCGCTTTCGCCAGCCGAATGCCAGCGGCTGTTCCGCATCATCCGCCAGCTCGCCGACAGCGGCGTGGCGATCGTCTACATTTCGCACCGCATCGACGAAGTCATGCATCTGGCCAGCCGGGTCACCGTGTTCCGCGATGGACGCCACGTCCTGACGCGGGCGATGGACAAGCTCGACGAAGACGCCATAATTTCGGCGATGGTCGGGCGAAACCTGCTGGCTTCCTCCCAGGAGCACCGCATCCCCGGTGTCAACACCGTCCTTTCCGTAAGCGAGCTGTCGCTGTCGAAGCCGAATCGCCATGGCTGGCGCACCGTGCTCGACGGCGTCAGTTTCGATCTTGCCGCAGGTGAAATCCTGGGTATCGGCGGGCTGCTGGGCTCGGGCCGGACCGAAATCCTGGAAACCATCTTCGGGTCCAGCGGCGGACGTGCCGGCGGTGAGATCAGGCTCGATGGCGAGGTGGTAGAAATCCGTTCGCCGCGCGATGCGCGCCGGCTCGGCATCGCCCTTGTCACGGAAGACCGCAAGACGCAAGGCCTGCATCTCGAGGCCTCGATCACCGACAATGTCGCGCTGCCGTTGGTCGGTGCGCTGGCGCGGTTCGGCCTGCGCTCGCTGGCCGGTGAGCAAGGGCTGGCACGGGACGCCGTCAAGGCGCTCGGCATTCGCTGCGAGACCGTCGAGCAGCCGGCCGGCACGCTGTCCGGCGGCAACCAGCAGAAGGTCGTCATCGGCAAATGGCTGGCGACGAGGCCGCGGGTGTTGCTGCTCGACGAGCCGACGCGCGGCATCGATGTCGGCGCCAAGCGGGAAATCTACGATCTCATCGTCAAGCTGGCGCGAGACGGGCTGGCGATCGCGGTCATCAGCTCGGAATTGCCGGAGCTGCTGCATCTTTCCGACCGTATCCTGGTCATGGCCGACGGCCGCCAGACGGGAATCCTGTCCCGCGCGCAAGCCAGCGAGGAGGCCATCATGCGGCTTGCGGCGCCGCGACGGACGATTACGAGGCCTGCCGCATGAGCATTTTGCATATCCTGTCCCGGACGAAGCTCTATTGGGGCCTGATCGCCATCTTCCTGATCGGCGTGCTCGGCTCGCCGATCAGCTCCAAGGGCAACAACATTTTCCTGTCCTACGGCAACCTGCTCGACGTGCTGCGCCAGGTGTCGACCACCGGCCTGATTGCCACCGGCATGACGGCCGTGATCATTACCGGCGGTATCGACCTTTCCGTCGGCTCGCTGATGGCGATCTGTACGGTGGTCTGTGCCATGCTGCTGACGGTCCCCGGCGTGACGCCGGCGGTGGTGCTTGGGGTGCCGACAGTTGCCGTGGCAGCCCTTTGCCTCGGCATTCTCGTCACTCGTTTCATCCTGCTGAACATCGAAAAATCCCGTGCCGGCGCGCAGGCGACGCACGACATCAGGCTGGACAGCGTTCGCGGGCTGGTGACGCCCGGCATTGTCGGGGTGATCCTGTGCAGTCTGGTGCTGTGGTTCCTGCTGCCGCAGGTAGGCTCAAAATTCGGCGTGCTCGGCGTGCTGCTGGTGGCGCCTTGCGTCGGCCTGCTGTTCGGCGCGCTCAACGGCTTCATCATCGTCGCGGGGCGGCTGCAGCCCTTCATCGTGACGCTGGCGATGATGGTTACTGCGCTCGGCATCGCCCGGCTGACAGCCGGCCAGAACAATGCGGTGCTGCCGGTCTATACCGGCTCGAACGCCACGGCCGATTTCGAAATGCTGCGCTCGCTGGTATTCGGCGTGATCCCGATGCCGGGCCTCTTCTTCCTCGGCGCCATCCTGATCTACGGCGCCGTGCTGCGCTTCACCCCGTTCGGCCGCTATGTCTATGCAATCGGCGGCAATGAGGAGGCGGCGCGGCTGTCGGGCATCGCCGCAGGCCGCGTGAAGATCGCCACCTATGCCGTGTCAGGGCTGCTGGCCGGCATCGCGGCGGTGCTCTATGTCGCGCAGTACCGGCAAGGCAAGCCGGACGCCGGCGCCGGCCTGGAGCTCGACGCGATTGCCGCCGTGGTCATCGGCGGCACCAGCCTGATGGGCGGACGCGGCAGCCTCACCGGGACGTTCTGCGGCGTGCTGATCTTCGGGCTGCTCTCCAACATCCTGCAGCTGCATAACATCAATTCGAACCTTCAGCTGGTGCTGAAGGGGATGATCATCATCGGTACCGTGCTCGTACAGGAGCGCAATGCCGGTGATCTTCTCTTCTATCTGCGGCTGCCCGGTGGGCAAGCGCACAAGGAAACGGTCGCGGCAAAGCGGCCGTCGCAAGAGACCGCGTCTCTGAATATTGGAGGAAACAAGAAATGAAACGACGTGAATTGTTGAAGCTCGCCGGGCTGACAGCGGCACTCCTGACCACGACCGCCATGCTTGCCGGCGGCGCCCATGCGCAGGACAAGAAGTGGAAGATCGGCTTTTCGCAGGTGACGACCATCGAACCCTGGCGGGCTCAGTTCAACAAGGACATCCTGGCCGAAGCGGCCAAGCATCCGGAAGTCGAACTGATCATCACCGACGGCGAGGACAAGACCGAGAAGCAGGTGGCCGACGTCGAGAACCTGATCCGTCAGGAGGTCGATGCGCTCTTGGTATCGCCGAAAGAATCCGCCGGTCTGACCGGTGTCGTGCAGCAGGCGATCGATGCGAAGATCCCGGTCTTCGTGCTCGACCGCAACGTCGAAACCAATGACTACACGCAGTTCGTCGGCGGCGACAACAAGCTGATCGGCCGGGCTGCCGGTGAATATGCCGTCGAGCTGCTTGGCGGCAAGGGCAAGGCCGCCGGCAACGTCGTCGAGATCTGGGGCGGCATGGGCACCCAGCCGGCACACGATCGCCATGACGGCTTCCATGAATTCACCGACAAGGAGCCGGGCATAAAATACCTGCTCGACCAGCAGTCGGGCGACTGGAAGCAGGACCAGGCCTACAACATCATGGCGACCGCGTTGCGCAACAACGAGAAGATCGATCTTGTCTACGGCCATAATGATCCGATGGCCTATGGTGCCTATCTTGCCGCCAAGGACGTCGGACGTGAGAAGGACATCAAGTTCATCGGCATCGACGGCCTGCCCAATGAAGGCGTGCAGCTGGTCGCCAATGGCGAGCTGACGGCGACGTTCACTTATGTGACGCCGGGCGCCGAAGGGCTGCGGCAGGCGATCAAGTTCCTGAACGGGGAGAAGGTTGAAAAGACCATCACCCTGCCGACGCAGAAGATCACCAAGGAAAATGCCGCCCAGATCCTGAAGGACAACGGCCTCTGAGACGAGGCTTTCCTGCCGGGCGTTTCAGCGCCCGGCAGGAACAACAATCAAACGCCGGCAGGCAGCAGATTAAGCCAGCTTGCCCAGCAGCTTCATGAAAATGGCAGCCTCCTTGGCGGAAAGCGGCGCCAGCGTTTCCTGCGTGATCTCGCGGGCAAGCGGAATCAGCCGCTCGATCGCGTCGCGCCCCTCGGCCGTCAGATTGACCAGCAGGCGCCGTTTGTCGACTTCGTGTTTGCTAAGTTCGACAAAGCCACGCGCTTTCAGCCGGTCGATGACACCCTTCACGGTCGCCGCATCCATGGCGATCAGGCTGCCAAGCTGGTTCTGCGAGGTCTCGCCGACGTCGCGCAATTTGGCCAAAGCGGCAAATTGCGGCGGCGTCAGATCGGCGATGTGTGCGGCGAAGATCGAGACATGGCGCTGATGCGCCTTGCGCAGGATGAAGCCGACCTGCTCCTGCAAGCGATAGTCGTTTTCGTCAGGCTCCTCGGTCTCGACCAGCTTGAGCAGATTGTCTTCGGCGCTCACCGCAGCCCGTCCCATGCCTTGATGTCCTTGGCCGCCAGCCCTCCCATGCGGTCGTGCACGCGCGGGCCGCAGGTCATTGCGAGGCAGAACAGGATCTCGTCGGGACGCGGGCCATCGCTGATGCCGATTTC
The DNA here is from genome assembly GCF_040321435.1 of Mesorhizobium sp. M0410. Taxonomy (NCBI): domain Bacteria; kingdom Pseudomonadati; phylum Pseudomonadota; class Alphaproteobacteria; order Hyphomicrobiales; family Phyllobacteriaceae; genus Mesorhizobium; species Mesorhizobium sp. M0410. Next base: position 247,000 of record NZ_JAMYRN010000001.1, read on the forward strand.
CATGGCATCGAAATGGCTGCGCACATAGGCGGCGTTGATGTGGCCGAGCGGCACATCGAGCCGCGCGCCGAAAGCGCCGACCTTCTTTGCCGACGGCACGATCGCCTTGGCGTCGCCGAGCCGCTCGCGCATCGCATAGCCGCCCGGCACATGCCACAGCGCGCCATGCTCCAGCTCGCCCGCCATGCCGACGATGGCGCCCTTGCCGTAACCGTCGATCTGTTTCACGTCGCCGCCCAATGCGGCAATAAGCCTGTCGGAGAGCAGCAGCCCGAGCGGCTTCAAATCCTCCATGGCGCTCTGTAGTTCCTCGACGTAACGGCCGGCGAACGGGTTCTTGACCACAGCCATGGCCGCGGCGCGGCGCCGCGGCACCTTCGCCACCGGCCCGCCCTCGTGAAAAATCTCTTCGGTCAGCACGGCGATCTTGCGGATCGGAAACTCAGGCATGAGCAATTTCCCTCTCTAAAGCTTTATCGGCGAGCCCCATCGGACCTGCGATGCGCGCCTGACCGCCGAGGAAAAGCGCCGCGGCGGCAATCAGACCGCGCCGCCGAAACTCCTCGGCAACGGCAAATCCGCCTTCCAGCGCAATAGCGATTTCAGCGGCGGAAAGCGGCCCCACGCCCTGCGTCACCAAACGGTCGCCGAGATCGCTGTCAGGTGCGAGATCGCGCGCCCGTACGCGCCTAACGGCCGGATGACCGGGCAGGTCGACGGCGTTGGCGATCAAGGTCGCGGCGGCATCGGCGTCAGCACCCGTTCGCGCCAGCACCGTGACCGCGTCGGCGATGCCGAGCGAAAAGGAGCGGCCGCGCCAGCCGCTGGTCGCGACGCCGCGGATCCCATCTTCGGCGCGGATCGTGAGACGATCTGCCAACCCATGACCTGTCCCGGCAATGGCAAGCGTCATCGACTGCCCGTTGCCGAGATGGATCGCGCTGTCGCCGCCATTGTTGACATAGGCGCGCTCGAGCCGGCGGTCGGCAAGCAGGGCCCCAAGCACTTCGTCGGCTACCGAGCCGGCGACGGCCGCCATCGGTGTGATAAATTGTTTCGCTAGCGGAACGACCGCCGCTTCCATGCGGCGCGCCGTCGGGCCAGCGAAAGGACGTGGCCGCGAGGCGGCCGGGCGCCGTAGTTCGGGCAACTCTTCGACCAGTTCAACCAGGATTGGCTGGAAGCGCGCCACTGCCTGGCTATAGGCAGTCCGGCATTCGCTTGCCTCGCCGAAGGCCTCGACGATCAGGTCGATCGGCCCATGATTGAGGTGAAGCCTCCGGCCGTCCTCGAGCCAATGCGCCTGCGGGCCGTTCATCGCCCGGCCCCGTTTGCGGCCGCGCGACGCAACTGAGCCAGCGGCGGCCAGGGATTGTCCCGGGGTGCGGCCGTGCCGCGGCGCGGATTGAGATATTCGCCGCCCTTGGCCAGGATATCGTCGACGCTGCGGATTTCGGCTTCGTAGCCGCCAAGCCTGACATAATCGTCGCGGCGCATGGTGAACTCGATCGGGGCCACCAGCGCCGGCGTCGGCACATAGCCGAAGGCGCCTTCCGGCACGCGGGTGACGTCGACCATCAGCGTGATGCCGCCGCCCGGCCAGACATAGACCGGCGCGCCGCCGACCGTCACATAGGTCTTGAGGCCCTGCACCGAGCGGGTCAGATTGACCGGGTTCTCGGTGACGCCGGCGCGCAGCGAGCCGCCGGCGCCGCCGACGAAAAGCACGGTGCAGAGCGCCGGCTCACAATTGTCCTCGATCAGTTCAACCGACTTCCGCAGCCGCTCCGGGAACGGTTTCTGCACAGGCTTCAATTCGTCGTCGAGCTCGTAATAGGCGAATTGCTCGCCGGTGGTCGAGACCATCAGCAGCGACATGCCGGGGCGCGCACCCTTTTTGGCGTTCCATTCACCAAGGATCGACAGCGGGTCGGAGATACTGGTGCCGCCCCAGCCGAGGCCGGGTTCCGACACCTTGAAATAACGGCCCGGCGTCGAACGGCGGCCGATGATCTTGATGCCGGTATCCTGCCAGCCAAGCACCTTGCCGGCCTGATGCTCGGAGACGACGCCGGTGATGTGGTCATCGACCACCACCGCCTCGTCGACAAGGCCGCGCCATTGGGTCGCGAACATGCCTATGGTGGCCGAACCGCAGCCGACGCGCATGCGCTGTTCGAGCTTGCCGTCGATGACCGGCGGCTTGCCGGCTTCGACGATGACGGTGGCGCCGCCGTCGATGACGAGTTCGACCGGTTTGCGGTTGCACAGGGCGAGCATGGCGTCACAGGTGGCGCGCCCTTCAGCCTTCGAGCCGCCGGTCAAATGATGTACGCCGCCCAGCGACAGCATCTGCGAGCCGTATTCGCCGGTGGTGACATGGCCGATCGCCTCGCCTTGGGCACGGACCGTCGCCGTTTCGGGGCCGATATGACGATCGGTGTCGATCTTCACCTTGACGCCGCAATAGGAGAAGATGCCCTCGGTGACGACGGTGACCAGATCGACGCCCTCGACCTCCTGGCTGACGATGAAAGGCGCCGGCTTGTAATCGGGATAGGTGGTGCCGGCGCCGATGGCGGTGACGAAGCGGCGGCCGGTGTTGACCAGTTCGCCGTCCCATGCCTCGCCTTCCTCGGCAAAGGGTACGATTGCGGCGCCGGTCTCGGCCGCGTGGTCGAGGATGGTCAGCGGATCCATCCGCACGATCCTGCCGCCAACATTGCCGTAGCGATCGCAGGCGCCGGTGCGGCCATCGGCGATGTAGCACATGACCGGACAGGCATCGCAGCGGATCTTCTCGGCCACCAGCTTCTCGCCGGGATCATGCGTCTCGAAGCGTTCGGCAAGCTCGCTCATCGGCGCGCCTCCTTGTCGCGGATGGCGGCGCGGATGCGGGTTGGCGTCGCCGGAATTTTGGTGACCAGCACACCTGTTGCATGGCGGATGGCGTTGAGGATCGCCGGCGCCGTCGGAATCAGCACATGCTCGCCCAAACCCTTGGCCCCGAAGGGTCCTTCCGGATCCGGAACTTCTATCAGGATGGTCTCGATCGGCGGCACGTCGCCGATCGTCGGGATCAGATAGTCGTGCAGGTTTTCGGTGCGGCCGGGGATATACTCTTCCATCAGCGCCATGCCGATGCCCTGGGCGATGCCACCCTCAATCTGGCCCTCGGCAAGCAAGGGATTGATGGCCTTGCCGACATCGTGGGCGGCAGTGATTTTTATCAGCTTCACAGTGCCGAGCTTGAGGTCGACCTCCAGTTCGGCCATCTGGGCGCCATAACCATAGACGGCGCAAGGCTTGCCCTGACCTTTTGCATCGAGCGGCTGGGTCGGCGGGTCGTAGCTTTCCTCGGCCCGGAAGACAAATCCTTCGGCGTCTGCCTTTAGCGAGGAAAGATCGATGCGGCGCGTTGCTTCGCCTTCCCTAATGCTCAGGCTTGTGCCGTCCAGCGCAATCGCCGCCTTTTGCGAGACATTGGCGAAACGCAAGATCTCCTCGCGCAAGGCGCGGCCGGCCTTTTCGGCGGCCTTGCCGGTGACGAAAGTCTGGCGCGAGGCCGAGGTCTTGCCGGCGTCGGGGGTGATCGCCGTATCGGCGCCTTTCAGCCGCAACTTCTCCAATGGCAGACCCAACGCGTCGGCGCAGATCTGCGCGATGACGGTGTTGGAGCCTTGCCCGATATCGACCGCCCCCTGATGCAGGACGACTTCGCCCGATATCGAGATGCCGACCTTGATGGTCGACGGATTGGGCAGCGAGGTGTTGCCGCAGCCGTACCAGCAAGAAGCGATGCCGACGCCGCGTTTTTTGATGCTGCTACCGGCATTGAACGCTTCGGCATCGCGAACGGCACGCTGCCAATGTGAACGGAGGGCCTCCAGGCAGTCGGCGATGCCGACGCCCGACTCGAGCCGCTGCCCGGTAACTGTTTCGGATCCGTTCCGAAGGCAGTTCTTCAGGCGAAAGTCGAGCCGATCCATGCCGAGCTTGTCGGCCAGCTCGTCATAGAGGGTCTCCTGCATGATCGTGGCCTGCGGCACGCCGAAACCGCGAAAGGCGCCGGCAATCGGGCCATTGGTGTGGATGGCGCGGCCTTCGGCGCGATAGTTCGGCGTAGCATAGGGGCCGGAGGCGTGCACCGGCACGCGGTTGGCGACCGTCGGCCCCCAGCTGGCATATGCGCCGGTGTTGAAATCGCCGGCGAAGACCATGCCGGTGACACGGCCGTCGGCATCGGCGCCGATGCTCGCTCTCATCAGGGCCGGATGGCGCTTGGTGGTCGAGATCATCGATTCGGTGCGGCTGTAGGCGAGCGCCGCCGGCCGGCCGGTTTTCATGGCGATGAGGCCGATGAGCGGTTGCAGCGAGACGTCGAGCTTCGAGCCGAAGCCGCCGCCGGTCGCGGTCGGCACGATGCGCACCTTTTCCGGGGTAAGGCCGAGCACTTTTGCCGTGTCGTCACGGTCCATATAGGGCGCCTGCGTGCAGGCGACGACGACCAGCGTGTCGCCGTCCATGAAGGCATAGCCGGCTTCCGGTTCGATATAGGCGTGCTCGACATAGGAGGTGTCGATGGCGCCAGAAACGACGAAAGCCGCACCGGCAAGCGCGGCTTCGGGGTCGCCACGCTCGACAAAGCCGGAGGTGAGCAGGTTCGAGGGCCGGTTTTCATGGACCAGTGGCGTGCCGCCGGCCTGCGCTTCGCCAGTTTCCAGAAAATGCCGCAACTCGGTCCAACTGACAGGGAAATCGGCTAGGTCGAGATCGAGGATAGCCTCGCGTTCGCCGGCAACCAGCGCCACCGCCTCGCCGCGAAAGCGCGAAACCCCTTCGGCCAGCGCCGGCTGGTCGGCGAAGGGCGCGATGACGCCGAAACAATTCTTTCCCGGAATGTCGGCGGCGGTGAAGACGCCGGCAATGCCGGGACGGGATTTCACCCAGCTGCCGAGATCGCCGAAGCTGAAGGCGGCATGATAGTGCGGTGAGCGGACCACCAGCACCCACAGCGCGTCGGCGGGGAAGGAATCGCCGCCGAATTTTTCGCCGCCAGTGACTTTCGGCACGCCATCGAGGCGGATCGGGCAGGAGCCGACGGCGTGGCCAGAGGATGGCATGCGCTGATCGAGACCGCCGGCGTGGCGCCAAGCATCCATCACCGCCGCGACGATCTTGCGATAGCCGGTGCAGCGGCAGAGTACACCGCCGAGCGCATCCTGCGTTTCAGCCTCGCTCGGGTAAGGCGTCCTGTCCAGGAGTGCCGTTGCGGCGACCAGCAGGCCGGGCGTGCAGGCGCCGCACTGTGCTGCGCCATGGCTGAGAAACGAGGCCTGCAGTGCCGACAGCCTGCCGTTGCCGAGACCTTCGACGGTCGTCACGACGGTGCCGGAGGCGGAAGCCGCGGGCATCAGGCAGGCGCAGACCGGCTCGCCGTCGACCAGCACCGTGCAGGCGCCGCAATCGCCGGCATCACAGCCGACCTTGGTGCCGGTCAGCCGCAGCTCGTCGCGCAACACCGCGGACAGCCGCCGCACCGGCGGCACGCAAACGCTGACGGCGGCGCCGTTGACCTCGAAGGCGATGTCGGCGCGCTCCATGCCCATCAGGCCGCCGCCCTTTCGCCGGGGATTGCGCCCACAGCACCAAGCACAGCACGGACGACTATCTCGCGCGCCGCATCCAGCCGATATTCGGCGCTGCCGCGCACGTCGCCGATCGGCGACAGCTCGTCCATTGGCGCGGATTGGATCGCAGCGGCCAGCGCGGGGCCGACGGGCAGGCCGTGCAGCGCCGCCTCGACACTCGCCAGGCGCCTGGCGACGACCGAGCAGGACCCGACGGCGACGGCCGCTTTCCTGACAATACCATCTTCGACGGCCAGGCGTGCGGCAGCCATGGCGATGGAGATGACGAGATAACGCCGCGCGCCGAGTTTCACGAAGGCGGAGCCGCCGGCGGTCGCAGGTTTGGCAATACGGATTGCCGTCACCATTTCGCCGGACTGCAGAGCGGTGCGACGGTTGCCAAGAATGAACTTTGCAAGGGGCAAATGCCGGGTCGCAACCGAGGAACGCAGTTCGACTTCGGCATCGAGCACCAGCAGCGCCGGCACACCGTCGGCGGCCGGCGAGGCATTGCAGAGATTGCCGGCTATCGAGGCAACGTTTTGGATCTGCACCGAGCCAACTTCCCGCGCCGCCTGCTTCAGCACGTCGAAGGCCGCCGGCAGCGGATGGCGGACGAGATCGGTCCAGGCGGTGCGGGCGCCAATGAGCCAATGGTTTTCGGCTTCAGCAATGCCGCGCAATGCCGCCAGGCCATTGATGTCGAGGATATTGTCGCGGAAAGGCTTGCTGCCCTGTGCCGGATAAAAATCCGTGCCACCGGCAAGGATGCGCCATTGCCCTTCGCCCAGCAACGCGAGGGCGTCGTCGACCGTGGTGGGTTTTGCGTAACGGATCACGCTTTGCCTTCCCAGAATGGGCTTCCCGAGAGGGATCCTGCCGAAAGACCTTCCCGAGCATTCAAGGCAGGAAATTCATTCGTATGCAAATGATATCAAGCCGGCAGGAATTGTCAAAGCCAGAGTTTGCACGGCTGTTGGCACCGTGCGCCCGGAACGCATTTGTTATGCCACGAGAGGTTGACGCAGCCGGCCATCTGGTCAAGTTTCTGCGTCCGGTCGCGTTTTTATTGGAGCCTAAGCTCAGGACAAAGAAAATAAGGAGGCTCCATGGCCGACGAAGCGCTTGTCATTATCGACCTGCAGAACGATTTCTGCCCGGGTGGCGCCCTGGAAGTGGCCGGTGGCGACGAAATCGTGCCGTTGGTCAATGATCTTATCCGGCGGACCGAGCACGTCCTGCTGACGCAGGACTGGCACCCTGCCGGCCATTCGAGCTTTGCCTCCAGCCACCCCGGCAAGAGACCGTTCGAAACGATCGACATGCCTTATGGCGAGCAGACGCTGTGGCCTGATCACTGCATCCAGGGCAGCTTGGGTTCGGACTTCCATTCCGGCTTGGCCTGGAGCAAGGCCGAGCTGGTCATCCGCAAGGGGTTCCGTCCTGCGATCGACAGCTATTCGGCATTCTTCGAGAACGACCGGACGACGCCGACCGGCCTTGCCGGCTATCTCCGGGAGCGGAATATCGATACGCTGACCCTGGTCGGCCTGGCGACGGATTTCTGCGTCGCCTTTTCGGCGCTCGACGCGGTCAAGCTCGGCTTTGCGACGTCGGTTCGGCTCGACGCCTGCCGCGGCATCGATCTCAACGGCTCCATGGAGACGATGCTGGGCCGGATGCGCGATGCCGGCGTGGCACTGATTTGAACGTCATCCAGCCGAACCTGACAGACTTTTGAGGGGCTTCATGCGGTTTGCGGCGTTGACGGCAAGTGCTGCATTTATTGCCGCGATCCTTTCTCCGGGAGCGGTTCTCGCGGCCGAAGCGCACGAATTGCCGGGCGCCGCCATGTCGCTGTGGTGGGTGTTGCCGTTTGCCGGGCTGTTGCTTTGCATTGCGACCGGCCCGCTGCTGTTCCATCATGCCTGGGAGCACCATTACGGCAAGATCGCTGCCTTCTGGGCAGCATTGGTGATCGGGCCGCTGGCAATCGCCTTCGGCATCCCGTCGGCCACGCAGGCGGTGCTGCATGCGCTGCTCACCGAATACATGTCGTTCATCATCCTGCTGTTTGCGCTGTTCACCATTTCGGGCGGCATCTTCGTTGCCGGCAACATACACGGCACGCCGCTGGTCAATGCCGGGCTGTTGCTGGGCGGGGCGGTGCTTGCCTCGATCATCGGCACAACCGGCGCCTCGATGATTCTGATCCGGCCGCTCATCCGCGCCAACGATAACCGGCGCTTCAACGCCCATGTCGTCATCTTCTTCATCTTCCTGGTGTCCAACATCGGCGGCTCGCTGACGCCGCTCGGCGATCCGCCGCTGTTCGTCGGCTTTCTGCGCGGCGTCGATTTCTTCTGGACGACAGTTCACCTGTTGCCCGAGACGCTGTTCGTCGCCGGCGTGGTGCTGGTGGTTTTCCTGGCGATCGACATCATCATGCATCATCGGGAGGAAGGCGCGCCGAAGATCAAGGATCCGACGCCCGACAGCAAGGTGCGCATTCGCGGCCTGGCCAACATCCCGCTGCTGGCCGGCGTAATCGCCGCGATCCTGATTTCCGCTGCCTGGAAGCCGGGAGTGAGTTTCTCGTTTCAGGGCGTCAGCCTCGAGCTGCAGAACCTGGTGCGCGACGCCGTCATCCTGATACTGGCCTTCACGTCGCTTGTCGTCTCGCCGAAGGAGTTTCGCGGCGCAAACGCCTTCAGCTGGGGGCCGATCGCCGAGGTGGCGAAGCTGTTCGCCAGCATCTTCATCTGCATCGTTCCGGTCGTCGCCATATTGCGGGCCGGCCTCGACGGCGCGCTGGCGCCGTTGGTGCTGCTGGTCAGTTCGCCGACCGGCGCGCCCGACAATCTCGCGTATTTCTGGCTGACCGGAGCGCTGTCGTCCTTCCTCGACAATGCGCCGACCTATCTGGTGTTCTTCGAACTGGCCGGCGGCGATGCGCAGCATCTGATGACCGAGCTCGCCTCGACGCTGGCGGCGATCTCGGCAGGCGCGGTGTTCATGGGCGCAAACACCTATGTCGGCAACGCGCCGAATTTCATGGTCTACGCCATTGCCAGGCATCGCGGCATCAAGATGCCGAGCTTCTTTGGCTATATGGCGTGGTCGGGCGCCGTGCTGATCCCGACTTTCCTGCTCGCCGGCTTGCTGTTTTTTGCCTGATCAGCCGACGCCGACATAGCGACGGACCGCCGAGGGATCGGCACGCAGTTCCTCGACATCGACCGTCTCGCGGTTGCGGCCGTTCTCGATGAAGCAAACGCGGTCTGCGACCGAGAGCACGGCGTCGACGCGCTGTTCGACAAGAATTGTCGACACGCCGAGCGCTCGCAGTTTCGACACGGTTTCACGGATCCTGGCGATCATCGACGGCATCAGCCCTTCGGTCGGTTCATCGAGCAGGAGCACCTGCGGTTCCAGACACAGGGCGCGGGCCATGGCCAGCATCTGCTGCTCGCCGCCGGACAGCGTGCCGGAACGCTGCCTGAGGCGCTGGCGCAGCAACGGGAAAAGATCGAGCACGTTCTCGCGCGTCGCCTTGCCCTTGTTGCGGGCCATCAGGCCGATCTCGATGTTTTCCGCCACGGTCATCTCGGCGAACAGCCGCCGGCCCTGCGGCACGTAGGCGACGCCAGCCTTGGGCACCTCATGTGCCGGCAGACCGGTCAATTCCCGGCCTTCGAGCCGGATCGAGCCGGCGCTTGCCGGCACCAGGCCCATGATCGCCTTCAGCGTCGTCGTCTTGCCGGCGCCGTTGCGGCCGAACAGGCAGAGCACCTCGCCCTCGTTCAACACAAGATCCAAGCCATAGAGCACCTGGACTTCGCTATAGAAGCAATCGAGCCCGGATATGGTCAACGCCTTGGACTGGGCCTCAGCCATGGGTGGTCCCCAGATAGGCGTCCTGCACCGCGGCATTGGCGCGGATCTGCTCGGGCGTGCCTTCAGCCAAGATCCTGCCGGCATTGAAGACGGTGATGCGGTCGGCGAGTTGCATGACCACCGGCATGTTGTGCTCGATCAAAAGCACGGTGGCACTGTCGGCGATCTCGCGCACCAGCTCGATGAAATTGTCGATCTCGCTATCGGCCAGCCCTTGCGTCGGTTCGTCGAGGATCAGCAGCCGCGGCTTCAGTGCCAGTCCCATTGCCACTTCCAGCAGCCGCTGGTGACCGTAGGACAATTGCCCGGCCGGCATTTGCGCCCGGTCGGCAAGGCCGGTGCGCTCGAGAGCCGCCATGACGCCGGTGTGAACCGCGCCCTTCGAGCGGCCGTCGGTCAGCGTGCGCTGCACCGGCAGGGCAACATTGTCGTAGGCGCTGAGATTGGCAAAGACGCTGGTGATCTGGAACGTGTAGGCGATGCCAAGGCGAACTCGGGCGTAGGCAGGCAGGCTGGTGATGTCGGCGCCGTCGAAGACGATCATGCCCGACGAGGGCTGGATGCGGCCGCTGACCAGGCTGACGAAGGTGGTCTTGCCGGCACCGTTGGGGCCGATGATGGCGCGGATCTCGCCCGGCATCAGCGCGAAGTCGACGCCGTCGACGGCGCGCAAGCCGCCGAAACTGCGCGACAGGCCTTTGGTGGTAAGCAGCGGCATCATGGCAACCACCCGAGCCAGCGCTGGCGGATGCTGCCGAGAATGCCTCTCGGGAAGAACAGCACCAGCAGGATGAGCGCTATGCCGACGATCAGCAGATAGGCCGAGGTGTAGCCGCTGGCGACGTCGATGACATAATACATGAACAGTGTGCCGATCAGCGGACCGAGCGTGGTGGCGGCACCGCCCAGCAGCACCCAGAGCAGCGGCAGGATGGAATACTGCACCGAGGCGAAGCTCGAGCCGACATAGCCGAACAGCAGCGCATAGGCAGCGCCGGAAGCCGCACAGATGCTGCCGGAGATGACGACGGCGGCAAGCTTGCTGGAGAACGTGTCGTAGCCAAGCATCTTGGTCCGCTCCTCGTTCTCGCGGATGGCGACCAGCACACGGCCATAGCCGGAGCGGACTATCGCCAGGCTTATGAGCAGCACGATCGAGAACAGTGCCAGCGCACTTATATAGCGCACGGTCGCGTTGGTGAGGTCGAATGACGTGCTGCCCAGGACAAGGACCCGCATCGGCTGCGGCACCACCAAGCCCTGGTCGCCGCCGGTCCAGGCGGCGAAATAAAGAATGAGGAGATAAAATACCTGAGCGAACATCATGGTGACGATCATGAAGGCGACGCCGGAGGTGCGCAGCGCCAGCAGCCCGATCACCAGCGCAAGCAGCGCGCCGCAGGCAAGCCCGGCTGCGAAGGCGGCCGGCACGCTCCAGCCGAGATGGATGACGGCAAGGCCGGCGCCATAGAGCCCGGCTGAAAAGAACATGGCATGGCCGAGGCTTAGCAGCCCGACATAGCCGAACAGCAGATTGTAGCCCATGGCGAAGACCGCCAGCACCATAATGCGGGCGAGCAGGCCGTGATGATATTCCGGCAGGACAAAACTAAGCCCGAAAAGCAGGGCGATGACGCCGAGATGCAGCGCATATGGCTTTGCCGGCGAAGCATCCTTCATCGCGATGCTGTCCCGAACAGGCCTTGCGGCCGGAACACCAGCACCATGGCGACAAGCACGGTGGCTATGATCTTGGCCAGCGTCGGCGAGAAGAACACCGAGATAATGCCGTCGGACAGTCCGATCAGCACCGCGGCGAGCACCGTGCCGCGCAACGAGCCGAGGCCGCCGATGATGACGACGATGAACGAGAGCAGCAGCGGGTCCTGCCCCATCAGATAATGCGCCTGGCTGATGGGCACGATCAGCACCGCGGCCACAGCCGCTAGCATGGCGCCGAGCGCGAAAACGCCGGCATAGACTCTGGTCACCGGGATGCCGAAGGCCTGCGCCGTCTCGCTGTCATATTGCGTGGCGCGCATGACGAGGCCCATTTTCGTGCGCGTCAGCACCAGCCAGGTCGCGACCAGCAGCAGCGCCGACGCGGCGATGATCGACAGCTTGTAGCCGGAATAGCCGAACCACGGCAGGAGGATGCGATAGCTGAACGGCGGCTCCACCGGCCGCGCCTCCGGGCCGTAGAAGGTCAGCGCCAATTGCTGGATGATGTAGAGCATGCCGATGGTGGCGACGATGGTGGCTTCCGGATTATAGTTGAGCCGGCGCAGCACCAGCCGTTCGGCGACCAGCGCGATCAGACCGACGATCAATGGCGCCAGCACCAGGGCGGCCAGGAAGCCGAGCGCAGGATGGCCGGATATCGCCGTAGAGATTGCCCAGGCAAGCACCGCGCCCAGCATGAAGAACTCGCCATGCGCGACATTGACAACGCGCATGACGCCGAACACCAGCGACAGGCCGAGCGCCGTCAGCGCCAGCACGGCGGAGGTGACGAGGCCTTCGAGGGCGGCGAGGAGCAGGTGAGGTCCGAAGTGCATCGGCTAAGCACCGGCGGATGCGCGAAGCACCCCCCTCTGGCCTGCCGGCCTGGCCGGCAGGCCAGAGGAGGGTGTCTTGGCGCTCACGCTTGCTGCGGCAGCCAAGCTCACAGCGCCTGCGTCGTGTAATCCCCTTCCGGCTCGTAGAGGCCGTCCTCGATCTTGGTCTTGTGGACGACATTCAGCCGGCCGCCTTCGACCTTGGAGATGTTCTGGATGCCAAAACACTGGTGGATCTTGCCGTTGAAGGTTTTCGGCCCCTGCGGATGCTCGGGCCCTTCGGCGAACTCGGTCAATGCCTCGGTCGCCTCGACCAGCTTGGCGCGGTCTTCCGGGCCCTTGTAGCCGGCGTCTTCCATCGCCTTCTTGACGACATAGAGCGTTTCCCAGCAGCCGAACATATGCGCGGCGGTGGAGACGTCCTTGGGGTCGCCGACGGCGGCACCATTGTCGTCGATGCCGACGGCGGCGCGATAGGCCTTCTGCGCGGGGGAATCATCAGGCTGCGCGTAGCGCGGCGAACCTTCCCAGAAATGGCTGCCGTCAAGGAATTCGAGGCCGGGGCTGTTGATGTCGGTAGCTTCGAGCGAATCGATGAAGCCGAACAATTGTGGCCGATTGGAGCCGTAGAACTCGCCGAGCTCCTTGACGAAGGTGAGCACCGCCGGGCCGACCATGACGTGGTAGATCACCTCGGTCTCCGCGGGGATCTGCGGGAAATATTTGGTGAAGGAGGATTCTGTCGGGGGGATGGCGATCTGGGCGATGACCTCGGCGCCTTGCGCCTTCAGGGCCGGCGGCAGGTAGTCGCGATGGTCGTAGCCGAACGCGAAATCGGGAAATATCTGCGTCACCTTCTTGCCGGCATTGGCGGCAATCCACGGCGCCATCGACTGGATCTGGCTCTTCACATCGGTGATGCCGGGCTGGAAGACGTAGCGGTTCAACTTGGTCGACGCGACGTGGTGGCCTTCGCTAACGACGAAATAGGGCATCTTGGCCTCGCCGGCGGCCGGCGCCGAGCCGATGACGACATGCGAAAACAGCGTGCCGTAGACGATGTCGGTCTTGTGCTGGGAGGCGAACTTGCCGACGACTTCGGCGCCCCGGCCGGGATCGGTGCCGTCATCCTCGATGATCACCTCGACCGGCCGGCCGTTGATGCCGCCAGCATCGTTGATAGCCTTGACGGCAGCGGCCGTGGTCTTCTCGTACCAGCGGCCGTAGGCGGCGCCGATGCCGGTGCGGTGCGACTGAAAGCCGATCTTGATCGGCGCCGAGCTCTGCGCCTGGCTGTAACGCACGAAACCCGGCGCGACGGCAAGACCGGCGCCGGCGGCAAGGCCCTTCAGCGCCGCGCGGCGGGTGAGAGCGGATCTGGAGAGATCGAAAAACCCATTCTTGTCAGTCACGGCAGTTCCCCTTGTTTTTGAGCTTTGACCAATGGCTGTAGCAGGCAGGCCACTCTTGTTAAGAGGGCCGAAAATTGCATGTGTACAAACTAAATCACCAAAGCTCTGACGTGGCAAGCGAGCTTTCCCCAAGGTCCGATTGACGGCCATCGCGCACCTCGTTCATCCGGCGCTCGGCGTCGCAAGCAGCCATAGGCCGAGCACGGTATAGGCGATCATCAGCACGGTGAGCGGGAACTGGCTGAGCGCGGCGCGAGCCGGACCGGGATGCAGCCGCCAGGCCAAGCCATGAGCGACAAGCACTGCAAGCATGTGGCCGGCAATGATGACGCCGGCCTGGAGGTTCCACAGCCACCACGCCGAGCCGGCGCCGGCGACAACGCCGGCTTCAATTGACATGTCGGCGGTACCGAACAGGTTCCAGCCCAGCGCAAGCGGGTCGGAAAGAGCGGCAATCGCATATTGGCCGTCGACCAGCAGCGCCGTCAGATAATGCGCGAAGTGGTAGGCGAGCGCGATCGGTACGATCGACCAGACCAAAAGCCCGGCGGCGTGACCGAGCGAATGCTTGCTGCCGGCAAGGTGCTGGCCAAGAAAGAGGGCGAGCGCGAACACCGCCGCAAGCACGGCAAAGCTCAGCGCAAGGCCGAAACTGCCGATGCCGATCAAAGCGGTGCGTCCAGGAAACTCCAGCGGATTGATCCCGAACCAGCCTAGCCAGAAGAAGGTTTTCGACAGGCCGTCGAAGGAGACAGACGACAGCGCAAGCAGCAGGAAAGCGACGCCGCTGAGCGGTAGCGGCGCGGCACCGAGCAGCTTGGCACCCGGCCAGCAGAGTTTGAGCCGGCCGTCCTCGTTGTGCTCGACGATGGCGAAGTGCGCTACCATGGCAAAGAACACCGTCAGGAACTCGCCGCGCTGGCTCCAGTCGCGGTATCCGAAGACCTGCATGGCGGCAAAGCTCAGCAGCCAATAGGCGCCGGCGGCCCAGGCCAGCCGCGCCGGATCGTCGGGCGCAGGGTCGATCAGCTCGAACCAGGCGAAGGCGAAGAACAGCACGAAAGCCGGCCAATAGCCGAGCCACTGGGGGAGCAACTGCGGCTGCGATCTGCCGAACAAGTGCGAGACGACGCGGCACGGCCCGTACCACGGATTGGCCCACGACCAGAGATCGCCGGCGAGCCCCTGCAACAGAGCCAGGCCAACCCAGAGCAATGTCCATACGGTCAGCGGCAGTGGATTGGAGAGCGGATCGCGGCTGCCGAACAGGCCGGCGGCGATCAGAATTGCAAAGCCGGCAAAGGATACCAGGCTGACGGCAGTTCGCGCGCCGTCGCCGAAGGCGAAAAGCGGCAGGCGTTTGCGCCAGAAGCGGTCGAGGGAGTCCGGCGGGAGTAGAGCGAGGATCAGGAAGCTGGCGGCAACGGCGAGCGCGCCACCCACGACGTAGTAACCGGTGGGAAGCAGCAGGACGTGGCCGCGGTCGGAGGCGTGGGCGAAGGCGGGAGTGGGCGAGAATGCAAAGCCAACAACGACGAGAGCTAGACTGTAACGACGGGGCTCTACGGCGTCCCCCTCTGTCCTACCGGACAGGACAGAGGGGGGCGCGAAGGAACTCATACTACGCAAGAGTCCCCCCACCTCACACTTTCACCAGTTGCTCCACGCGATCCTTCTGGCCGAATATCCGCAAATAGCGCTCGATCTCTTTCTCGTCGCCGGTCGACTTGGCCGGATTGTCGGAAAGCTTGACCGCCGGCCTGCCGTTGGCTTCGGTGACCTTGCAGACCAGCGAGATGGCGTCTAGCCGGTTGGTCTCGGTCGGCGCGCAGCCCTCGAAATCATTGGTCAGGTTGGTACCCCAACCGAAGGACATGCGCACCTTGCCGCGGAAGTGGCGGTAGGTCTCCTCGATGGTCTCGACCTCTAGCCCATCCGAGAAGATGAGCAGCTTCTGCTTGGGGTCCTTGCCCTTTTCGCGCCACCAGGAAATGATCTTCTCGCCGCCTTCGATCGGCGGCGCGCTGTCGGGGCGGAAGCCGGTCCAGTCGGCGACCCAGTCCGGTGCATCGCGCAGGAACGCCGCGGTGCCGAAGGTGTCCGGCAATACGATAAGCAAGTTACCGCCGTAGTAGCGCTGCCAGTCCTGCAGCACGTTGTAGGGCGACTGTTTCAATTCCTTTTCCGAATTGGTGAGCGCGGCGAACACCATCGGCAGTTCATGCGCGTTGGTGCCGAGCGCCTCGAGATCGTTGTCCATGGCGAGCAGCACATTGGAGGTACCGGTGAAGGCCTCGCCGATGCCCTCCTTCAACGCTTCGACGCACCAGCGCTGCCACAGGAAAGAATGGCGGCGGCGGGTGCCGAAATCCGAGATGCGGATGCCGGGCAGCGCCTTCAGCCGCTCAGTCTTGGCCCACATCTTGGCCTTGGCGCGGGCATAGAGCACGTCGAGCGCGAACGGCCCGAACGCTCGCATGGCCGCGCGAGATCGAAGTTCATTGATAATTGCCAGCGCCGGGATCTCCCACAGCGTCGTGTACATCCACGGGCCGCTGAAGGCGAGTTCGTATTGGCCGTCGCGCTTGGAAAGCTCGTATTCGGGCAGCCGGAAATTTTCCAGCCAGGCGAGGAATTCCGGTTCGAAGATCTGCTTGCGGCCATAGAAGGTGTTGCCGCCGAGCCAGATCATCTCTTTCTTCGAGAAGCGCAAGGTGCGGGCATGGTCGAGCTGCTCGCGCAGCTCCGTCTCATCGATCTCCTCGGCAAGGCGGACCGAGGTGGTTCGGTTGATCAGCGAGAAGGTGGCGTCGACCTTGGGATACATGCCCCAGATCATCTGCAGCATCAGAAGCTTGTAGAAATCGGTGTCGAGCAAGCTACGGACGATCGGGTCGAGCTTCCAAGTGTGGTTGTAGACGCGCCGCGCTATATCGGTCTTTGCCATCGCTCAATGCGCCTTCGCTGCTCGCTCTAGCTTTTGTCTATCGCAATCCGGACGGAAAACCGCTGCGCACTTTTCCTGGAATTGCTCCAAATGCCTCTTAGCATCGAATTTTTGAACGCGCCTCCCGCTTTGCGGGCTGGCCCGACAAAAAGAAGCCCCTGCGGCAAGCGGCGCCTGCGGCAGTTTCGGCCTCAGGATGCAGTCTTGGAGCCGACCACCTTGAGCGCTGGACGCTTGCGGCGAATGCCGATGCGACCTGCCACCGGCGCGTCGGCGCGGCGGTCGGCCTGCTCTTTCTCGGCAAACAGCCAGTCGATGAACAATTGCACGATCGGCGCCGACCGCATCTCGTTGCGGCAGACGACGTAGAAATCGTCGACCGCCGGCACGGAAAGGCTGAACGGGGCGACAAGCAGACCCCTGGCGAGCAGTCCGCTTGCCGTCACCGTATCGCCGAGCGCCACGCCATGGCCGTGCACGGCGGCTTCGGTCGCCATGCGCGCATCGCCGAGATGATGGCGGCGGCCGCGCTCCAGATCCAGTGCGTCGGCGGCGGCCAGCCAGGTGTGCCATTCGCGGCCGTCATCGCCATGCAGGAAGACGTGATCGGCGAGGTCGCGGACGGTGCGGATCGGGCGGTTGTTGATCAGCGTCGGACTGACCACCGGGAACAGTTCGAGACCCGACCATTTGCGCATCCAGCAGTCGGTCCAGCTGCCGTCGCCATAGTGCACGCAGACATCGATGTGCGGAGCGCGGACGTCCTTGGCGTCATTGGATGGGATCAGCGTCAGCCTGATATCCGGATATTGCGAGGTGAAGCTGCCCAGCCGCGGGATCATCCATAGCAACAGCAGAGCCGGCACGCACGATACCGACAGCGCGCCGGTGCTGGCCGGCCGTGTCATGCGCTGTGTGGCCGCCGCAATGCCGTCGAAGGCGGTCGACACCGCCGGCAGCAACTCGGCGCCGTGCGGCGTCAGCTTCACCCGCTGGCCGGCACGCTCGAACAGCTTGACGCCCAATGATTGCTCGAGCGCCTTGATCTGATGACTGATGGCGCCGTGGGTGACGTTCAGCTCGGCCGCCGCCTTGCTCAGTGAGGCATGGCGCGCCGTCGCCTCGAAGGCGCGCAGCGGGTTGAGCGGTGGCAAACGCTTGGCCATTTGGAACCTGAACTCTGTGAGATTTTCTCACAGCGAACACCCTAACAATATCAATTGATTTTTCAATGCAGCTACAGGACACTTTGCCCAGGCATTGCATCAAGACGTGAAATCTGCAGGCAGCCAACGCTGCGGCTATCGAGGCCGCCGTCCGCGCACCGCACCAGCCATGGAGGACCGACATGGGTTACGACCGCGGCAAGCTCGAAGCGTTGCGCCGCAAATATGGCGAGAGCCATGGCGGCGAAATGTTCGACCCGAAATTCCAGCGTGTCGCCGACAAGATCTTCTCCAAGACCGGCACGCGGCTGGCGCCCTATTCCGGCATCCCGACCTTCCTCGCGGCGCCCTATCGTGAAATCGCCGCCGACAATCCGGATTTCGGCGATCTGCAGGTGGCGATGATCGGCGTGCCGATGGATCTTGGCGTCACCAACCGGCCGGGCGCCCGTTTCGGGCCACGGGCGTTGCGCGCCATCGAGCGCATCGGCCCCTACAATCATGTGCTGGAATGCGCGCCGACGCATGAGCTGAAGGTCGCCGACATCGGCGACGTGCCGTTCCAGAGCCGCTACCGGCTGGAGACCAGCCATGACGACATCGAACGCCGCACCAACCAGATCGTCGACGCCGGCGTCCTTCCGCTTTCAGTCGGCGGCGACCATTCGATCAGCCACCCGATCCTGAAGGCTGTCGGCAAGAAGGCGCCGGTGGGCATGATCCATATCGACGCCCATTGCGACACCAGCGGCCTGTTCGACATGACCAAGTTCCACCATGGCGGGCCGTTCCGCAACGCGGTGCTGGACGGCGTGCTCGACCCGAGCCGCGCCATCCAGATCGGCATTCGCGGCTCGGCCGAATATCTGTGGGAGTTCACCTATGAGTCCGGCATGACCGTGGTGCATGCCGAAGAGGTAACCGGCCTCGGCATTCCCGCCATTATCGAGAAGGCGCGCAGGATAGTCGGCGACGGCCCGACCTACGTCTCCTTCGACATCGACAGCATCGATCCGGCCTTCGCACCGGGCACCGGCACGCCGGAGGTCGGCGGGCTGACGACGCGCGAAGTGCTCGAGCTGCTGCGCGGCCTGAAGGGCCTCAACATCGTCGGCGGCGACGTCGTCGAGGTGGCACCGCAATATGACGCGACCACCAACACGGCGCATGCCGGCGCGCAGGTGCTGTTCGAGATCCTCAGCCTGATGGTGTTCAGCCCGGCGATTGCCGGCAGGGCAGGCTGACGCAGCTCGACCATGATCCCGAAAGTGGGAACCGGTTTTCGGAAAAGATCATGGTCCACTAGAGAATCCAAAGGCGACCGCCGCGCTGGAGCCGGCGGTTGCATTCAACAAACAAGCTTCCAGCAGGGGAATGACAATGACACTTCACATGAAGCTCAAATCATCCATCGTCGCCGTGCTGATGTTCGGCGCGACCGGTCTTGCTTTCACCACCCAGGCCGCCAATGCCGACGCCATCGACGACATCGCCAAGGCCGGTGCCATCAATGTCGGCATCTTTTCCGACTTCCCGCCCTTCTCCTCGGCCAGCGCCGACATGAGCATCAAGGGCTACGACATCGACGTGGCGCAATCCATCGCCGACCAGCTCAAGGTCAAGCTCAACCTGGTCAGCGTGACCGGCCAGAACCGCATTCCGTACCTGACCGACAAGCGCGTCGACCTGCTGATGAGCGTCGGCTACTCCAAGGAGCGTGAGCAGGTGATCGATTTCGCTGCCGCCTACGCACCCTACTACATCGCCGTCATCGGCCCGGCAGCACTCTCGGTCAAAGGCAAGGAAGACCTTGCCGACAAGTCGATCGCCGTCAATCGCGGCACGCTGGAGGACACCTCGCTGACCGAGGCGGCACCCGCCTCGGCCGACATCCGCCGTTTCGACAACTATAATTCCGTCATCCAGGCGTTCATCTCGGGCCAGACCCAACTGATGGTGGTCGGCAACGATGTCGGCGCCCAGGTGCTGGCTCGCCAGGAGGAACTGAAGCCGGAGCAGAAATTCCAGCTTCTCACGTCGCCCTCGCATATCGGCCTCAACAAGAAGGAAGACCGCCTCAAGCAAGCGGTCAACGATGCGGTCGCCAAGATGCTGGCCGACGGCAAACTGGACGAAAGCTCGAAGGCCTGGCTGAAGACACCGCTCGATCCCGCCAATCTCAAGGATTGACGGCCAGTGACCTATAGCCTCGACTTCGGCTGGCTTGCCGGGGCGACAGGGGCGATCGCGCGCGGCGCGGCCACGACGATCCTGCTGATCGCTGTGACCACGCTGGCGGGAACGTTGCTCAGCATCCTCGGCGCGGCAGGGCGGCGGAACGGTCCGCTGCTGCTCAAGCGGGCGATCGGCTGGTATGTCGAGGTGATCCGCAACACGCCGTTCCTGGTGCAGCTGTTCTTCATCTTCTTCGGGCTGCCCAGCATCGGCGTCAGGCTCGATCCGGTGCTGGCAGCCATGTTGGCGATGACGCTCAACATGGCCGCCTACACGATCGAGATCGTTGGCGCCGGGCTCGACGCGGTGCCGCCCGGGCAGACGGAAGCGGCACTGGCGCTTGGGCTCAGGCCGCGCCAGGTCTTCATCAAGATCGTGCTGCCGCAGGCGCTCAAGGTGATCTATCCGGCGCTGACCAGCCAGATCGTCATCATGATGCTGGAATCCGCCGTGGTGTCACAGATCGCGGTGCGCGAGCTGACCTATGAAGCCGACATGCTGCAGGCGCGCACGTTCCGGGCTTTCGAGACCTATTTCGTGGTGACGATGGTCTATCTCGCCCTGTCGATCGGGCTGCGCCGGCTGCTGGTCGGCGGCGGGCGCCGGCTTCTCGGAGCCGGTGTGTCATGATCGAATTCACCTTCTGGGATATTCTGCGCAACCTGCTGCTGGCGGCGCGTTGGACGGTGCTCTTGTCGTTGGCTGCGTTTATGGGCGGCGCCGTGGTTGGTATGGTCGTGCTGTTCTTCCGGATCGCCAAGAATAAATGGGCACGGCGGCTTGCCTCCGGCTACATCGCGCTTTTCCAGGGCACGCCGCTGCTGATGCAGCTCTTCCTGATGTTCTTCGGCTTGCCGATGCTGGGCCTGCGCATCGAGCCGTGGACCGCGGCGGTGCTTGGTCTGACCTTCTTCGCCAGCGCCTATCTCGCCGAGATCTGGCGCGGCGGCGTCGATGCGCTGCCGCGCGGCCAGTGGGACGCCGGCGCCAGCCTCGGCCTGCACTACCTGCAGGAGCTCAGGCTGATCATCCTGCCGCAGGCGTTTTCGATCACCCGCGCACCGACGGTCGGCTTCCTGGTGCAGCTGATCAAGTCGACCGCGCTGACCTCGATCATCGGTTTCGAGGAGCTGGTGAGGACATCCAACGCGATCAACAATGCGACCTTCGAACCGTTCAAAGTCTATGGGCTGGTAGCGCTGATCTTCTTCGCCATGTGCTTCCCGCTGACGCAATACGCACGTTCGCTCGAGCAGCGGGCGGCCGCCCGCTGAGCCGGGCGACCAGCAATTCAACGCCCGAATACCAGCGGCGGCGCGATTCTGTCCCGCCGCAGCCAGCGCCCCAGCAGGAGTGCAGCAACCACCGCCAGTCCCGACGACAGGCCGATCCAGATGCCGACGCCATGGAAGCCGAAACGGAAGGCGAGCAGCACGCCGAGCGGCAGGCCGATGCCCCAATAGCCGATCGCGGCGTAGATCATCGGCACCTTGGTGTCGTGCAGCCCGCGCAGCATGCCGCTGGCTACCGCCTGCGCGCCGTCAAAAACCTGGAACAGCGCGGCAAAAGCGAGGAACGACACGGCAAGCGCCACCACCTCGGCATTAGCCGGATTGCCCACATCGATGAAGGCGCCGATCAAGAGATGCGGCCACAAGATCATCACCAGCCCCATCAGCGCCATGAAGGAGACACCGACGACATAGGCGGTCCAGCCAGCCCGGCTGACACCTTCCGGATTGCCGGCGCCGTGGGCGAGCCCGACGCGCACCGTCACCGCCTGGTTGAGGCCGAGCGGCACCATGAAGGTGACCGAGGCGATCTGGATGGCGATCGCATGGGCGGCAAGCGAAGCCGCATCGATCAGGCCCATGAGAAAGGCCGCCGCGTTGAAGATCGTCACCTCGAACGCCAGCAGGCCGGCGATCGGCAGGCCGAGCCGCAGCAGGCCCTTGAAGCGCGGCCAATCGGCGCGCCAGAAGCGTCCGAACAGACGATAGCGCCGGAATTTCTTCTCAAGCATCACCACCGTCGCCATGCCGGCGAACATCAGCGTACTGGACAAAGTGGTGGCAAGGCCGGAGCCGGCGATGCCCATCGATTGGATGCCGAGATTGCCGAACATGAACAGCCAGTTGAAGAAGGCATTGCAGGCGACGGCAACGAAAACGATGATCAGTGCCCAGCCCGGCCGCTCCAGCGCCGAAATGAACGAGCGCAGGACGATATAGCCGAAAAAGGGCAGCACCGCCCATTCGAGCCAGCGCAGATAGATACCCGCCTGATGCGCCAGCGCCGGCTCCTGCCCCATGGCCAGCAACACGCTCTCGCCGTGCCAGAGAAGGGCCCATATCGGAAGGCAGATGAGGATCGCCAGCCACAGACCCTGGCGCACGGTGCGGCGCAGGTCGCGCACCGAGTGGCGGTGACGGCCGAGCTCGGTCGCCATCATCGGCGAGGTCGCCAGCATCAGGCCAAGTCCAAAGATCAGCGGCATGAAATAGAGGTTGGCGCCAAGCGCGCCGCTGGCCAGCGTGTCCGGCCCCAGCCGCCCCATCATCATGACGTCGGTAGCGGTCATCGCGGTCTGGCCGAGATTGGTCAGCACCATCGGCCAGGCGAGCGCCAGCATCGCCCTGATTTCCCGACGCCAAAGGTTTTCCGGCGCGCGAGCGTCGGCTTCGATCGCAGACATTCCAGTTTTCCGCCTATCCGATTGCGGCACGTCGGCAAGAGCCGGAAGCCGCATCTCAGCGCAGAAACGGCCACGATCGGCCGGATTCCGCATTACGACGGGTTTGTCTATGAAATAGGCACCGGTGGCAAGGGGCTGACTTGCGGAAGGGTTAAGCCAGTCAGCTCAATGCAGGCTGTTGGAGAGGCTATGGAAGCCGCTATGGTCACGGTGGATTCATTTGAAAGGCACCCTGATGAGCGCGTTTCCCGAAATCTATCTGGTTCGGCATGGCGAGACGGAATGGAGTGCATCCGGAAAGCATACCGGCCGGACCGACATACCGCTGACGCCGGCCGGCGAGGACGCTGCGAGGCGGGTCACTGAGCGGCTAAAGGGCCTGTCCTTCTCGGCGGTGTGGTCGAGCCCGTCGCAGCGCGCCTTCAACACCTGTGCGCTGGCCGGCTTCGGCTCTTCGGGCGTAAAAAAGGACGATCTGGCAGAGTGGGATTATGGTGCCTATGAGGGATTGACCACCAAGCAAATCCTTGCCGAACGTCCAGGCTGGCGTCTCTTTCGCGACGGTTGCCCGAGGGGCGAATCAGCCGCGGACGTCGGCTCGAGGGCGGACCGCATCGTCAGCCAGCTGCGCCAGGCCAACGGCAACATCCTGGTGTTTTCAAGCTCGCATTTCCTGCGAGTGCTGGCTGCGCGCTGGCTCGGCCTGCCGCCGCAAGAGGGCGCGCTGTTCGTGCTGGATACCGCCAGCATAAGCGTGCTCGGTTATGAGCATGATCTCGACGAGCCGGTTGTTCGGCGCTGGAACCAGCGATAGCGCGTGAAAGCCGTTCGACCTATATGATCGCGTCCAGCGACCGCCTTTGCCTGTGCATTTCGAGGAACACGCGGTAGTCGCGGTCGAACCGGCCGGCGGCAGCCGGATTGGGCTCTCGCGTCCTGCCGCCTTGCTGCATGGCAACGCAGGCGGCATTCAAATCGGGAAAAAGCCTGGCCGCGGTGGCGGCAATCATGCCGGTGCCGAGCAGCACCGCCTCGTCCGCCAGCGGCTCGACCACCGTGCAGCCGGTGGCGTCGGCATAGAGTTCCATCAACAGCGGGTTCTTAGTGTGGCCGCCGGTGACGTGCAGCGTGTCGATCAGATAGCCGTTCTCGTTCAGTGCTTCCAGCACATGGCGGACGCCAAGCGCGATGCTGACGGCGGTGCGCCAGTAAAGCTTGCACAGGCTGTCGAAGGAGGAATCCAGTGTCAGTCCGCTAATGACGCCGACGGCATGCGGGTCGGCAAGCGGCGAGCGGTTGCCATGGAAATCCGGCAATACATGCAGCCTTGCGGCGAGGTTGCCACCCTCGGCGGCGCGCAGCTCGGCGACGCGGCGGGCGATCCTGGCATGCATTACGGCATCCGGCTCGCCGCCGGCGCCATGCCAGCGGATGATGTGATCGAGCAGCGCTCCTGTGGCCGACTGGCCGCCTTCCGACAGCCAAAGACCGGGAAGGGCTGCGCCATAATATGGCCCCCAGACACCGGCGAAAGGCTGCGGATCTGGCGACATCGCCATGACGCAACTCGACGTACCGGCAATCAGGGCCAGATGGCGGCCGATGTTCGTCGCGTCACCTGCGAAACCGCCGAGCACGCCGAGCGCGCCGGCATAGGCATCGATGACGCCGGCGCCGACCCGGCATTTTTCGGTGAGGCCAAGCTCCGCCGCGGCTTGCGCGCTGAGCGGACCGATATCTGCGCCGACCGGGCTCGCCTTCTCTGGCAAATTGCCGTGCTCGAAAAGGTCGCCGAGCCCGACCGCTTCGAAGAAGTCGCGCCGCCAGCCGGTCGCTTCATGGGCCAGATAGGTCCATTTGGCGGTCAGCGTGCATTGCGAACGGGCGAGCGAGCCGGTCGCCTTCCAGGTGAGGAAGTCGGTAAGGTCGAACAGGTAGCCGGCTTCGTTCCATGTTCCGGGCAGGTTGCGCTTCAGCCACATCAGCTTCGGCGTTTCCATTTCCGGCGACATGACGCCGCCGATATAGTCGAGCACGGCGTGGCCGCTTTCGGTGCATTCATCGGCCTCGGCAATTGCGCGATGGTCGAGCCAGACGATGGTGTCCCAGCGCCTTTCGCCAGTAACGGATACGCTGAGCTGGCCGCCATGCCGGTCCCGCACCACCAGCGAGCAGGTGGCGTCAAAAGAGATGCCGACGATATCCTCAGCCTTCACGTGCGCCTTTTCGCGGGCAGCACGCACGGCACTGCACACCGCCGACCAGATATCCTGCGAATCGTGCTCGGCGTGATCGGCCTTCGGCTGTTGCATGGCGATCGGGTGCTCGGCGCGGCCGAGCAAGGCGCCACCGGTGTCGAGAATGCCGGCACGGGCGCTTCCGGTGCCGACATCGACCGCGCAAACGAAACTATTGGTCAAGGTGTTCTTGCTCTCGCTCCCAGGCCTGCAATCAGATCGGGCAATTGCAGCATGTCAGCGAATATAAAGTCCGGCTCACTCGACGCAAGCCGCGCTTTCAAGGCCGGGTTGCCGGTGTGCGAGCCGCCGGTGAAGGCAAGGACGCGCATGCCGGCCGCCCGCGCCGCTTCGATGCCGGCCGGGCTGTCCTCGACGACGAGGCAGTTTCGCGGGGCCGCTCTCATTTTATCTGCTGCATGGAGAAAGAGATCGGGCGCCGGTTTGCCCCGCGCCACCATGGCAGCGCTGAACAGATGCGGCTCGAGCAGCCCAAGCAGCCCCGTAACCTCGAGCGCATAGCGGATGCGCTCCAGCGTGCCGGAGGAGGCGACGCAGCACGGCACGCCGAGCTTCGGCAGGACCTGTGCGATGCCTGGCATCGGTTTCAGCTCCTGGCGGAACTTGCGCATCAGTTCGGAGCGCATCTCGGTCAGATGCTGGTCGGTGAGATCGAGCCCGAAGTCGCTTGCGAGGATTTCGCGGACGCTCTTCATGCTCTTGCCGAGGAAGTGCTCGTAGGCAATGTCCTCGCTGACGTTGCCGCCGGCAAGCGCGATCATCTCCAGCAATGCCGAGACGGACAGCATCTCACTGTCCACCAGCACGCCGTCACAGTCGAAAATGACCAGTTCAGGCGTCATCGCGCTGGATCGGCTTCAGAGGTCGCCGGCGAGATAGCGCGTCAGTGTCGCGCGCGCGCCGTCCGCCCACAGCGATTTGAGCGCATGGGCGAACGCTTCGGCGAAGGGCGGCGAGCGGCCGACATCGCCATAGATGTCCTCCATGGCAAGCCAGGCGCCAGGCATGTCCCTGGCCGCCTTGGCCGTCGCCTGCAACCGGCCCCAGTTAGGGTCGTTGGGCTCGGTGACGGCACCGGAATCCGTCGTGCCGAAGCAGTAGCGACACCAGAGCGCAGATTCCAGCGCCAGGCCGGTGACGCTTTTGCCAGCCTTCAGCCGGTCGGCGATCGTCGGAATGATGAATTTCGGCTGGCGGTTGGAGCCGTCGAGGCAAAGCCGGCGTATGGTGTCGCCGATCTTCGGATTGGAGAAGCGGTGCTCGATGAGCTGGTAGTAATCTTCGAGGTCGGTGTCCGGAACCGGCGGCACGGTCGGGATGATCTCATTATGCTCGAGCTTGTCGAGGAAGCCGCGTACCAGCGGCTCATGCATCGCCTCATGGACGAAATGGATGTCCATCAGCCCGGCCGGATAGGCGATGGTCGCATGGCCGCCATTGAGGATGCGGATCTTCATCAGCTCATAGGGCGCGACGTCGCTGACGAACTGCACGCCGACCTTTTCCAGCGGCGGCCGGCCGTCGGTGAAACGGTCCTCCAGCACCCATTGCTTAAACGGTTCGCAAAACACCGGCCAATTGTCGTCGAGGCCGAACTCGCTGGCGAGAATGCCGCGCTCGCGGTCGGTGGTGGCCGGCGTGATGCGATCGACCATGCCATTGGGAAAGGCAACCTTCTCGCTCACCCAGTTTGCCAAACCTTCGTCGATCAGCCGCGCAAGGCCGATGACGCCATCTGAGGTGACATGGCCGTTATGGGGGATGTTGTCGCAGGACATGACGGTGAAGGGCACGATACCGTCGGCGCGGCGGCGTAGCAGCCCGGCGAGGATGAGGCCGAAGACGGTCTTCGGCGTCGCCCCCGGCTCAGCGTCGGCAACGATGTCGGGATGTGTCGGATTGAAGACGCCAGAAGCCGGATCGATGAAATAGCCGCCCTCGGTGATAGTCAGGGAAACGATCTTGATCGCCGGATCGGCAAGCCGCTCGACAATTGCGATCGCGTCGCCAGGCACCAGGAAGTCGATCATGACGCCGGTGACGCGCGCGCTCATATGGCCGCTGTCCTGCTCGACCACGGTGGTCAGCCAGTCCTGCTCCTGCAGCTTGCCGCGGCCGACCTTCTCGCCCTCGAAGACGCCGGCGCCGACGATAGCCCAGTCGTGGCCAACGCCCGAGTTGAACAGGTCGTCGAGGTAGACGGCCTGGTGCGAGCGATGGAAATTGCCGACGCCGAAATGCACGATGCCGGCCTTGAGCGCGGCGCGATCGTATTTCGGGCCGGCGACCTTGGGCGGCAGCTTGGCTAGGATGGAAGAAGAGAGTTTCACGGTCATCTGCTTTACCCTTTAGCGGGACGGCTCTTCCCCCCGTGGAGGAGACGGGGAGAAGAGCGCCTTCGCCCCCCTCAACTCATCCACTGGCCGCCATCGACATTGTAGGTCTGGGCGACGATGTATCCGGCCTCATCGCTGGCCAGGAACACCGCCATGCCGGTGAGGTCTTGCGCCGTGCCCATGCGGCCATAAGGCACGGCTTCGCCGACCAGTCTCTTCTTCTCGCCCCTCGGCCGGTTCTCGAACTTGGCGAACAAGGCATCGACATGATCCCAGTGCTCGCCGTCAACGACCCCCGGTGCTATCGCGTTGACATTGATGCCGTGTTTGATCAGGTCGAGCCCTGCCGACTGGGTGAGCGAGATGACCGCCGCCTTGGTGGCGCAGTAGACGGCGACCAGCGCCTCGCCGCGGCGCCCGGCTTGGCTTGCCATGTTGATGATCTTGCCGCCCTTGCCGCGGGCAATCATAGAACGGGCGGCGGCCTGCAACGTAAACAGCGTGCCGGCGACGTTGACCGAAAACAATTTGTCGTAGCTTGTCTTGGTGATCTCGACGATCGGCGCCAGGTCGAACAGGGCGGCGTTGTTGATCAAGATATCGAGGCTGCCGGCCCTGGTTTCGACCGCCTTGACGGCCGCATCGATCGACGCGAGATCGGTGACGTCCAGCATCACCGCGTAGGCGTTGCCGCCGATTTCGGAAGCCGTCTTCTCGGCAGCCTCGAGATTGATGTCGCCGATGGCGACCGTCGCTCCCTCCCGCATGTAGGCTTCGGCGAACGCCCTGCCGATGCCGCGCGCCGATCCGGTGATCAGCGCCGATTTACCCCGGAGCCTCATTGCAGCATCGCCTTCCCATCGGTGCCGAAACGATGCAGCTTGGCCTTGTCCGGCGTCAGATAGATCGTGTCGCCGTGATGGGCGGCCAATTCGCCGTCGGCACGCACCGTCAGCTGCCCGACGCCATCCGCCTGGACGTGCAAAAACGTGTCGGAGCCGAGATGCTCGGCAACGCCGACCGTCGCCTTCCAGTCGCCTGACGCCTTCGAAATGTTCATATGCTCCGGGCGGATGCCGACTGTCTTGGCGCCATATTTGGCGGCCGGCGCGCCTTCGATCAGGTTCATCTTCGGCGAACCTATGAAGCCGGCAACGAACAGGTTCTTCGGCGTCTTGTAGAGCTCCATCGGCGAGCCGACCTGCTCGATATTGCCGGCATTGAGCACGACGATCTTGTCGGCCATGGTCATCGCCTCGATCTGGTCGTGGGTGACGTAGACCATGGTGGTCTGGAGCTGGTGGTGCAGTTCACTGATTTCCAGCCGCATGGTGCCGCGCAGCGCCGCGTCGAGATTGGACAACGGTTCGTCGAACAGGAAGGCCGATGGCTGGCGGACGATGGCGCGGCCGATGGCGACACGCTGCCGCTGGCCGCCGGAGAGCTGGCCGGGGCGGCGGTCGAGGTAGTTGGTGAGGTTCAGGATCCGCGCGGCGTCCTTCACCTTCTTGTCGATGGTTGCCTGGTCCTCGCCCGCCATCTTCAGCGGGAAGGCGATGTTCTTGGCCACCGTCATGTGCGGGTAGAGCGCATAGGACTGGAACACCATGGCCAGCTTACGCTTGGCCGGCGCCTCCCCGGTGACGTCGCGGCCATCGATGATGATGGTGCCGCCGCTGGTATCCTCCAGACCGGCGATCAGACGCAACAGGGTGGATTTGCCGCAGCCCGACGGACCGACGAAGACGACGAACTCTCCGTCCTCGATGACCAGATCAAGGCCGGGGATGATGGACGTCGCCCCGAAGGATTTGGAGACGTTCTTGAGCGTGATGTTTCCCATGGTTTCCTCCCCCGAAGGGCTATCCTTTTCGTTTTGCGTCAGGCGATGCCCGCTACTTTACCGCACCGAATGTCAGGCCTCGGACCAGCTGCTTCTGGCTGAACCAGCCCATGATCAGGATCGGCGCGATCGCCAGCGTCGAGGCGGCCGAAAGCTTGGCCCAGAACAGCCCCTGCGGACTGGAGAAGGAGCTGATGAAAGCGGTAAGCGGCGCTGCCTCGGTGGTGGTCAGCCGGATCGTCCAGAACGCCTCGTTCCAGGCGAGAATGATGTTAAGCAGCATGGTCGAGGCGATGCCGGGCACCGCCATCGGTGTCAGCACGTAGATTATCTCGTTCCACAGCGATGCGCCGTCCATGCGCGCCGCTTCCAGGATCTCGCCAGGGATCTCGCGAAAATAGGTGTAGAGCATCCAGACCACGATCGGCAGGTTGATCAGCATCAGCATGACCATCAGGCCGATGCGGCTGTCGAGCAATCCGGTGTCGCGGAAGATCAGATAGATCGGAAACAGCACCGCGACGGCCGGCATCATCTTGGTGGAAAGCATCCACATCAGAATGTCCTTGGTGCGTTTGCCCGGCGAAAACGCCATCGACCATGCCGCCGGTATGGCGACGAGCAGAGCCAGGACGGTCGAGCCGACCGAGAGGAACACCGAGTTGAGGAAGAATTTGAAATAGCCGTTCTGCGCCTGGACCTCGGAATAGCTCTCCATGGTTCCCGACGGGAACAGGTTGAAGCCCTGGATGGCCTCCTGCTCCGACTTGAACGAGGTGATGATCGTATAGAGGATCGGGAAGAAGATCAGCAGGGCGACGATCCAGGCGGCCGCAGTCGCAATCGTCTTGTGCCGGGTGGTGACTGCACGTGCCATCTTATCCTCCCTTATTTGTCCAGGTTCTTGCCGACGGCGCGCATGGCGAAGAAGGCGACGATGTTGGCGAGAATGACTGCGATGATGCCGCCGGCGGACGCCTGGCCGATTTTGAACTCCAGCAAGGCCTTCTGGTAGACGAGGAAGGGCAGGTTGGTGGAGGCATAACCCGGGCCGCCATTGGTGGTGACCAGGATCTCGGCATAGACCGACAGCAGGAAGATCGTCTGGATCAGGATGACGACGGTTATGGCGCGCGACATATGCGGCAGCGTCAAATAGATGAAGCGGCTGATGAAGCCGGCGCCGTCCATTTCGGCGGCTTCCTTCTGCTCGCCGTCGAGCGATTGGAGCGCGGTCAACAGGATCAGCGTCGCAAACGGCAGCCACTGCCAGGCGACGATGATGATGATCGCCAGGAGCGGGTGCTGCCCGAACCAGTCGATCGGCTGCCCGCCGAAGAAGCGCGCAATATCGGCGAAGACGCCGTATTGCGGATGCATGATCATGTTCTTCCAGACAAGTGCCGCCACCGGCGGCATGACGAAGAACGGCGAGATGACGAGGATGCGGACGATGCCTTGTCCCCACATCGGCTGGTCGAGCAGAAGGGCCAGCAGGATGCCGCCGATCACCGTGATCAAAAGCACGCTGACGACGATGGTGAGCGTGTTGAGGATCGACTGCAGGAATGCCGGGTTGGAATAGAACAGCGCGTAGTTCGAAAACCCGACGAAGCCGTCGCGCATCGGATTGAGTGGGTTGTACTGCTGGAAGGAGAACCACAGCGTGAATGCCAGCGGCACAATCATCCAAACCAGCAGCAGCACCACGGATGGCGCCATCATGAAGCGGGCAAGCGAACGGGTCTGCTGAGTAGCCATGACGGTCACCCTTCGAGGTCGGCCAAGTTTTTCAGCGGCGTAAAGTTGGCCGCCCGAACTGGGATTCGGGCGGCCCGTGCCGGCTGCCATGGGCAACCGGCACCGGGAGGCGCCTTATTTGATGTACCCGCCCTCGGTCATCGTCGCGGTGGCGGCGTCCTGTGCCTGCTTCAAGGCGTCGTCGACGCTCGTCTGGCCGGCAAGGGCCGCCGAGAAGAGCTGGCCGACAGTGGTGCCAAGGCCCTGGAACTCAGGAATGGCGACGAACTGGACGCCGACATAAGGCACCGGCTTGACGGTCGGGTGCGTCGGATCGGCGGCGTTGATGGAATCCAGCGTCATTTTCGCGAAAGGCGCCGCCTTCTGGTACTCCGGGTTGTTGTAGAGCGAGGTGCGCGTTCCGGGCGGAACGTTGGCCCAGCCTTCCTTTGAAGCGACCAGTTCGAGATAGTGCTTCGAAGTCGCCCAGGAAACGAACTTTTGAGCGGCGTCGGCCTTCTGGGTGCCGGCGGGGATGGCCAGCGACCAGGCCCACAGCCAATTGCCGCGCTTGCCGAGGCCATTGTCCGGCGCCAGCGCATAGCCGACCTTGTCGGCGACGGTCGAGTTCTTCGGGTCGGAGACGAAGGACGCAGCGACGGTAGCGTCGATCCACATGCCGCATTTGCCCTGCTGGAACAGCGCCAGGTTTTCGTTGAAGCCGTTGGACGACGCGCCCTCGGGGCCGTCGGCCTTCATCAGGTCGACATAGAACTGCAGCGTGTTCTTCCATTCGGGCTGGTCGAATTGCGGCTTCCAGTTCTCGTCGAACCAGCGCGCGCCGAAGGAGTTCGACATGGCGGTCAGGAAGGCCATGTTCTCGCCCCAGCCGGCCTTGCCGCGCAGGCAGACGCCGTTCACGCCGTTGGCGCGGTCGGTCATCTTGTCGGCGGCCTGCTTGATGAAGTCCCAGGTCGGTGCATCGGGCATCTTGAGCCCGGCCTTGTCCATCAGGTCCTTGCGGTACATGACGAAGGAGCTTTCGCCATAAAACGGCGCTGCGTAGAGCTTGCCGTCGACCGACAGGCCGCCGGCTATGGCCGGGATGATGTCCTTGACGTCATAATCGTCGCCGAGCTTGTCGAGCGGCAAAAGCCAGTTCTGCTTGGCCCAGATCGGCACCTCATAGGTGCCGATGGTCATCACGTCGTACTGGCCACCCTTGGTGGCGATGTCGGTGGTGACGCGCTCGCGCAGGACGTTTTCCTCGAGCGTGACCCACTGTAGCTGAATGTCGGGATTTTTGGCGGTGAAGTCGTCGGTCAGCTTCTGCATGCGGACCATGTCGCCATTGTTGACCGTGGCGATGGTGATGGATTCGGCATGCGCGGCGAAAGCGAGGGCGCTGGCCGAGAACAGGCCTAGGGTGAACGTGCGAAGTTTCATCAAAATTCCTCCCATAAACCAAGATGAGCATTTGCCTTGGCTGTGGGCAATTACTCACCTGCGATGAATTCTGTCAAGACGGATTCGTTGCTGCAGCGCAGCACGCCGGGTCTCGTGCGGCGACAAGCTGGGACGTTTGCGGCATGTTTGACGAAAGATTTCAGCCGGGCTGATTGGCCCGGAGCTTTGCTGTCGGGCTTGCTGGGATTCAGCCTATTGGCAAGCGATCTCGCTCAGGATCCAATCGCGGAAGGCGCGGATCTTCGGCACGTTGCGCCGCGCCGTCGGATAGACCAGCCAATAGGCGTGGCCGTCGTCACCGACCAGATCAAAGGGCTGGATCAGGCGGCCGTCGGCAAGTTCGGCCTTGAACAGCGCCTTGGTGACGATCGCCACGCCGTGGCCGGCAATCGCGGCATTGGCCTCATAGGCCTGCGCGCCCATGCTGGTGCCGGGGCGCTTGGCCAGTTCCTCGACCGGCAGGCCGGCGGCGGCAAACCAGTCCCGCCACCAGATGTCGCCCGGGTCGAGGATCGGCAGCCGCAGCAGGTCGGCCGGCTCCTTGACGCCGCCGATGCTTGCCGCGAGCTTTGGACTAAGGACCGGCGTGAAATCGGCCCTGAAAAGCATATGGGTCTCGACGCCCGGCCAGTTGCCGGCGCCGGAGCGGATGGCGATGTCGATATCCTCTCTGGCAAAGTCGACAACCCTGTTCGAAGTATCGACGCGCACCGCCAGCGACGGATGCGCGACCTGGAACGAACCGAGATGCTGGGCCAGCCAATTGGAGGCAAAGGTCAGCAGCGTCGAAACGCAAAGCACGCCGTCGGCGCCGGTGCGCGCGGCGGCATAGGCGCCGCTCAACAGCGCGAATGCTTCGCTGACCGCGGGCGCCAGGCGTTGGCCGGGTTCGGTCAGCACGATGTGTTTTGGCTGGCGCAAGAACAGGGGCGCACCGATGCGCTCCTCCAGAAGCTTGATCTGATAGCTTGCCGCCGCCTGCGTCATGCCAAGCTCCTGGGCGGCCTTGGTGAACGAGAGATGCCGCGCCACCGCTTCGAATACCCGGATCGCCTGAAGCGGAGGAAGCTGCGAAACCAGCTGTCGTGAATTGAGCTCCGGCATAAGCCCTCCTTATGGGCAGTGATCGACGTTTGATTGGCGGCACCGGCCGGGCCTACCGATATTCCGTATTGAAGATCAATTACGCCTAGAGATAGCGAAGGCAGACGATCATGACCACAATACAGGAAAAGCTGCTTCTTGCTCCAGCCCATGGCTGGTTTTCACGGTTGGCGCGGGGATTGGCAAGGCACGCAGCGCGGAAACGGGCTTATCTCGACGTCCGGGAGCTGCCGCCGCATCTGCAGCGCGACATGGGCTTTCTCGACGGCAACGATCCATGCGGCCGGCACCAGTAGTGACGCTCGTTTATCGGGGATTCAGATACGTTTCGATTTCACATGATCGTTTCCGACCGCCAGCGGCTCGGAGATCATGCGCCCGCTAGCAAGGCGGCGGCGGTCCGCTCATCGGTGATCAGGCCGTTGACCAGCCGCCGGTTGACGGCGGCGAAGATGCCCGGCAGCTTGCGGTCGCCCATGGCAAGCGCGATCACCAGCGACTTTTCGCGCGACGGCAGCGGTGCCGACGACACCCGATCATTGGTAATACCCTCGATCATGCGGCCGTCACGATCGAACACCCAGCCGACGATCTCGGCGACGCCGCCGGCCTTCTGCAACGCCTTTAATTCACCCTCCGAAATGAAGCCGTCCTCGTAAAGCGGCGCCTTCGGACCGAGATCGCCTATGCCGACAAAGGTGACGTCGGCCTCAGCCGCAAGCGCCAGCGTCGGCTGGATCATCGGCTGGCTCAGCAGCATCTCGCGCTCCTCCGGCGAGGAGGCGATGACCGGCAAAGGCATCGGAAACGAGCGCGCCTTGACCCTGTCGGCCATGGTGAAGATGACGTTGTAGAAGGCGGCCGAGCCGTCCGGCGAGATGTTGCCGGTCAGCGACACCACTTTGTGCTGCGGGCATTCCATCGGCGGCAGTTGCTCGATCGCGGCCTTCAGCGTACGGCCGGTGCCGATCGCCATGACGATCGGCGTCGACGACCGCAGCCGCCGTTCGATCTCGGCCGCCGCCGCCTCGGCGACGCCGATGACGGTGGAGGAAGAAGAAGGGTCGCTGGGCACCACCTCGACCAGATCAAGCGCAAAGCGCGATTTCAGCCGTGCCGCAAGGTCGAGGCAATTGGCGATCGGATGGTCGACGCGCACCTTGATCAATCCTTCGGAGACTGCGAGCGACACCAGCCGCTGCGCCGTCTGGCGGGAGATGCCAAGCGTGGCGGCGATCTGGTCCTGGGTGTTGCCGGCAACGTAATAGAGCCAGCCGGCGCGCGCCGCATCGTCCAGCCTGTTGCCGCCGCTATCCTGCCGCGAATTCAAGTTCCTGCCTCCCAACCCCGCCGGGCAAAAGAGGCGGAGCGCCGTAGTTTCGCAGGGAATGAACTTGCGCGCAATTGCCTATTGCAAGAGCAATTGCTTAGGGCTGAGACTTGGGTGTTTGGAGCGAAGTGGCGGGTCGACCCAGTCTCGTTGCAACAGCAAGGCTGTCGAGGTCGCACAATCTCGGTCCAAAGCGCGTCGCGTTCAATCGGCCTTATGCGATGCGCCTTAGATTCTTGCTTTCTATGCATGTCCGTATCGCAAAACCGCTGCACACTTTTGCGCGACATGCATAGACGGGGACGCCGCGGTTTATCTCCCGCGCCAAACGCTTTAAGGGATTTTTGAGAATGGAGCCTTGCATGACGCCGAAAGCGGTTTTCTGGGATATGGACGGCACGCTGGTCGACAGCGAGCCGCTGCACGAAGCGGCGCTGATCGCGGCGCTGCACAGTGTCGGCATCGTACCGCCGGCCGACCTGCATGACCGCGTGCTCGGCATCGCCGCATGGCCGGTCTACGAAATGCTGCGCGACGAGTTCGGCCTCGACCTGCCTTTCGACGACTGGATCGTGCGCAAATACGATCACTATCTGCCGATGGCCGAAACGCTGACGCCGCGCAGAGGCGCGATCGAGATCTTCAACGAGCTGCGCGCGCTTGGCATACCGCAAGCGGTGGTCTCCAACTCGGACAGGCTGATCGTCGATGCCAATCTGCGCGCCGTCGGCCTCGTCTATCCCGGCATGAAGACGGTCAGCCGCAACGACGTGCGTGAAGGCAAGCCGCATGCCGAACCTTTCCTGCGCGCCGCCTGGCTGGCCGACGTCGATCCCGCCGAGGCCGTGGCGGTCGACGACAGCGTGACCGGCGCCACGGCGGGGCTGGCAGCGGGAATGAAGACGATCTTCTGGCCAGAAGCGCCCATGGAGGGGCCGCCGGGGGCGATAATCATCAACAGCGCCGACGAATTGCGAGCCGAACTCGGGCTTTAAGCCAGGCCCGGCGGGACCGCGCTCAACTCCGGTAGGCAGGCTCCTGCTCGTCGAGGATCGCCTTCAGTTCGGAAAGGTGGCGTTCGGCCTGGCCGGGATAGTCTTCCTGTTCCCTTGCCGCCTTTTCGGCGATCTCATCCGACAGTACCCGCAGCGGCCGCCCGGTCCACAGCGCCTTGATATAGGTTTCGGCGGCGCGCTCGAAATAGAACATGCGGTTGAAGGTGTCGGCGACGCTGTCGCCGATGACCAGCACGCCATGGTTGCCCATCACCATCACCTTGACCTTCGGGTCGACAAGAAGCTGCGAGCAGCGCTCGCCCTCTTCCTCGAAGGCCAGCCCGCCATAATGAGCGTCGACGACATGGCGGTTGAAGAAGATTGCCGAGTTCTGGTCGACCGGCGGAAGCGTCGAGTCGGCGAGCGAGGCAAGCACGGTGGCGTGGATCGAGTGGACATGCATGACGCAGCGCGCATGACGCACATTGCGATGAATGGCACCATGCAGGCCCCACGCCGTCGGATCGGGCGCATTCGGGCCGACCAGCGTGTCGGGATCGTTGGCGTCGATCAGAAGCAGATCGCTCGCCTTGATGCGCGAGAAATGCACCTGGTTGGGATTCATCAGGAATTGCGAACCATCGTCGTTGACGGCCAGTGAGAAATGATTGGCCACCGCCTCGTGCATGTTGAGCCGCGCCGTCCAGCGGAAGGCGCAAGCCAGATCGACGCGCTCCTCATAGAACGGCAGGTTGGTCAGCACTTCCTTCTGCAGGCGCGTGATGCTCATCGTAAACCTCCGTGAAAGAAGCAAGGATGCCGCGCGGCTGGAACACGCGCAACCGGTTTCGTTTGGTACAGGCGAGCGCCGCTATGCCGCCGTGCTGGTGGCCGCGCCGACCCGAAGCCCGCCATTCTCGACGATGAAATCGATCACCTCCTGCAGCCCCTTGCCGCGCGACAGGTCGGTGAAGCCGAACGGCCGCTTGCCGCGCATGCGGGCAGCGTCGCGTTCCATGATGTCGAGATTGACGTTCACATAGGGCGCAAGGTCGCTCTTGTTGATGACCAGGAAATCGGACCGGGTGATCGCCGGTCCGCCCTTCCTCGGGATCTCCTCGCCCTGGCAAACCGAGATGACATAGAGCGTCAGGTCGGCAAGATCCGGCGAGAAGGTGGCGGCGAGATTGTCGCCGCCCGATTCGATGAAGACGATGTCGAGATCGGGGAATTTTCTGGTCATCTCGGCGATCGCCTGCAGATTGATCGAGGCGTCCTCGCGGATGGCGGTGTGCGGACAGCCGCCGGTCTCGACGCCGACGATGCGATCCTCGGGCAGGGCCTGCAACCTGGCCAGCATCATGGCGTCTTCCTTGGTGTAGATGTCGTTGGTGACGACGGCGATCGAAAACTCGTCACGCAGTGCCTTGCAGAGCTTTTCGGTAAGCGTCGTCTTGCCCGAGCCGACCGGGCCGCCAATGCCGATGCGAAGAGGACCGTTGGGCGATATCATGCGGGGAACTCCGTGACGGCAAGAATGGCGAAGGCAAGCCCGATCAGCAGGCACAGCGGCGAATAATAACGCAGATCGAGCCGCGCGAAAGGCTGTTCGGGCGTCAGCCGGCGCCACCAGGGCGTGAAGCCGGCAATGCCGCGCGCCAGGAAAACCAGCGCGATGAGCAGCGACGTGGCGGCAAGCCCGGCCTTGGGAAACGGCGTGGCAAAGATGCCCTCGAGCGCCATCGGCCACAGTGTCGCCAGGCCAAGGCAGGCGGCAACGGCGAAGCTGGCGAAGGGTGCCGGCATCTCGTCGACGCCATGAAAGCCGATGACCGCACGAGCGCAGGAGGCGGCGTCCCTGCCCGGCCAGATGCCGCCAATGCCCCAATAGACATGCAGTGCTGTGATCAGCAGCAGGACGAGCGAGACGGCGAAAGCGAGGACGATCATGAGCGGAACAGCCGCGAATACTGGGCCTCGTGCTTCATCGCCGTGATGTCGGAGATAAAAGCGCAGCCGCCGAGATCATCGAGGGTCGAGCCGGCAGCGCGGTCGGACGTAGCCAGGGCAAGCGGCTCGAAGCCGGCGAGCAGCGCGGTGGCGCCGGTCTGGCCGACGGCGCCGAGCCGGATCGCGGCCTGAACAAGGTTGGAGAAGAAGGCCTGCAGGAAGGCGGCCAGGGCGTCCCGCAGCGAAATGCCGTGATCGCCGGCAACAGCGCCGACGGCAACGCAATAGGCACATTCGGTCGGCAGGCGATCCAGCACCTGGCACGGCCAGGCGGAGGCTGCTTTCAGGAAAGCGGCGCCCTGCAGCATCGTCTCGGTATGACGCTCGCGCGAGCCTGCCAGAGCTTCGGCAAGGGCGACGATTTCATCGAGATCGCCGGTTTCGCGCGCCCTGCGCCAGCTTTGGGCAAACAGCACCGCATCATTCCAGCCCGAACCCATCTCGACGAGCGTTTCCAGCCACGCGGCGAGATCTTTGCTGTCGGCAACCAGCCCGGCATGCACGGCTTGTTCCAGGCCATGGCTGTAGGAAAAGCCGCCGACCGGGAAGGAAGGCGACAGCCACGCCATCAGCCGCAACAAAGCAATATTGGAAGGCTGGGCAACGCTGGAAGGCCGGTCAGTCATGGTCATGGTCGTGCGAATGGCTGTGGGAATGAGAATCGCTATGGCTATGGGAATGCGCTTCGGCGTGGCTGTGCGCATGTGCCTCGGCATGGGCATGGCCGTGCCCGCCATGCGCGGAATAGGCGCCGCGCACCGGCTTGAACGGTTCGGAGACGTCGCTCACAATGGCGCCCAATCCCTCCAGCATCGTCTTAATGACATGGTCGCGCAGGATGAGGATGCGGTTAGCCTCGATGGCGGCGGCGAGATGGCGGTTGCCGATGTGCCAGGCGAGCTCGGCGAGATGGATCGGGTCGCTGCCCCTGATATCGTAGAGCGGCTCTTCGGCCGCGATGATCTCGATGTGGCGGCCATCCTCCAGCACCAGCCGGTCACCATGGTTCAACGTCACCGGTTCGGGCAGGTCGACCAGCACCTTGTCGCTACCGGCCGTTTCGATGGCACGACGGCGCAGATGCCGCTCGTCATGGGCAAGCACCGCCCGGTCGTATGGCGTGGTGGTTCCGGCTTCGCCTGCGGCCAGG
Organism: Mesorhizobium sp. M0410; assembly: GCF_040321435.1. Taxonomy (NCBI): domain Bacteria; kingdom Pseudomonadati; phylum Pseudomonadota; class Alphaproteobacteria; order Hyphomicrobiales; family Phyllobacteriaceae; genus Mesorhizobium; species Mesorhizobium sp. M0410. Next base: position 285,773 of record NZ_JAMYRN010000001.1, read on the forward strand.
ACGGCGACTGCGCGCGGGAATTTGGTGAAGTCGGTGCGAATATCGAGCTTCATGTAAAAACTGCCTCTCCCAAAAGCCTAGCCTATCGCGTCCGCCGCCCCAATGGCGCTCAAACAATCGTGTCGAAGAGCCGCATGATAAACGATACCTGATAGACGAGCGCGCCGGCGACAAAGGCGATGTGAAAGCGGCGGTCGCGCAGCAGGACCGCAATGACGCAAAGCGCGACGAAAACCGGCGTGCGGATCAGATATTCGACGCCGAAATGGGCGAAATGCGCCGGCCCTTTCAGCAGCGTGTCGACCACGTCGAGCAGATAGGTCGCCGCCAGCAGGCCGAAGAACCAGGCCCGGCGCGAATAAAAGAAATCCTCATAGCTGGTGTAGTCCAGCATCGAGTCCGGAAACAGCAGCGCGCAGAGCAGGAACAGCGTGACGGCGTAGAAGATGATGAACAGGTATTTGCCGAAGGTCCAATTCTCGATCTGGAAGAGGCCGAACTCCCACCACCAGAAATGCACCAGCATCAAAAGCACCGACGCAACCCAGGCGAGATGCACGGGATAGAGCCGGTACTGGCTGGGATGCTGGACGATACGGGCAAGCCCCGACAAAAGCCGGGTGACGCCAAGGCCGATCACCATGCCCAGGACGATGCGGATATGCGGGAAAATGTCGTGGGCGTAGGGGAGTTGCTGGTCCATAGGCCTGGCGCGGCATGTTCTACATCGGTCGTTCTAACGCCTATGGTTCAGAACAGGAAGTAGCGTTGCGCCATCGGCAGCACGGTTGCTGGCTCGCAGGTCAAGAGTTCGCCGTCGGCGCGGACCTCATAGGTCTCCGGGTCGACCTCGACATGCGGCGTGGCGTCGTTGAGCACCATCGAATGCTTGCCGATGCCGCCGCGGGTGTTCTCGACGGCCACCATCTGCTTGTCGACGCCGAGCCTGCCGCGCAGGCCGGCGTCGAGCGCGGCCTTCGAAACGAAGGTCACCGACGAATTGGTCATCGCCTTGCCGTAGGCGCCGAACATCGGCCGATAGTGCATCGGCTGCGGCGTCGGGATCGAGGCGTTGGGATCGCCCATCGGGGCGGCGGCGATCATGCCGCCGATCAGCACCATGTCCGGCTTAACGCCGAAGAAGGCCGGGTTCCACAGCACAAGGTCGGCGCGTTTTCCCACCGCCACCGAGCCGATGTCCTTCGACAGGCCATGCGCGATGGCCGGATTGATGGTGTATTTGGCGATGTAGCGGCGGACCCGGAAATTGTCGTTGTTGCCGGTCTCCTGCGGCAGCGAACCACGCTGGCGCTTCATCTTGTCGGCGGTCTGCCAGCAGCGGATCGCCACTTCGCCGACGCGGCCCATGGCCTGGCTGTCCGACGAGATGATCGAGAAGGCGCCGATGTCGTGAAGAATGTCTTCGGCGGCGATGGTTTCCTTGCGGATGCGGCTTTCGGCAAAGGCGATGTCTTCGGGGATCGACGGCGACAGATGGTGACAGACCATCAGCATGTCGAGGTGCTCGGCCAGCGTGTTGACCGTGTAGGGACGCGTCGGATTGGTCGAGGACGGAATGACGTTGGGCAGACCGCAGACCTTGATGATGTCAGGCGCGTGGCCGCCGCCGGCGCCTTCGGTGTGGAAGGCATGGATGGTGCGGCCCTTGATCGCCGCGACCGTGTTTTCGACGAAGCCGGACTCGTTCAGCGTGTCGGTGTGGATCATCACCTGCACGTCGTAATCGTCGGCGACCGACAGGCAGCAGTCGATTGCAGCCGGTGTCGTGCCCCAGTCCTCATGCAGCTTCAGCGAGCAGGCGCCGGCGAGCACCATCTCCTCGAGCGCGGCAGGTAGCGACGCGTTGCCCTTGCCCGACAGCCCGATATTCATCGGGAAGGCGTCGAAAGACTGGATCATGCGCGCCAGATGCCACGGCCCCGGCGTGCACGTGGTCGCCAGCGTGCCGTGCGCCGGGCCGGTGCCGCCGCCGAGCATGGTGGTGATGCCCGACATCAGCGCTTCCTCGATCTGCTGCGGGCAGATGAAGTGGATATGCGCGTCGAAGCCGCCGGCGGTCAGGATCTTGCCTTCGCCGGCGATGATCTCGGTGCCGGGACCGATGATGATGGTGACGCCGCCTTGGGTATCCGGATTGCCGGCCTTGCCGATCGCGACGATGCGGCCGTCCTTCAAGCCGATGTCGGCCTTGACGATACCGGCGGTGGCATCGACGACCAGCGCATTGGTGATGACGGTGTCGACCGCGCCTTGCGCGCGTGAAACCTGGCTCTGGCCCATGCCGTCGCGGATGACCTTGCCGCCGCCGAATTTCACCTCCTCGCCGTGAACGGTGAGATCCTTTTCGACCTCGATGAACAGCTCGGTGTCGGCGAGCCGGACTTTGTCGCCAACGGTCGGGCCGTACATCTGCGCATAGGCGGCGCGGGTGATTTTAGCCATCAGCAATTGCTCCCGAAATACAGCCCGAAAATACCGCTTGTCGAAGGCGGGCCCCACATTGCTGCCATCCTATGATCACGCAATGACCCGCTGAGCGACACTTTCCGATCCCATTTGGCGTTTGAGGTGGCCGGGTCACCCCAAAACGACCATTTGCCAATCGATGGAAAGGAACATCCATGCGCAAAACGACCCTTCTGGCAGCCGCCGCCACGCTGGTGCTCGCAACCGCCGCCAGCGCCCAGCAACAGCCTGCGCAGCAGCCCAGTCCGGCGCCGGCCGCGCCTGCTCCTGCCGCGCCCGGAGCGCAGCCACAGGCGCCCACCATCCAGGCGATCAACGTCGTCGACATCAAGGATCTGCCGGCGGACACTCAAGCCAAGGTCAACGAGGTGATCGCCAAGCGCAGCGACGCCGATCTGCAGAAACTGCGCGGCTCGATCGACGCGACACCGCAGGTCAAGTCCGCACTCGAAGCCAAGGGGCTCACCTCGGCGCAGGTGATCGCCGCCAGCATGAGCACCAATGGCGCGCTGACGCTGATCACCAAGAAAGCGAGCTGACGAGACAAGGCGGCGGGCCGGCGCCCGGTCAGCCCGCCGCATCGCAAAGGGAACCTTCACGGGGGACGTTTCGTTTCGGTCCTGTCGCCCTGACACAAGCCTCGAAAAGGACCCTGAGAACGAGCGATGGCGATCACCACCTTCTCCGACACCAGATGGGTGCATGGCATTGCCGCGACCGCGTTTCTGGCCGCCAGCATTCCGCACGCCGCGCTGAACGCGCAGAGCCTCGACAGCGCCGAGACCGTCAACCGGATCGTCGGCTCGGAGGTCGGCCAGGAGGAGACCAAGACAAATGCGGAAGCCGGCAAGGTCAGCTCGGCGATCGACCGCACGCGTGAGAACATCGCTGCCGTGCGAAAGACATCCAAGCTCGACAAAGTCGATATCGTGTTTCTTACCGACGCCGCGCGCACCGAAGGCGGCCCGCCGCCGGCGATCGAAAGCAAGGTCAGGCAACATCGGGACGACATTGCCGAGCTGCGCAAGGAGATCGAGGCGAACGCATTGCTGTTCAACGCTATCGACTCGCGGCGAGTGCAGACCGAGGACGTTCTGGCGGTTGAATTCGACGATTCGGGAAAGGTCGTCATCTATGCGGCGGCCAAGCCGCCCGGCTGAGCCGAAACTGCTCGACGCCTTCGATCTCACAGCTTGCCCATGATCTTCTGCTGAAATCCGTAGACCTCGCGCTTGCCGCCGAACGGCACTAGCGTAACATCGCGCTCCTGGCCGGGCTCGAAGCGCATCGCGGTGCCGGCGGCGATGTCGAGGCGCATGCCCCGCGCCTTGTCGCGATCGAATCTCAGCCCTTCATTGGTCTCGAAGAAATGATAGTGGCTGCCGACCTGGATCGGCCGGTCGCCGCTGTTGGCCACCTTCATGGTGACCGTCGGCAGTCCCTTGTTCAGTTCGATCTCGCCGCTTGCCGTGATGATTTCGCCGGGGATCATCACTGCCTCACAGGATGCCGAAGGCGAGGCCGGCGCCAATCGCGGCACAGGCGGCGCCAGCGGCGCGGGCAAGCCCACTGAAGCGCCAGCCGAGGCCGAGACCAGCCGTGATGCCGACGGCATGGAGCAACGCGGTGGCAACGGCAAAGCCTGCGGTATAGCCAAGCCCAGCGGCATTTTCAGGCACCTCGGTGCCGTGGGCGTAGCCATGGAACAGCGCAAACAGGCCGATGACGGCGACGCCGGCCGAGACGGGAAGATCGACGGCGAGCGCAACCAGCAGCCCGAGTGCCACGACGGACGCCAATATGGCCGGCTCGACGAAAGGCATCGGCACATGCAGCATACCGAGCGCGCCGCCGGCCAGCATGACGCCGACGAAAGCCAGCGGCCATGCCCAGATCGCCTTGCCGCCCCTGAGCGCCGCCCATAGGCCGACGACAATCATCACCGTCATATGATCGAGGCCGGAGAGCGGGTGGGAGAAGCCGGCGGCGAAGGACGAAACCGTGCCGACGCCGACATGGGCATAGGCCGGCATAGCTGCCGCCAGCAGCAGGGCCGCCGACAGCGTCGTGCATTTCATCGTAGCGGGGATCATCGGCGTAGCTTCCATCTTCGAGATCATCATGCCTCTCACGCCGCCTTGCGGGCCGGACCGCAGCCTTCTGCCTTGAGGACGCGCTTGGTCGAGGCCGGATATTTCGTCAGCAGCGCTGCCGGACGGATCGGGCGGGCCGAGAAGTTGCCGCCGCAATTCGGGCAGGCGCCGCCGAGCACGTTTTGTGCGCAGTCGGCGCAGAAGGTGCATTCGAAGGTGCAGATCACCGCGTCCGTCGCATCGGGCGGCAGATCCTTGTCGCAGCATTCGCAGTTCGGACGCAGCTGAAGCATTTTCCTCTCCTTGGCGGTTTTATCTGATCGGCTCGTGCACGGTCACCAGCTTGGTGCCGTCTGGAAACGTCGCCTCGACCTGCACATCGTGGATCATTTCGGCAATGCCTTCCATCACCTGGGCCCGGGTGACGACGTGGGCGCCGGCCTCCATCAGCTCGGCGACGGCGCGGCCGTCGCGGGCACCCTCGACGACGAAATCGGTTATCAGCGCGATCGCTTCCGGATGGTTGAGCTTGACGCCGCGTTCGAGCCGCTTGCGGGCCACGATCGCCGCCATGGCGATCAGCAGCTTGTCTTTCTCCCTCGGCGTCAGATTCATGCGTTTTCCTGCAGTTGCACAATCGAAATCAGAGTGACCATAATTTGGGCAGGCCCGCCCGTCCGTTGAGCAATTCGACAAGCGGCACCAGCCGCTTGCGGAGCTGGTAGCCGTCCTCGGCGAACAGCCGAGCAAGAAGCTTGCCAGATTTCCGCACGCTCCAGAAACTGACGCCGCCCTGGCCGCCGACCATGGCCCGGGCCGGCTCGAGCAAAGCTTCTGCCCGCGGCGACACCATCAGCAGCGTCGCCACCGCGATGCCGCCACCGGCAACCGCCGGACGATTCAAGGTGACGGCAATGTCGGGGCCGATGCGGAACTCCTCGGCGTGAATCAGCGCCCCGTCCTGGCGGACGCGCCAGCGGTCATGGAATTGGCCTTGCCAAGCCCGTTCACCCATGGCCAGGCGGCCGAAGACGGTAGCTTCCAGGATCAGCGCCTCGGCTCCGGCGGCAAGCTCCACGTCAAGCGTGCGGGCAAAGGCCGAGCGGTCGAAGACGATGGTTTCCTGCGGCAGCCAGGCAATGTGGCCGCCTTCGCCGGCGCTCAATTGCACCCGCACTTCGGCGCGGTCGGATGCGGCGCGGTAGATTTTCTCGCAGGCCTGCGTCGTTATCGTTGCGGACGCGCCGGCACCGACATCGACCTCCCAGGCGAGACGGTCGCCACCGGTCAGCCCGCCGGCGGTGTTGATCAGGACGGCTTCGAGCGGATCGGCCGAGACTGCCGGCATGCGGATCTTGGCCGCGCCGTCCTGGTACAGGCGCCGAAGACGCGTGCGGCCTCCGTTCCAGTCGCAGCCAAGCCGCGCAAGCCCGGCAACGCGCTGGGCCGGCGGCACTGAGGTCAAGCTATTTGCGATCGTGTCCACGACACCAACGTTAAGCACTGCGGCGGCTTTGTCGATATATAGCTTGTTGCTTGACAGCGTTTCGGTTTCTATAGAGGGAGCCACCTTGGTACGGTCACCGGCGCCTGGCGGGGGTAAAAGGCGACGATGACGGCGTAATCGAGGACAAAAGGGGCGCTGATCAGTTGGCGTCGGGAAACGACAGAGTTGGGGAAGAAACCGAATGGCTGACCAGCTGGCAAACGATATCATCGCCAAGATCAAGGCTCATGCCGAGCCGGGCGGCGAGGAAATCACCACCAGTACCGAACTGACCGCGCTTGGCATCCATTCGCTGGAACTGACGGAGATCATCTTCGATCTCGAGGAAGAGTATGGCATCGAAATCGAGATGAACACGGTCGATGCCTGGAGCAATCTGAAGAATGTCGGCGACATGGTCGAGGCGGTTCGCGCGCTGATCGCGAAAAAAGCCTGACTGAATGCACAAGCGCATCGTCATCACGGGCATCGGCGGGTTATGCGGCCTCGGCACCAATGCACCGGCAATCTGGAATGAGATGCGCGCCGGCCGTTCAGCAATCGGCGCGATCGACAATCCGCTGCTGCATGATCTGAAGGTCAAGGTCGGCTGCGAAATCAAGGCGCTTCCCGAGCACGGCATCGACCGCAAACAGGTCGTGTCGATGGACCGCTTCAGCCTTCTGGCGACGATCGCCGCGCGGGAGGCGGCACAGCAGGCGGGATTGAACCCGCACGCGGCCAACACCTACCGGATGGGCACCATCGTCGGCGTCGGCGTCTGCGGCTGGGAGGCAATCGAAGAGAACTATCGCGCCATCCTGCTCGAAGGCAAGAACCGCGCCGGCATCTTCACCGTACCGAAAGTAATGCCGGGCGCAGCCGCCGGCCATGTCAGCATGAATCTTGGTCTGCGTGGACCGGTGTTCGGCATCACCTCTGCCTGCTCGTCATCCAACCACGCCATTGCCTCGGCGGTCGATCAGATCAGGCTCGGCCGGGCCGACGTCATGGTCGCCGGCGGCACCGATGCGCCGCTGGTCTGGGGCATCCTCAAGGGCTGGGAGGCCCTGCGGGTATTGTCGCCGGACACCTGCCGGCCGTTTTCGGCCGACCGCCAAGGGCTCGTGCTCGGCGAAGGCGCCGGCATGGTGGTGCTGGAAACGTATGAGCATGCCATGGCGCGCGGCGCCGCCATCCTTGCCGAAATCGCCGGTGTGGGCCTTTCCGCCGACGCTTCCGATATCGTCGCGCCAACAATCGAAGGGCCGGAGGCGGCGATGCGCTTCTGCCTCGTCGATGCCGGGCTCAATCCGGAGGACGTCGACTATCTCAACGCGCATGGCACCGGCACCAAGGCCAACGACCAGATCGAGACGGCGGCGATCAAACGCGTGTTCGGCGACCATGCCTACAAGCTTTCTGTCTCCTCGACCAAATCGATGCATGCCCACTGCCTCGGCGCATCCGGCGCGCTGGAAATGATCGCCTGCGTGATGGCGATCCGCGAAGGCATCGTGCCGCCGACCGCCAATTATCGGGAAGCCGACACCGACTGCGATCTCGACATCACGCCGAACGTGGCACGCGAGCGCGCGGTGCGCACCGCAATGAGCAACAGCTTCGCCTTCGGCGGCACCAATGCGGTGCTGGCGGTCAAGGCCGTGTGACCACACCCCTTGCGGCCCTTCGCGGGGGCCGGTGAAACTTTCCATGCGCATATTGATCGCGCCAGGCGTCGCGCCTAACTCACTGCGACCCGCCATGACCATGCCGCTCGGCGCGGTCCCCGACCAGGAGTTTCGATGACCGATCTGTCCGCGTTTCCGATCGCCAGGCGCTGGCCGGCGAGCCACCCCGACCACATCCAGCTTTATTCGTTTCCGACGCCGAACGGGGTGAAGATATCGATCGCGCTGGAGGAACTTGGCCTGCCCTACGAGCCGCATGCCGTCGACATCGGCAAGAACGAGAGCTGGACGCCGGAATTCCTGTCTTTGAACCCGAACGGCAAGATCCCGGCGATGATCGATCCGGACGGCCCGGGCGGCAAGCCGATCGGCCTGTTCGAATCCGGCGCCATCCTGCTTTATCTCAGCGATAAGACCGGCAAGCTGGTCCCGGCAGACGCAACGCTGCGTTACGAGACGATCCAGTGGGTGTTCTTCCAGATGGCTTCCATCGGGCCGATATTCGGCCAAGTCGGTTTCTTCCACAAATTCGCCGGGCGCGAAATCGCCGACAAGCGCCCGCTGGAGCGTTATCGCGACGAGTCGCGACGGCTGATCGGCGTCCTCGAAACGAGGCTCAAGGGCCGCAGCTGGATTATGGGCGACGATTACACCATCGCCGACATTTCGATGCTTGGATGGGTGCGCAATCTGATCGGCTTTTACGAGGCGCGGGACCTCGTCGGTTTCGACGATTTCCCCGGCGTGGGCGCATGGCTGGAGCGTGGCCTTGCCCGGCCGGCGGTGCAGAGGGGCCTCACCATTCCGGCCAGAGCCTGATCAGAACCCTGACTGCCCGGCTATTTTGCCTTGGTCCGGGATTTCGAGCCGCTCTTGCCGACTACGGAAGCGGCAAGCGACGCCGCACCTTTGGCGGTCGCAAGCACGGCACCGGCGGCGACATTGGCCGTTGCCTTAACGGTGCGCATTGCGCTGCCTGCGATCGATCCTCTGCTGCTTGCCGACCTTTTGGCCTTGGGTGCAGCGGTTTTGGCCGCGGCAGGCATCACCTTTTTCGGCGCCGCCTTGCCAAAGCTGGGCTTTGCCGCATCCTTGGAGCGGGCCGCCCCTGCCGGGCCGGCGCTGGTTTTCGCTCGAGTGATTTTTGATCGTGTCGCCTTGCCCTTGGCGGGCGCAGGCTTTCTTGCCATGGTTTCCATCGAACCGTTCCCTCATGCGGCACAATTGCCGTGTCCGGGATAACGGCCTGAAAGTGTTAAGGTTCCGGCCGAACAGTCCTTACCAGATCAGGCCTGTCCACCGACCACCAGGTCGGCGGGCCGCCGACGGGCAAGCACGCGATCGATGTTCGGCATGTCGTTGGAAGCAATCCAGGCGCGCGCGTCCTCGTCGGACCGGCCGTGGTCGTGCCATCGCTCGAGCAGCCGGCGCTCGAGCTCGGCGCGCGGCACGTCGACGAAGATCGAGAAGTCGAACAGCGGCGCCAGTCGCGTCCATGGCTCTTCGTCGAGCAGCAGGTAATTGCCTTCGACCAGGATGAATTTGGTCTCGGCGGCGATGATCGCAGCGGCGGCGCGCGACAGCTCCATGCTGCGGTCGAACACCGGGATGGCGATATCCGGCTCGCCAGCGCGGATGCGCTTCAGCAGCGCTTCGAAGCCGGCAAAATCAAAGGTTTCCGGGGCACCTTTTCGCTGGCGAAGGCCGCGCCGCTCGAGCACGACGTCATCGTAGTGGAACCCGTCCATCGGCACGACTTCCGCCGTGCCTTCCGGCAGCAGGTCGTGCAAGCCTGCCGACAATGTCGACTTGCCGGCGCCGGGGGGACCCGCAATGGCAACGATGAATCGCGGCGCCTTGCCGGCGCGCTTGAAAATGGTAGCGGCGAGATGGGCGATCTCAGACATTGGCATCCGTTAAGATGGTTCTGGCGCATTTTGGCGGCAGTTTTCGAAAATTTCAAACGCGGCTTGTGCCAGGCGTTCAATCGGGCCGGGACTGGCTGATCCGCAGGAAATCGCTGTCGAAGCCGATGTCGCGCTCGGCACCGTCAGCCGCCAGGATGCGCATGCGGCCCGGCGAGGTCGTGACGTCGCGCGGCGGCTTGCCGGACGGCCAAGGCAGTGCGCCGATGACATGGCGGAACGAAAAGCGGCGCCCTTCAGCAAGGGCAAAGGCGGTCGCCACGCCTTCATGCTTCAGCCAGTTGTCGCCGAGCGACGCGGCATGGCCGACGGCCGTGCGGCCGTCCTCGATGCCGAGCACGCCGCGGTGGCGGCTGCTCCATGGCGCGTAGTCGCGCCCGCCATTGCTGACCCACAGCATGGTGACCGGCAGTTCGGCCGGGTTCTTCAGCACCAGCACGAGGTCGGCTTCCGCCTGGCGCGCCAGCGCGGTCCAGCCCGGTCCGCCATGGTCGGCCTCGACCAGCGTGACGAAGTCCTCACGCAGCTGGTCCATGCGATAGGCGGTCAGGTCGATCGTGCCGCCGTCGGCGGCGGGAAAGCGCGTCAGGTCGGTGCTGCGCGCCGGGTAAGCGAGCAAAGAGCGGCCGCGGGCCGGATCGGGCTCCGGCGCTTCGTTCGGCGTTGCGGCAAGGGGCTTCGGCGAGAACGCCAGCCTGCCGCCGGCCTTCATCACCGTCATCGGGTGATGGGCGACCGGAATGGCGCCGGCCCCGCCGGAAAAGATGTGTTCCTGATAGAGAAAGGGATGATCGTCGCGCACGATCAGGATCTTGTCGACGGTTGCGCCCATAACCGGGCGCTGCAGGCGGAAGACGGCACGCCAGCCATCGGCCGTTGCCGCGCTGTCGACGACGTCCCAGCGACTGTTGGCCGGCCAGCCATGCAAAGGTGCCGCTTCGACGTCGCTGACCGAGAACGGCGCGCACAGGAAATCGCCGGACAGGTGGACCGTACCTTCAGGCAGGTCTTTCGGCAGCGTCTCGCGCGGCTCGCCGACCCAGGGTGCGCGATGCAGCGGCTTAAGCCGGCGGCCATCGATATCGATCGCCATATAGGCGAGATGGCCGACGGCAAGATCGACCGATACCGAAATGCCTTTTGCCGTGATCGTGACCGTATCCATGTGCACCTACCGATTCTGCCGGCGCCAACAAAGCCCACTCGCCGCCGGTTGCGCAAGCGTGGTGGCCGGCAATTCCCATCAGACGGCTCGGCACAGCGGCCACGTGGGCCTGTGGACAGGGCACCAATCCAGGCCCCGACCGATATTAACCAAATGGACTGTGCCTTTCCGGTAAGATAGCTTCGCCTCGTCTCAGAAACAGCCTGCCTTCGGAACCGACTTGTCCGCCTTGCGCTTCTTTTCGCTCATCCACAATTACGTCGCGGTGCTGGCGCTGCTGCTGTTTGCTGCCGGCTGCACGACTGTCACGCCGCCCGACAGCGTGCTGGCGGTACCGGCGCCGCCGCAGAAATATGCCGCCATGGTCATCGATGCCGGCACCGGCAAGACGCTGTTCGAGGTCAATTCGACGGCGCCGCGTTATCCGGCGTCACTGACCAAGATGATGACGCTCTACCTCCTGTTCGAGGCGCTGGATTCTGGCCGCATCAGCAAGGAGACACAAATTCCGGTGTCGGACAACGCCGCCCGGCAGCCGCCGACCAAGCTGCGGTTCAGGCGCGGCGAGACCATCGACGTCGATTCGGCGATCCGCGCCATCGTCGTCAAATCGGCCAATGACGTGGCGGTCGCCGTTGCCGAATATCTCGGCGGCAGCGAAGAGGCGTTCGCCGGCATGATGACCGCCAAGGCGCGCCAGATCGGCATGAGCAGCACCGTGTTCCGCAACGCCTCGGGCCTGCCGGACGGCGACCAGCACACCAGCGCGCGCGACATGGCGGTGCTCGGCATGGCGCTGCACACCCGCTTCCCGCAACATTTCCACTATTTCTCCGAAAGCGACTTCATGTTCCGCGGCAGGCTGGTGCGCGGCCACAACGACATGCTCGGCCGGGTGCGCGGCGTCGACGGCATCAAGACCGGCTACATCAGAGCTTCGGGTTTCAACATCGTGACCTCCTATAATGCAGACGGGCACAGGCTGATCATCGTGGTGATGGGCGCCGACAGCGCGCGCCAGCGCAACGACCACGTCGAGGCGCTGATCCAGCGCAGCCTGTTACCGACCTCGGAGGCAAAGACGCGGCTGCTGTACGCCGAGGAGCAGTGACAGTTGAAGTCCGAGTGTTGACCGCGTGCGGGTTCAGGCGACAAACGCAGAGCCGCCGTTTTGGGCGACACTGCTAAGATACTTTGCCGGCGGCTTGCCAAGCGCTTTCTTGAACATGGTGATGAAGGCGGTGACCGATTCATAGCCGAGATCGGCCGAAACCTGCTGAACGCTGGCGCCGGAGGCCAGCGCGCGCATCGCGACGATCAAGTGCAATTGCTGGCGCCAGCGCCCGAAGGTCAGCCCTGTCTCCTTGACCACGAGACGTGCGAGACTGCTCTCGCTGAGCGCGACGCGATTGGCCCATTCCGCCAGGGTGCTGCGGTCGGCAGCATCTTCCGCCAGCGCCGCGGCGATGCGCCTCAAGCGCGGCTCGGACGAGATCGGCAAATGTAGCTGCTGGACAGGCATGCGCGGCAGTTCGGATAGCAGTACCCTGGTCAGGAGTTCGCCCCTCGCGTCATCATCCTCACCGCGATCCGCCAGCTCGATGATGAGCTCGCGCAGCAACGCCGAGATCGAAAGCGTGCAGCACCGGTCCGGCAGGTCGGTGGCTCCAGGCTCGATATAGACGAAAAAAAATCCGGGCATTGGCGGTCGCGACGTTGCTGTGCTTCATGCCACCCGGAATCCACACCGCGCAATGAGGCGGCACCATCCACAGCCCGCTGGGGACGCGACATGTGACGCCACCGCCGAGCGCGAAGACGAGTTGCCCTTTGCGGTGGTGGTGGTCCGGTACCTCCGCCCTGGTCTCGGGAACGTCGACGCGCACGGCAATTGCCGGTGCAAGGACGTCATCGGGATCGAAATTCGGCCAGGGGTAGCGAAGCGGCTGTCTCATTTTGACTGATTTTAGCGATCATGTGACATGATAGCTAAATTATTCCATCGGCAAAGTCGATAAGCTCCGACCCCGAATGAGTCAGGAGCCTGCAAAAGCGATGAGAAAGATTGTTCAGACGCGCGGCGGTCGTACTGAAAGACCGGGCGGTGGATCGCATCGTCAGCGGCCATCGGAGACGGCGACGGCTTGGTGGCCCGCTCCCTCGACGTGCGGCTGGCCTCCGAGATCCTCCGACCCGCGCCTGCCCCGCCAAGCCGGGCACGTCCGAGGCATGGCACGCCGCAGCAAGGAGCCATGACGCCATGCTCGCCTTAGTCACATCTCCGGACAGCGCCACCGGGTTGCGGCTCGCCGAGCTTGGCGAACCCGAGCCCGCCCCGCACGAGGCGCTGGTCTCGGTCCGGGCAGTCTCGCTGAACCGCGGCGAACTGCGCCTGCTCAACATCCGCCCGAACGGCTGGGTGCCTGGCCAGGACGTCGCCGGAATTGTCGAGCGCGCCGCGGCCGATGGCTCCGGGCCGGCCGTCGGCGCCCGCGTTGCGGCTCTGGTCGACGAGGCGGGGTGGGCCGAAAATGTTGCCGTTCCAACCGACCACCTTGCCATCCTGCCGGACGACGTCAGCTTCGTTGCCGCCGCCACTGTCCCTGTCGCAGGCACGACCGCGCTGCGGACCCTGCGCCTCGGCGGCGAGCTGGCCGGCCAGCGGGTCCTGATTACCGGCGCAAGCGGCGCGGTCGGCCGTTTCCAGATCCAGCTCGCCCGCCAGCAGGGCGCGTCGGTGACGGCGGTCGCCGCCGCCCGGCATGCCGCGGATCTCCGCGGCCTGGGAGCCGAGCGGGTCGTCGAAACGATCGAGCTGGCCGAAGGACTGTTCTCGCTGATTACCGAATCGGTCGGCGGCGATAGCCTCGCGCAAGCGATCGAACGGGTCGCGCCGGGCGGGACCGTCGTCATGTTCGGCTCGAGCAGCGGCGAACTCACGCCCATCGGCTTCCGCCAGTTCGTTCCAGGTCATGAGGGCGCGCGGCTTCAGACCTTCGCCTACTACACGTCCGGTCCGGAGGTTGGCGCGGACATCGCCTCGCTGCTCGCGCTAATCGCAGCCGACCGGCTCGAAACGCGCGTGGTCCTGACCGTGCCGTGGCGGGACGTCGGCCAGGCCCTCGACGCGCTGCGGCAGCGCAGCATCAGTGGCAAGGCGGTGCTTACCGTGACCGAATGAGCAGCCGCGGCCGCCGGACGGGACAGGTATCTATCCTATGGGCCGCTACGGCAACGTGAGTCCGTCCGCGATTGCCCGTTGAAGCTCGGCCCGGCTTCCGCTAAGAAGCCGGGGCTGGCCGGTTTACCGGCTGGTTCGTTTTCCGGATCACCGATCCTGAAAGCACCCGTAGCTCAGCTGGATAGAGCGCTGCCCTCCGAAGGCAGAGGTCACAGGTTCGAATCCTGTCGGGTGCGCCAAGCTTTTGAAATCGCTGATAAATTCCGCTTACTTTCCTTCACTGCACTTACTTCACCTCACCAGCCGTTTGCCGGTCGCGCACGCGCCGGAAGATTTCCAGTGCAAGGTGCTCGTGGGCAGCCGAGCGGAACTCTTTGTCCGTCATTACGCGTGAAAAGATTTCCTCGTTGCCTTCCATGCGGTCGATGAAGAGTTCATCCAGCATCCGTTCCAGATAGGATGAGAAGTTGGCGAGGTTGTTGGCCTTCGCGGCTTCAACGATCTTGTCGTCCTCTTCGGCGCTGGCGCGTATCTGATCAAAAAAGAACTGATCAGCCTCAGTGAAGTTCGTGCCGAAGCGCTCGTTCAGTTTCGAAACCAGTGTAGACAGGGCAACTGCTTCCTCGCCAAATCCGCCCGTTCCAACGTCCGTCGGCCCCTTGAGCGGGGCAGCTTCGCCATAACCCAGGTCGATTGAACCTTCCGTCATCTGTTGGAGTCGGAAGAAGCGAAGCGCCACCTCGTCGTCCAGCGCAAAGGCATGGCCATCGCCGGGTGGTGGGAGCTTGGAGATCAGGTTGCGAACAAAGGCGTAGAGCTTTTCAAGCTCGCTGTCCTGATAAGGGATAATCTGGGAGAGGAAGGCATAAAGGTTACGGTACGCGGTCAACTGACCACGAAACTCGTCCTGCTCCGGCGCCTCTTTCTCAAGGAACCGCTGCACCACTGCATCGAGCACTGCGCTCATCAGCCGATGGTCGGTTGCGGAATGATCGCGCTTGCCCCGATACCACACCTCAGCAAAGGCATTGACGTCATCAGGCGCAAAGACCGCCCATTCCAATAGCTTGTGCTGCAATTCGGACAAGCGGTGCGGATCGGCGTTCTCGCCGATGGGCGTCGTCTCGTAGTAGGGCTTGAACGCCTTGTAGATGTCGTCTTCCTCGTTGGCGAAATCGAGGACGAAAGTGCGCGCCTTTCCCGGAGCCATTCGGTTGAGACGGGACAGCGTCTGCACCGCCTGCACCCCGGCAAGGCGCTTGACCACATACATGGTCTGCAAAAGCGGCTGGTCGAAGCCCGTCTGATATTTCTCCGCCACCAGAAGCACGCGGTAGTCGTCGCGCTCGAATGTTTCGGGCAACTCACTTTCAGCCAGTCCGTCATTCATCGAAACTTCGGTATAGGATGAGCCGGGGTCTTCCGGGTCCTCGACGCTGCCGGAGAAGGCCACCAGCGAGCGGATGCCAGAATATCCGTGAACCTTGATGTAGCGGTCGAAGGCCAGCTTGTACTTGACGGCAGCAAGCCGGGAGCCGGTGACGACCATCGCCTTGGCGCGACCGCCAAGCTCGTGCATGACGTTGAGCCGAAAATGCTCCACGACAACAGAAACCACCTGCTCGATGTTAACGGGATGCAGTTCGAGATATCGAGTGAGCGCCTTCGCCGCCTTCTTGCGCGGCACCTCGGGGTCATTCTCCGCCTGCTTGATAAGGCCGAAGAAGCGTTTGTAGGTCGTGTAGTTCAAGAGCACGTCCATGATGAAGCCTTCTTCGATGGCTTGCCGCATGGTGTACTCGTGGAACGGCGACGTGCCCGATGAACCCGGCTCGTCAAACAGAACCTTCGTCTTGAACTTCGGCGTGGCTGTAAAGGCGAAGAACGAGAGGTTTGGCTGACGGGCGCGCTTCAGCGCGTCGCGCAGCATTGCAGCCTTCGCGTCGTCGGACAGATCGTCATCCTCTTCGTCCGACATCTGCGCCGCAATCGCGGCCTCAATGCCATCCTTGTTGAGCATCCCCTTGAGCGCGGTCGCCGTCTCGCCGCTTTGTGAGGAATGCGCCTCGTCTACGATCACCGCGAACCGCTTGCCCGCCGTATCGATCTTCACGCCAGTGCCTTTGCCTTCGAGCGTGGAGAGTGCCTGCGAGATGAACGGGAATTTCTGGATCGTGGTGATGACAATCGGGGTCCCCTGCGACAGGGCGCGAACAAGCTGCTGGGTGTCCTCGTCGATCTTCTCGACCACCCCGGTCTTGTGCTCGAACTGATAGATGGTGTTCTGCAACTGCTGATCGAGTACCCGACGGTCGGTGACGACCACCACAGAATGAAACACCTTCTGGTCATTGTCGTCATGTAGACTGGCCAGCCGGTGCGCCAGCCACGCGATGGAGTTGGATTTCCCCGACCCTGCCGAGTGCTGAACGAGATAGTTGCGCCCCGATCCATTGTTACGCGCATGAGCCACGAGTTTGCGCACCGCATCGAGCTGGTGATAGCGCGGGAATACCATCGTTTCCTTGCGGATGGTGCGCACTCCCTTGTCGGTCTTGACCTGCCGCTCTTTCACCTCCAGGTGCATGAAGCGCTGCAGGATGTCGATCAGGCTGTTGGCCTGTAGCACCTCGTCCCAGAGGTAATGGGTCCTCCAGTTGCCTTCCACAGGTGGATTGCCAGCGCCGTGATTATTGCCCCGGTTGAAGGGCAGGAAGACCGTCTCCTTGCCCTTGAGGCGGGTGGTCATCCACACCTCATCGGGGTCCACGGCGAAATGCACTAGCGCGCGTTTCTTGAAAGCAAACAGCAAGTCCCGCTCGTCGCGCGCATCGCAATATTGGCGGACCGCGTCGGATGCGCGCTGTGGACTGCTTCCCAGATTATTTTTCAGTTCCGCCGTCGCCACGGGTAGGCCGTTGAGGCTCAGGGTCACGTCGATGATGCAGCGCCGGTTCTTGCCGTCGGCCTTTTTCATCACCGAGTTGAAGGCGACCTGCCGGGTGATGGTCAGCCGGTTCGCGGCATAGGATGCGGCTGCCTCGGGGTTCATGCCGGAGTTTGGACGAAAATAGGCCAGCCGGAAGGTCTTGCCGTAGCATTTGAAGCCATGCCGCAGGACATGCAGCGTGCCCTTGATGTCGAGTTCCTTGGCGAGGCTGTCGAGTACGGTCGCGTCGGTCTTAGCCCCGAGCAGGGCTTCAAGCTGCCCCCACTTCGGCGCCTGACTGTCTTTCAGGAAGCCTGTTACGTCGTCGGGAAAGAGCGCCAAGACCTCATCGTAGGCGGTTGGCGAACGCTTCGCGTAGCCGCCCGCGGCGACAAGCCCGGCTTCAATCGCTGTCTCGAAGTCGTTTTCGGTGTGGCCGGACATGGCGATCCTCAAAGATTCTTGACGTCGATAGCGTATCCTTGTTCAGCCATTTCTTTGGCAAGAAGCGGCCCTGCCTCTTTCTGAACATCCGTCTTGAAAGGGATGTAGATTAGCCCCTGGATGTCGGAGGGGCGTTCCATGTCGACTTGTGATCCGAGTAAGACGGCTACTCTCGGTCTGCCCAATTTCACCAGCAGCATCCCAAGTTCGAGAACTACGTTCTGCCGGGCTCGAAATGCCTTCTGATCTTCGTGCTCTTTCGGATAGCCGAGATCATCGGGAGTGGCCAGCACTACACCGAAACCGACATCTTCGGTATAGTCTTCAAGTTTCTCAATAATTGTCTGACCCTTCGACGGCAATTCGTCGAGGATAACCGGTTCAAGACCCCATCGGCGTAACATGGCGTCAAGCTGCGTGCGCGCTGCCTTGTCATGGCCGTACACGACGAAGACCTTTTTGTTTGGTCCATCAGGGGCGGCGGGAGCCACTAAAGTAACAGCCCTGAGTCCTTCGTCTAGCAGAGCCTCAAGCTCTTCCTTGCCCGGCGACTTTCCTTGCGCGCTGACAGTCGATGTTCCTGGCCAATAGCTCAAGACACCGCCGCGTTGTGAACGGAACTGATGACAGCCGTTGCTCTCAGACCAATTTCCCCGCTGCCCGGATTGCTCGATCAACGCCTTGAGCGCATCGATACCATCGTAGAATTTTTTGGCCATTTATCCCCCTAATCAAGCCAAAGGCCAATTTCTGCGTGTCTTTAGAAAGCTGTCATCTACAGTATAGGTTTGAAAATATTCCCAAACACCAAAAAAGGCCTCGACCTTATGGGTGTAACAGGCAGAGCGTGAAAGCTCTGAAAAGACCTCGGACAGCCACCGAACGACCATCAGCGCATAGTAGCGGCCGAACCGCTGGACGAGTTTGGTTTGTCCGGTGCGGATGGAAGATGTGAGCACATCCTGCATCGTGTCCCCGATTTCGTTGATGTAGAGCACCATGGAGATGGGCGACATGACGGCATCGACCATGCTGGCGCGGCCTTCCACCCGCTTCTGGGTCTCCTTTCCATAGTAGTGCTCTTTCAGGATCAGTTCGGCGACCTCGCCCCACCACTTGCCGATCGGATCATGCTGTCCGAGATTAGGATCGCCCAGCGCGGCAAAGTTGGCGTAGCGCCCCCGCCCTGCATCCGCGAAGGCATCGAGGCATTCAATGATCTTCGGACTGATCGCATTCGTCGGGCGGGGAAAGTCGAGCTTTAGTGCTTGTTTGTCTGCGACCTTGTGCGCGGCCTCCATCAGGTCGGTCAGGTTATGGCGAAATCGACGAACCACCCTTTCATCTGGCATTTGTCCGGCGTTAGCGATTGCATGATCCGCGACGAGAATGAGCTTGGCCAATCGTTCCAGCCCAACCGACAAACCGAAGAAGGCCGTGTAGTACTCCCCCACCTGGTCTGCGTAGTTGGCACGACCCAAGGCGGTGGCACCCGAGCCAATAAGGTGCCGCACAAGCGCAGATTCTCGCCGCACCGAATGCCATTCAGGAATGTCCCACGGATTTCCCTGACCGGCCATCAAACAATCCCCAGCTTACCTGTTACGGCAGCGGTAATAAGCGATGTTCGATATTCTAGAAGAAGACCGCAAAAACTTCTGTCTTTGTCGTTGGCAAGATCGCGTAGGGCCTTTGCTCCTAACGCCCGCCCCGTCATCTTCTCGATGAGCCCATCGATCCGCGCTGTCTTCTCATCCAGAAACCGTGCGATGCGTCGCTGCGTTTCAATTGGGGGAACGGCGACGTATGCGTTCTTCATCGGGTACTGCCCGAGGCCGTATCGCGTTACCCCGTTCGCGCCTAACTTGAACTGGTCATTCAGCGGTTCCGAACGGCAGAGCCAAGTCAGAAAACCGCCATCGAGTTCCTGTCCTGGCTCCAGCACAGCCAGGTGGTAGCCGCAGAGCACATCCGGCATGTCTTCGGTGACCAGCGCGGGGATTCCGATATCGTCCCATCCTTCGCTGTCCTTCGTGATGATCACCTGTCCGCACTTCAGACGGAACTTTTCGATCTCGGCTTCCGTTGCCGAGCCATTCATGAATTCAAGATCAGGTGTGATGCGGTTATTGTAGTAAACATCAGTGTAGTTGCAGAGTCTTACCGGCTCTTCATCATCGACAATTGTTTTATCGACATTGCTGTTGCGCGTATCGGCAAAGAATTTGAGCTTCTCTAACCGCCATCCATCCGGCAGCAACCCGTAAGCCAGTTGTATGTTATTGGGGACGACGGTCATGCAACCAGCCCTTTCAGCAATCCGGCGATGTCGCCCTCTAACTTGATGATATCCGCCTCAATCTCGTCCAGCGGGCGCGGTGGCTTGTAGACGTAGAAATGCCGGTTGATCGGGATTTCGTAACCGACCTTGGTCTTGTCGTAATCGACCCAAGCATCGGCGACATGGGGCAGCACTTCGCGCGCCAGATAGGCGTCGATCACATCTCGGAATGCCTCGACCAGCCTGTCATTTGGCTTATCGGGGCCGAACTGCATGGGCAGCGGCAGGGCGGTGCCTTCGGGCAGCGGGATGTTCTCGGTGTCGCGCAACTCGCTGTCAGGCTCCGGCCTGCCCTTGCCATCGCGGCAAATCTCGGCATCAGGGTCGCGCGCGCCGAGGGCGGCGAGGATCGCCTTTTTGATGGGCGCGGCAAGTTTCAGTCCGGCCCGTTTGGCAGCGCGGGTCAGGTCCGCATCGAAGGCCTCACGGTCCATGTAGCGGCCCTTGGCTTCCAGGGTGGCCAAAGCTGAGCGGATGGCGTCCTGCAGCGTGCGGCCTTCCGAGATCTCGCGCGCCGCCGCCTTGTCGTCTTTGCGCTTCTTTGAGGTCGCCAGATTGGCAAAGGCGGACTGGTCGTCCAGTCGGGCGATGCGCGCTGGCGCCGCCTCGAAATTCATTCGCAAGGGACGCTCGACTGTCACCTTAAGGAAGCCGAACTCGCGGTTCTCGAAGATGCGGGAGACAACCCGCGTTTCGATATCGCCATTGATCCGCACGTCCGCTGTCTCGCCGTCACGGAAATTGCCGTAGATGCGGGTCAGGTCGCGTATCTGATCCTCGGTGACCTCGTTGCGCTTGTTATTGAGGCTCTTCTTCATACGCTGAAAAAAGCGCGTGCCGTCGATTAACTGCACCTTGCCGCGCCGCTTGGGCGGCTTGCGATTGGTGACGAGCCAGATGTAGGTGAAGATGCCCGTGTTGTAGTAAAGCTGGTCTGGCAGCGCGACGATGGCATCGAGCCAATCGTTCTCGATGATCCAGCGGCGGATGTTCGACGGTCCCGATCCGGCATCGCCAGAAAAGAGCGGAGAGCCGTTGAAGACGACGGCTATCTTGGAGCCGATCGCGTTCTCGTCACCCTCCTTGTATGGGTGCATCTTCTCGATCATGTGCTGGAGGAACAGCAGCGAGCCGTCGTTGATGGTGGGCAGCCCGGCGCCGAAGCGGCCCGAAAAGCCCATCTCCCTGTGCTCGCGTTCAACGACCGCCTTCTGGTCCTTCCACTCCACGCCGAAAGGCGGGTTGGCGAGCATGTAGTGGAAACTGCTATTCTCGAAGCCGTCGCCTTTCTTGCCGTCGCCCAGCGTATCGCCGAGCACGATGTTTTTCGTGTCCTCATCTTTGATGAGCATGTCCGAGCAGCAGATGGCCCACGACTCGTCGTTATACTCCTGCCCGTGGAGGGCAAGATTGGCTTGGCTATTCTGCCCGAGGATGAACTTTTCTGATTCCGACAGCATACCGCCCGTGCCGCACGCTGGGTCATAGATCGTGCGGAAAATGCCTGGCGTGTAGACGTCCTGTTCGCCCGTATAGACGAGGTTCGCCATCAGGCGGATGACCTCGCGCGGGGTAAAGTGGTCGCCGGCTTCTTCGTTGGCCTGCTCGTTGAAGCGCATCACCAGATGCTCGAACAGGTAGCCCATCTGTAGGTTGTCGATGCGATCGGGGTGCAGGTCGACGTCGGCCATCGCCTTGACGATGGTGAAAAGCCGGTTGCTGGCGTCGAGCTTTTCGATCTGATCGGTGAACTTGAACTTCTCGAAGATAGTCCGAGCGGTGGACGAGAAGCCGTTGATGTAGGAGACGAGGTTCGGCGCGATGTACTCGGGATCGCCCAAGAGCCGTTCGAAGGTGTAGGGGCTGGTATTGTAGAGCGGGTGCTTGCGATCAGGGTCCGCAGCGCGCCCAAGAAGTCGCTCCATCGCGCTTTCCGGCATGTTCTGCGCGGTGAGCTTCGCGTATTCCTTGAGTACAGCGTCCTTGGTCGGCTCAAGCACGCAATCCAGTCGTCGCAGGGCGACGATCGGCAACATGACCAGACGGTATTGCGGCGGGCGATATGGGCCGCGCAGCCGATTGGCGATTTCCCAGATCGTAGACTTCAAATTCTCGTGGGCTTGCAGATTCATGTCAGCAGTCCGCCTTGGCAATTTCTTCAACTTGGAATGCGAACACTCCCCGGAGGAGGTAGAATCGACCGATCGCGTACAGTCAAGGAGCGACTGGTACGCCACACCGACGATCAATTGAGCTTTGGTGGACGGTTAGGACGGCTTGGGTTGTTAGACCACTACCGGCGCGGACAGAATACTCGAGCTTGGCCGACCTCTAGCTTCCCGCCACTGAACCGTGACCGCCACAGCACCGACTGCCGTTCTTCTATTTCAGCCGTACTCGTAAAGCCGAACCTCGAATCCAGTCCCGCCCGCCCATGACCGTCACCTCCGATCTCAGCGATAATCTGGAACTCAATCGGCCTCCAATGATTTGTTCGTGGATAGACCCCGAAGGGAGCGCCCCGTGCCCGCACCGCCCGAAATGGATGTCGTTCTCGAAAAGCTGCCATTGAGGATCGGCGCCTACATACCTGACGACCTGCTGGAGGACTGGTTCGCGCCAGGGACGGGCATGAACCCGGTCAGCAAGGAGGCACTTGCCGCTGCCAAGAATTACGGCTGGCGCTTCGAATGCGACTTCAAGCACTACCCCGAACGCAAGGAGGGCGTGTTCTGGAAGTGGGTGCCGGCGATCTGACCGGCGCTCCACAGCCGGACGGACTTGGACTGAAGCAGGTCGCCAAGCCTGTCGAATCCCCTCAGCCGCCGCCTATCGGCGTCGTCACCTTGCCGGTTCCGCCGCATTCGGGGCAGGTCCGGCCGTCGATCATGCCTGACCCTGCACAGCGGCGGCAAATGTTCTCGCCGGCGCCGGGGACGCCTGCCGGAACCTCGTCCATGTTGGTTTGAGCGGCTTGCCGGGGCTTGCCCTGCAGCTTGTTTCTCAACCGGGCGACCAAGCCTTCGTCGACCTCAAGCGGCTTGCTGCTATCGTCCGGCAGGCCTTCGCCGGATTGGCCGATGGTTTCATTGCGCGGCCGGTCGTTCGCGCCTGTCGTTATCTTCTGAGCCATTGCCGTTGCCTTTACGCCTTGCAATTTTTCGAACGCCTCAGCTCCGCAGAGGTTCCGGTTGCGGCCAGCCGCCTTCAGCCGGGTTTTGCCCGCGCCGGCCGGCGGCCGCGGCTGGCGAGGATGGTGGGAAGCGTGACCGGACGAAAATCCCAGCTGTCGACACCGACGTCATACTGGCGTGTGACCGGGGTGAGCCGGCCGTGCGAATGGCCATGCAGGTCGATCGATTTCCGGCCGATCTGGTTCCAGGTGCGAAAAGGATAGTGGCAAAGGATCAGCAGGCTGCCGCCGAGCGTCAGCTCCTTGTAGTGTTGCGTGCTGGTCCAACCCGTCGCGTCAATGGTGGCCGCAGCATCGTTGTTGCCGATGATCAAGTGCTTGCTGCCATGAAGAGACGACAGCAGCGACGACACGAAGGACGCCGAGCCCTTGGCAAAATCGCCGAGGTGCCAGACCTCGTCGTCCGGGCCGACAGTCTCGTTCCAGAACGCAATGAGCGCCCGATCATGCTCCGCCAGCGAGCCGAACGGGCGGCGGTCGATGCGCAAAATGCGCGGGTCGCTGAAATGCGTGTCGGCGGTGAAGTAGATCATGCGCTGGAGCCTGTTTCGAACTGCCGATCTGGGCGCGTGGCGCACCAAGTCCATGTTGCTCTCCCGATGCTTGCTCAACCCGCTCGATCGCCGGTTGTTCCTGGAAGCAGGCCCAGGCGGTTTCCGCTCGTTGGCACTTTGAAACGGGGGAACTTTGAAACGGGGGAACTTTGGAATGAGACGCAGGTTAGAATGCTTGAGGCCGATGCTCTGAAAGGACCTCGACGATGACCGACGCAGCACCTCTTGGGCGAAGCCCGGCTCAAGCGCGGGGCGATATCGACGCCGGGCGCGGAGGGGATAAGACACCGGGGATCGACCCAGCCGCGGCTCCCATGGAAACGGACGCGGAATCGGCCGGCAGCGTTCCGCCGAAGAGCCCTGCCGCGCGCCATGAAACGCCGAAGTTTACCAACCAGGCGAGCTATGCCAATGCGATGCGTCCGCTGAAGGATGAGCCCGACGTCCAACCGCGCCGATATGGGCCGGTGCTGGTGATTGCCGCCATCGTCGTGCTGGCCGCGGCGGTTTTCATCGGCGCAGCGATGCTGCGCTGAATACAACGCAGTGGATGGACATTTTGCTTCCGGTCCGGGAACTTGCTGACGCGCCAGGTTGAGGCGCGATCAGTCCGGTGCACGTTGACCACGAACCACCAATTCTTTGCCCGAGACGCCACCACCGTGGCGCGCGACATGATTGGCGCGACGCTGCTTTTGCACGGCGTTGGCGGCATCATCGTCGAGACCGAGGCCTATCGCCCCGATGACCCGGCTTCGCATGCTTTCGGTGGCAGGACGGTGCGCAATGGCGCAATGTTCGGCACCCCAGGCAGCGCCTATGTCTATCGCTCCCATGGCCTGCACTGGTGCCTCAATGCCGTGTGCCTGCCCGGCAGTGCCGTGCTCATCCGCGCAATCGAACCGCAATCCGGGCTGGAGGTTATGCGGGCCAATCGCGGTGTTGACGACCCCCGGCTGCTTTGCTCGGGACCCGGTCGTCTTTGCCAGGCGCTGGCAATCGACAAATTCCATGACGGGCTGCCACTGGACGTGCCGCCATTCGAATTCAGGCAGCCGGGCGACGCCAGCGCCATTCTTACAGGCCGCCGGATCGGCATTTCCAAGGCTGTCGATGCCGAGTGGCGGTTCGGCCTGCGCGGCTCGGATTATCTGAGCCGCAAGTTCTGACGCCTGCGGCAGCGGCAGAGCAACTGCCTGGCATCACTCGTCGGGTTTGCCGAGATGCATGGGTGTCGCCTGCTGGCGGGCTTCCCTGGTCACCTCGTCGGCTCCGGCAGGTGAAATCCCCCGCAACGCCTTCGCGGCTTCGACCAGGCGCCCGCGATCATTGCCGAAGCTCTTGATCAGCTGACGGACCTGGTCGGCGGTGATGCCGTTCTGCTGGGCAAAATACTCGACTTCACGGTCGTCTTCCGCCGAAACGCGATCGCGGTCGCGGAAATCCCGCTTGCTCTTATCGTCGGCCATTTTTTCCTCCTGGTGGAGCTTTGCATCAACGGCAACGTGGGCAAGCGGCTTTCGTTGCCGCCACCAGGCGGACTTTTGCGCGGTCGAGCCGACTGACCAGGAACCATGAGGCGAGCAGCCGGTTTGGCTTGGATGCAGCAGCCACCAATTCATACCGATGGAGATTACGATGACGCTCGCAAGCAAAACCACTGTAATTGCCGCGGCGCTGGCTATGTTGGCCGCGCCGGCATTCGGCCAGACGAGCCCGCCCGCGCCCGCAGCTCCGGCGCCCGGAATGAGCGGGCAAAGCCAGGATGCCATGCGCGATATGATGCGCCAGATGATGACCGAGATGTTGGAGGAGAGAATGCAAGAGGATCGCGCGCCCCGGGCGGAACGGCGTGGTCGCGACCGCCGGCATCACGACTACAGGATGGGCACGCCTGACCGAGATTGGGAGACGGGTGGCGGCGGTGGCATGGGACGGGGGATGCATGGCGCGAGGATGCGAATGATGTTCGCCATAGTCGATGCCGATGGCGACGGCGCGCTTTCTCAGGCAGAAGTCCAAGATTTCGTCGGGCGGATATTCAACGCCGTCGATGAGGACGGTGACGGCAGCGTCGACATGCAGGAAATCCGGTCCTTCTTCCACGGAGGCGGCGCCGAGGACCAGGAGTAAGTCTCCCACCGGTCGGCAAGAGGCCTAGCCGGGCAGCGCCACCTATGTCGGCCGGGGAAGATGAAAAGTCGCTGGCAATGGGATACGAGGCTGCCAGCCGGGGAGATCCGTTCCTTGGCTGGCCTTCGAACGCCGGCGGACCAATCAGACCAGCAGGGATTCGTTGCCATGACAGAGAAAATTACGGAGAAAACTCCGACCATCGCCCGTATCTGGCGCGGCAGAACCGTGCCTGAAAAGGCGGATGCCTACGAGAGTTACAATTACGAAGCCGGCATCAAGCCGCTGATTGAGAAGGCACTGGGCGTGCAGACCTTTCGCGAGGACACGCCGAGCCATTCGGAATTCGTGACGATCTCCTATTGGGAAAACGTCGAGGCGATGGCGGCGTTCACCGGCGGCGATCCGACGAAGATCCACCATCTGGAGCGTGACGAAGAGTTCCTGATCGAGCTGCCGTCGAGGGTGCAGGTGCTGCGCATCCGCTCCAGTCACGGTCGCCTGCAATAGCCCTGGTGAGCGCCGCCCGCTTGATCTAGGAAATCGCCGTCAGGTCGATCTCGGTAATGTGCCAGCGGCCGAGATTTGCGGTGTAGAGCTTATCGCCCTTGAAGGCGATGTTGGTGGGATGGGCGAGCGTGGTTGCCGCCGGATCCTCGATCAGCACCTCGAGCCCGCTATCCTGTCGCCAGCGATAGATGCGGCTCGGCTCGTAGCACGAGATGAACAGCGAACCGTCCGGCGCCACGGCGACGCCATCGGGGACGTTGTTCACGCCGTCCACGACGAGCTGGCGAGGTCCTGCCGTGCCGTCGGCACGGATCGGCACATAGCTGACGCAGGCCGCGTGGCTTTCCACGACGTAAAGCCCATTACCATCCGGCGCCATCGCCATGCCGTTGGCGAAGGCCATGGCCTCGCGGCACCACAGGCCGCCTTCGCCGGTCTTCAGATCATAGCGGAAGATACCGGAGCGGTTGTCTTCGCCGAGGCTATCGGAGACATAGAGCCAGCCGCGCGCCTCGTCGACGATCGGATAGTTCGGCACGCGGATGCCGGCCGAAGCGAAGCGTTGCATCTCGGCCACCGCGGCATCCCAGCGAAAGACCGCCGCATGTCTGAGATCGCAAGCAAAGCAGTTGCCTGCGCTATCGAAAGCGATGCCAAGCAGAAAGCCTTCCGTGCCACCCATCCGTTCGACCGAGCTGCCATCGGCGGCCAGCCGCAACAGGTCGCCGGTTTCGGTGCCGCACCAGATCGAGCCGTCGCTATGGATGGCCACGCCTTCAGGATGCGCGACGCGCGGGTTGGTGAAGATGCCGTCGAAGAAGATCTTGGCGGCCGACATTTCGAGCAACGGCTTTGCCATGCGCACCCCCTTCAATCCGGTGCAGTATGCGACCGCTGTGCGGCGATGCAGCGCTCGACCATCCGCCGGTCGGTGGCGAGGATCTCGGCGATCAGGGCGCTGCGCTCCCTCGCGCTGACGAATTCGAGGCGCCGCAGACCGAGCGGGTCGATGCGGTTTCGCAGGATGTCGAGCGTCTCGTTCGAGGGTAGCGCAAGTTCGCGGCAATCGGCATCGAATGTCAGGGCAAAGCCGGTGGCATCCTGGAGCTGCTGGCGCGTCACGCCCGGCCTGGTTTCGATGACGGCCAATTGCCGGCTCTCCCCGTCGAGCCGAAACACGCAAAGGTCGGTGAACACCAATGCCGCGCCGGTCCGATAGCCCATCGGCTCGCGTTCGGCCTCAGTCAACAGGCCGCGCGCCGAGCTGGCAATCTCGACCGTCTCGACCAGCGACTGCACGGAATGGCGGGGGACGTAGAGCAGATAATCGCGATGCATGTTGGCGACGTCGGCCATGCCGCCTTGCCCGGGCAGCCGGATAAGGCTGCCGTCACGCTTGCGCAGCGCAATGGTGTTGACGCGCCCACGGCGGTCGACCTGCGCGGCACCGACGATCTCATGCGTCACCGCGCCGGCCTGATAGTAGGTCGAATAGGTGTCGTCGCCGCCGGCATGCGCCACCGCCGTCTCGCAATCGAGGCTTTCGATCAGCGACAGGATCATCGGGCTCGGTGCTATGTCGAGATGACCGCAACTCATGGTAGCGATGATCATGTCCGGCGCGTGCGTCGCTTTGGCCAGCCGGTAGGCGACATTGGCGAGCGGCGACACCGCGCCGGCACTGGCAAAGCTCTCATTGTCGAGCTCAGCGGCGATGCGGGCGGCGATGATCTCGTCGATGGACGCCTCCTTGTTGCCGTGCACGAGCCTGGGCATTGCGAGGACTGTTTCAGCGCCGACTTTTGCAGCATCTTGAACCCGCTCCGGCACGCCTTCCGAAGGCATGCCCAGGCTGTCCGACAAAGGTATTTCCTTGGCCGCGAACGCCCCCGCCAACGCTTGATAATCCGTCACATAGAATGGCAGGCAGGAGGCGGGATAGGCGCCGCCTGCTGCCAGCGCGATCGCCGACACCCGGTTGCGGGTCAAAATGCTCTGCCGACCATCATGCCGCAGCGCTCCGACCGGGACGATCTCCTCGACCGTCACCAGCACCTGGCGCGCCGCGCCGGCCATGGCGAAATCCAGCGCCCGTGGTCCGATGATCTGGACATTGCCGCTCTCGTCGGCACGCTGGGCATGGACGACGAACGTATCGAGCCGCAAGGCCGGGATGATCCCGGTCGTAATTCCCGCGATCGGATCGGGCGCGGCGATCGCACCCGGCACGCGCGCCAGCATGTCCGAACCCTCCGGAAGCTGAAACGGCATCGACGGCAGGTTCTGCTGCCCCGCCCGCAGCGCCTGGATCATAGCCAGCGCCGTCCAGTCGCGGACCGGCACGGCATTGGTCTCGGCGGCCGCGCGGAAGCGCGGCGGCAAGCCAAAAATATCGAGGCTGGAAAAGCAGATATCGACCGCCGCCACGGCATTCGCTTCGAGAAGCAGTTCGAGCGGCAGGCCGCCGGCCCAGCAGACATAGCGAAGATCCTTGACGCCCAAGCGGGCGATGGCCCGCAGCAGGGCGATCGGCAGCCGGGCAAAATGATGGCCACCGACACCGAAGACGTCGCCGCCGCCGACCATCGCGGCCAGGCCCTCGACATCGGTGAAGCGCGGCCGGTTTTGCTTGACCAGGGACGTCATTGCCCAGCCTTCGCCCGCGCGGCGCTTTTTTCGGCGAACGCCTTCACCCGCTGCTGGCCGGTCTCGCTACGATAAAGCCCGCCCAGTACGTCGCGCTCCATGGCAAGGCCTTCCGCCAAGTCGCCCGACACGGCGTGCGCCGTCAGCGCCTTCAATGCCTCGATCGCGGCAGCCGGTTCGGCGGCTATCATGCCGGCGAGTTCCAGCGCCCGTGGCATCAGCTTTTCGGCGTCGACGACCTCGTTGACCAGCCCGGCGGCGACGAGCTCGGAAGCCGGCACGATGGCGCCGGTCATCAGCAAAAGGTTGGAGCGGTTGCGGCCGAGCTTCTGGACGCTGCGCTGCGTGCCGCCGCCGCCCGGGACCAGCCCGAGCTTGATCTCGGGCAGGCCGAGCTTCGCGAACTGGTTGGCGATGACGATGTCGCAGCACAGCACCAGCTCCATGCCGCCGCCGAGCGCAAAGCCGTTGACCGCGGCGATGACCGGCTTGCGGTTGTTCTCGACTGCCGCATACATGCGCGTGCCGGCGGCCTGGAAGGCGTCGAACTCGATAGCTGTCTGGGCAGCGTATTCCTTGATGTCGGCGCCGGCCATGAAGCCGCGCCCCTCGCCGGTCACTACGATCGCGCCGACGCCGTCATCCTGCGACAGCGCCTCGAAAACCTCGGTGATCTCGCTTTGCATCAGCCGGTTCATGGCGTTGAGCTGATCGGCGCGCCGGAAGGTGACGACTGCGACGCGCCCGGATATTTCCAAGCTGAGTGTCTGGTAAACGCTCATCGTCAGGCAGCATCCACGGTCATATCGCCGGACGCCTCAAGCGCTGCAATCTCGCCGCTGGAGAGGCCGAACTCGGCCAGTATCTCGCGGCCATGCTGGCCGACCAGCGGCGCCGGCCGCTCTATGGTAGCCGGCGTCTCGCTCATCTTGACAGCCGGCGCGACCACCCTGACCTTGCCGCCGCGCGGATGATCGTAGCTGGTGATCATGCCCAGGTGCTTAACCTGCGGGTCCTCGGCTGCGCGCCTTATGTCCTTCACCTCGGCGCACCAGATGTCGGCTGCGAGCAGCCGCGCCAGCAGGTCCTGCGTGGCAAACTTCCTGGTTTCGGCGTTGACCTTGTCGAACACCTCGTCGCGCCTGTCGAACAGGGTCTTCAGATCGTCGTAGACGGCAAGCTGCGGCGCCTCCAGCACTTCGTACAGCGTCTTGAACGGGCTCATGGCGATCGACACATAGCCGCCGTCCTTCGCTTCATAGACACCGAACGGCGCCTGCATGCCGGGGTGGCCGATGCCGGAATTCGGGCGCACGAAATCCTCACCGAGATTGAGCACGGCGACATATTCCTGATTGAGATGCCCCAGCATGCCGGCGAGCAGATTGACCTCGATCTTCTGGCCCTTGCCGGTCTTCTCGCGATAGTAGAGCGCCGACAGGATGCCGTAGACCATGTTCATGGCGCCGATCTGGTCGGCCAGGCCGGCACCGGCCGGAACAGGAGCCTGATCGCCGCGGCCGGTGTTGGAGATCAGCCCGGACAATCCCTGGATCAGCATGTCCTGGCCGGGGCGCTCAACGTAGGGGCCCTCCTCGCCATAGCCGGAACCCGAGCAATAGATGATGGCGGGATTGACCGCCCTGAAATCCTCGTAGCCATAGCCGAGCCTGGCGAGCACGCCGGGGCGGAAATTCTGCACCACCACATCGGCCTTCTCAGCCATGTCCATGATGATGGCATGCACCTTGCGGCTTTTCAGGTTGAGCGCGATGGAGCGCTTGTTGCGGTTCCAAGCGAGGAAATTCGGGCTTTCGGAGCCGCCGACCCATTTGGCGAAGAAGGTCATGCCGCGGAACATGTCGCCGGCGCCTGAACGCTCGATCTTGATGACGTCGGCGCCCATGTCGCCGAGCAGCTGCGTGGCGAACGGCCCCTGCAGCAGATGGCTGAAATCGAGGATGCGGACGCCTTCGAGGGCCTTGTTCATTTTTGTCTCATTGGTTGTCAAAGCAGGTCGGGTACGTAGCGGGGTGCCGCGGTGAGGCCGCCGTCGACGCGCAGGTCGGTACCGGTGGTGAAGCCGGCGGCGTCGGAGGCGAGATAGACGGCGGCTTCTGCCACTTCGGACGGTTTGCCGATGCGACCGAGCGGATGCATTTTCACCCAGGCCTTGGCGAGATTGCCGCCGATCTCCTTGATCAGTTTGTCGTTCATCGGCGTGTTGATGGTTCCGGGCGAGATCGAGTTGACGCGGATGTTGAGCGGGCCGAACTCGACCGCCATCTGACGCGTCATCGCCATCACCGCACCTTTGGCGCCGGCATAGGCGGTCCAGCCGTCGAGCCCGATATGACCTTGCGCCGAGGCCATGTTGATGATCGAGCCCGATTTCTGCGCGATCATATGCGGCAGCGCATATTTGCAGCCGCGGAACACGCTGGTCAGGTTGACTGCGATCAGCCGGTGCCACTGCTCGTCGGTCATCTCATGGACCGGCATGCCGCCGATGGCGATGGCGGCATTGTTGACCAGAATGTCGAGATGGCCGGTTTTGCCGACGGCGCCGTCTACCAGGGCGGCGATGTCGGCCTCCTCCGCCACGTCGCAATGGATGTAGTCAGCGCGGTGGCCGGCGGCGCGCAGCTCGGCTGCGAATTTTTCGCCCTTCTCATCATCGATGTCGCCGAGGAAGACGTGCGCGCCCTCACGCGCCATTGCCTCGCTGATCGCATGGCCGATGCCGTCGGCGGCGCCGGTGACGATTGCGGTTTTCCCTTTGAGACGATCCATGTCAGACTCCAATGGCGCGCCGGCGCTTCGCTTCGTCGAAAGCGACGGCGGCAATGATGATCATGCCGGTGATGACCAATTGCCATTCGGTCGGCAGGCCGAGCCCGCGCAGCCCGTTGGACAGGAACTGCAGGATCAACACGCCGAGCGCCATGCCGGTCAGGCTGCCGATGCCGCCGGCAAGGCTCACCCCGCCGAGCACGGTGGCGGCGACGACCTGGAACTCGAAATTCAGCCCAGCCGTATGCTGCGCCGAGCCGACGCGGGCGGCCAGGATAATGCCGGCTACCGTTGCCAGCAGCGCGCTGATGATGAAGCAGATGAACTTGACGCGGCGCACGTCGTAGCCTGCCAGCCGCGCTACTTCCGGATTGCCGCCGACGGCATAGATCTGCCGCCCGAACGGCCGGTGCTGCATCACGTAGGCGAAGACGGCGAGCAGAACGAGGGCAATGACAGCCGAATAGGGAACGACGTTGAACAGGCGACCGTCCGACAGCGCGATGAAGCTGTCGAGCGCTGCATCGTCGGGGATGGCGCGCTGGCCGGTGTAGAGGTAGACACCGCCGCGCATGATGAACATCGTGCCCAGGGTCACGATCAGCGAGTTGATGCCGGCATAGGCCGTCAGATAACCATTCACGACGCCGATGATCAGCCCGAACAGCAGCGCACCGCTGATGCCGAGCACAAGCGAGTTGGTGTCGTTCATGATGATGATCAGCGGCAGCGCGATGGTCGCCAGCAGCGACCCGATCGAGATGTCGACCTCGCCGGAGATGAAGACGATGGCGCAGCCTATGCCGGCTGTCAGTGCTAGCGAAGCCTGACCGAGCACATTGGTGATGTTGCGCACAGAGAAGAAATTCTCGGCGGTGAAGGAAAAGAACGCGATCACCAGGATGAGGCAGAGGAGCAATGCCACTTCCTGCCGTGCGACGAGCCGCGCCAGCATGGACGGCCCAGCTTTCATCGTGTCGGTGCCTGCCAGGCTCATCACTTGGTCCCGTTCCGAGGCGTCATCGTCTTAGCCGATCGCCGCATTGAGGATGTTCTCCTGCGTGGCCTCGTCGCGGGACATGATAGCGGTGAGGCGGCCTTCGCACATCACCGCGATGCGGTCGGCAAGCCCCAGCAGCTCGGGCATTTCGGACGTCATCATGACGACCGCCAGGCCTTCGCCGGCGAGCCGGTCGATGAGCGCAAAAATCTCCGACTTGGCGCCGACGTCGATGCCGCGGGTCGGTTCGTCGACGACGATCACCTTGAGACCGCGCATCAGCCAGCGCGAGATCAGCACTTTCTGCTGATTGCCGCCCGACAGGTTCTTGACCTGCTGGAACAAGCTGGGCGTCCTGATGCGGAAACGGTCGACATAGTCCTGCACCGCTTTGCGTTCGCTTGCCTTATCGACGAAGCCCATCCTGGCGAAGGCACCGAGCGAGGCGAGGCTGGCGTTCTGGTAGACCGGCAGCTCGCCCATCAGCCCTTCGCTCTTGCGGTCTTCGGTGAGCAGGCCGATGCCGAGCCGGACGCCGGTGTGCGTGTCGTGCGGCAGCAGCGGGCTGCCATCGACCGAAATAGTGCCGGAGGTGATCGGATCGAAGCCGACAATCGCCTTGGCGAGCTCGGTCCGACCCGCCCCCATCAAGCCGAAGAAGCCGAGGACTTCGCCGGCATGCGCTTCGAACGACACGTCCTTCAGCTTCTTCGCCGTGCTAAGTCCTTGCACGGAAAGGGCGACCTTGCTGCCTGGTGCACCGCGCTTGCGCGGGAACAGGTTTTCGATGCGCCGGCCGATCATGTCCTGGATCAGCGTATCGTTGGTGTGCTCGCCGATCGGCCTGGTCGAGACGTGGCGGCCGTCGCGCAATACGGTCACGGTGTCGGCGATCTCGAAGACCTCGTCGAGCTTGTGGCTGACATAGAGCACGGCGATGCCGAGCGCGGCGAGCCGGCGAATGACGGTGAACAGCAGCGAGACCTCGTTCGGCGTCAGCGAGGAGGTCGGCTCGTCCATCACCACGACGCGTGCTTCATGGGCGAGTGCGCGGGCGATCTCGACCATCTGCTGCTGGCTGACCGGCAGCGATCCCGTGCGCGCCGCCGGGTCGACGTTGAAGCCGATACGCTTGAACAGGGCGGCCGCATCGGCACGGATCTTCTTCCAGTCGATCGACCCGCCTTTGCCGGTCGGATAGCCTTCGAGGAAGATGTTCTCGGCGACGCTGAATTCGGCGATCAGCGCGATCTCCTGGAACACCACCTTGATGCCCTCTTTCAGGCTGTCGCGCGGCGACTTGATGTCGGCCTCGCGGCCGCGCAGGCGAATGGTGCCGGCATCCTTGCCGTAGACCCCGGCCATGATCTTGATCAGCGTCGACTTGCCGGCGCCGTTCTCGCCCATCAATGCATGGATCTTGCCGGGTTCCAGGGTCAGATCGACGTTATCCAGCGCCACCACGCCGGGAAAGCGCTTGCCGATGCCGCGCATCTCCAGCGCCGGCACGCTTTTATCGACAGCCACGGTTTCGGCGGGGTGAAGGAAATCAACCGACATTGGCTCTGTTCCGCACGATGTCGAGATAGGTCGCCAGGATGATGACGATTCCGGGCACCACCATCTGCAGATCCTGGTTCCAGCCGAGGATGATGATGCCGTTGTCGATGACCTTCAGCACCAGCACGCCCAGCAACGTGCCAAGCAGCGAGCCGCGGCCGCCAAGCAGGCTGGTGCCGCCGAGGATGACGGCGGCAATCACCGTCAGCTCGAAGCCGCGGCCGGCGGTCGGCTGGCCGGCATTCATCAGCGACGACAGGATCATGCCGGCAATGCCGACGCAGAGGCCGGTGACGACGAAGGCGAAGAGTTTTAAGCGTTGCGAGCGCACGCCGGAGAGACGAACCGCGCGCTCGTTGGCGCCGACAGCGTAGAGATAACGGCCGAGCGTGGTGAAGCGCAGCGTTGCCGCGGCCAGCGCGAAAATCACCGCGGCAACGACCACGGGCAGCGGGATCGCGCCGATATAGCCGGCGCCGAGATCGGTGAAGCCGGCAAGTCGGTGGTGGTTCTGCACCGCCTCGCGGGTGAACAGATAGACGCCGCCCTGCAGCATCATCATGGTGCCGATGGTGGCGATCAGCGAGTTCACCTTGAGCATGGTGACGACCAGCCCGTTGAACAGGCCGACCGCGCCTGAAAAGGCGAGTGCCGCCAGCAGGCCGAGCGTCAGGCTGTGTGTTGAATTGAGCACGGCCATGCCGATACAGCCGACAAAAGCCAGCGATGCACCGACCGACAGGTCGACTTCCGCGGTGATGATCAGCATCGTCATGCCGGAGGCAACGATCAGCACCAGCGCGCATTGGCGCAGGATGGCGATGATGTTGGCCTCGGAATAGAATTGCGGCGCCGCAATCGACATGGCGATGCAGAGCACGGCCAGGATCACGCCGAGCACCAGCTGGCTGCTGCCCAGCAGCTGGCCGCCGATGAAACGCCTTGGCGCAGAGGATTGCGTAAGCTCGCTCATGTCCATTTCATTTCCGGGCCCGTATCGGTGCCGTCGCCGTTTGGAAACCTGCGGGCCAAAACAGGACGGTTGCCCTGTTTTTCCGTCGGCATATCCGATCCGCTGCCCTTCCCGCCGTGCGGGAAGGGCTACCCGGAATCCTTACTTCTTCAGATCGGCGGAAGTTTTCATGCATTTTTCCGGTGGCTGAAGCGAATTGACGGCATCCCATTTGATTTTGCGTGTGGTGCCATCGTAGTCGTAGAACTTCTTCCAGGCGTCACCGTTCATCGGCGCGGTCGGGCTGACGATGTGTTCCGGCACCTCTTCGCCGTTGAAGAGCTTAACCGCTGCATCGATGGCGGTGTAGCCTTCCTTTTCCGGGAACATCGCGGCCTCGATCCGGTAGGACGGCTCGTTCTGCATCGCATTGATGAAGGCGAGGCCTTCGCCACCGGTGCCGACAGTCAACAGGCCGTCCTGCGGCTTGCCGGCCGCTTTCCAGGCCTGAAGGCCGCCGAGCGAGGAGGAATCGTTGATGCCGTAGATGATGTTGATGTCGGCATTCTTGGCAAGAGCCGCCGAAGAGACTTCGAGTGCGCGATCGGGATTGCCGCCGCCGTCGAGGTCGTGGACCATGACCGCGTCGGGGATGATGGTCTTCAGGCCGTCCATGAAACCCTGCGACCGCAGGACGGTGGCGGACAGCAGCGGCAGGCCGACATTCATCACCTTGGCTTTGCCTTCGAGCTTTTCCTTGGCGTATTTGCCGGCTTCGACGCCGGCGGTGTAGCCGGTGTCGTAGTCGCAGATCGCGACCATTGTGGTCATGCCCTTAACCGGATTGCCTTCGAGCACGACCGGAACGTTGTTGGATTTCGCCTGGCGCAGCAGCGGCACGACGCCTTCCTCGTTGACGGGCGTGATGATCAGGACGTCGACGCCCTTGGCCATGAAATCTTCGGCGGCGGAGACCTCCTTGGCGACGTCCAGATTGGCGTCCTGCACCTCGAGCTCGATACCGAGTTCCTTGGCGCGGGCCTGCATACCCTTGATGACGTTCTGATACCACTCATGCGTGGCGTAGTTGGTGACGTAGCCGATGCGCTTCGGCATGTTTTCGGCCTGTGCCGCGGCGCCGCTCAGAGCCAGCACGGCCGCCGAGGCAAACAGCATCGATTTGGACCAGTTCATGTTTCTTCTCCCTGTATTTCTTGTCAGTTGCTGAACGGATAGTCCCGCCGTTCCGGGTCGGCACGTGAAGAGGCGGCAGCTTCGCCCGCGCCCATCGCCGCCGATATCGTCTCGGCCGCCGCCTTAGTCCGCTCAAAGACGGTGCTGCGATCGAAGCGCGCGGCCTTTTGCGGCAGGAACGGGACGGTGAGCGCGGCAATGACTGCGCCGGTATGGTCGCGCACCGGCGTCGAGATGTTGATGCAGCCCTCGACAGCCAGCGAGGCGCGCATTTCATAGCCGAGCCTTGCGACTTCGTTCAGCCGCGCTTCGATTTCCGCCCGGCTGCCTTGGCCTTCGCCTGCAGCGACGATCCGCTCGACGATGCGGTCGCGCTCGGCGCGGCCAGAATGCGCCAGCAGCACCGCGCCGGAACTCGTTTCGAGGATCGGGAAATGCGAGCCAAGGGCAACCGAATAACGCATCGGCAAAGGCGAATCGATCTGCAGCACGACCAGTGCGCTCTCGCCTTCGCGGACGACCAGATGGCAGCTCTGGTCGGCATTGGCGGCCAGGCCGCGCATCACCGGCAGCGCGCATTCGACCAGGCGGTTCACCGGGGGATGCATATGCGCCAGTTCGAACAGCTTCAGCGACAGGCGGAAGCGGTCCGATTGCGTCCGGAAAATGTAGCCGCGCTTCTCCAGCAGCAGCAGGATGCGGTAGATCTCGTGAATGGAGCGCCCCATTCCGGTGGCGATCTCGGTCTGGGTCAGCGGCTCGCCGCTGGCAGCCATGAATTCCAGTATGTCGAGCGCCTTCTCCACAGCGGGCACGCGGTAGCCGTTGCGGCCGCTTTCGCCTTCGTCGACGATCTGGGCAATATCGGTGGCCATTACGCGACGCTCCGTTGCGGCTGGCCATGCCTGGTCTCGCGATAGAGCCGGTTCAGCCGGTCCGCGAGCTCCGCCGCCGGCAATTCGCCGGTGATGGCCGCCGCGGCGTGAGGGGCGCATTGGCGGAAGAAGCTGATGAAGCCCGGATGGGTCGGGCGCAGATAGGAAGCTTCGATCGTCGCCAGCGTCGAGGCGAAGAAGCCGCCTGAGAGAGCGTTGACCTCGGCATCCTGCCACGCCGCCAGCGATCCCGGCTGTCCGCCGGATTTCACGTAGTCGCCGCGCTGATAGCCGGGCGAGCACAGAAACAGCGCGTAATCGATGGCTGCCTGCTTGTGTTTCGATTGAGCGCTGACGCCGATGCCGGCACCGCCGAGCAAGGCGCCGGCGGATCGCGGTGTCGGCACGTCGGCGAAGCGCAGATACGGCCTGTCTGCCCTGGAGGCGTAGTTCACATAGCCGAAGGCGAACGGCACGTAGACCACGTCGTCATGCGCGATCATATGATCGTAGCAGCGGATCGGGTTCCATTTCGGCGAGTTCGGGTGC
The DNA here is from genome assembly GCF_040321435.1 of Mesorhizobium sp. M0410. NCBI lineage: Bacteria > Pseudomonadati > Pseudomonadota > Alphaproteobacteria > Hyphomicrobiales > Phyllobacteriaceae > Mesorhizobium > Mesorhizobium sp. M0410. The sequence continues at coordinate 323,474 of NZ_JAMYRN010000001.1, forward strand.
GACAGCGCCGCAAGCTGGCGCAACTGCCCGACGGCCTGCTCGATTTTTTCCCCAGCAATGAACTCGTCGCCGTCTTCGCGGGGCTCACCCAGCGTCAAAAGCAGGCACATGGCGTCAGTCGGCACCAACGGCAGCCCAAGCCATTTGCCGTCCTTCAAGGCGCGCCGGCCGAGCTCCAGCACGTCATCATGGCTGTGCGGCAACGAACCGTAGCGCTCCAGTAGATCAGGGCGATACGAGGCAACCTGGCAGGCAGCATCGATTGGCAACGCCCATTGGCGCCCGTCCCTCGCGTAGGATTGCCAGGATGCGCCGACCGAATCCCGTTCGAAGCCGCGGCGCTGCTCAGCCGACAAATCGAACGGCACCATCAGCCCGCCTTCGGCAATATCGCCGATGAACGGATGATCGAACACGACAAGATCATAGGCGCCGAGCACCGGACCAAGCGCGCCCTCGCCGAACTCATAGAGGCTGCGGCGGTCCCATTCGATCTCAAGACCGGGATTGGCGGCGCAATACGGCCCGATGCTGGCCTCGAGCGGACCCCAGCAGCGTCGGTGATCCCACGCGAGGCCGCGCAGTCTTGTCATGCCGAAATTCCTCCCAGAGCCGCCCATGCGCCGGCCCAGCTGATTAGTAGCAACTATTTTCACCTACACAAGTAGTTTTTACATACGCAAAGCCGAACTCCTTCCGGTTTGGCAGAAAGCCGCCCAGCCGCCCCTGGTTCGCATCGCGTTGCTGCTCTGCGCTGCAACCAAAGGCTGCGGTGGATCTAGGTTTTTGGGAACTTTCGCGACGAACATTCGTTCGGTTGGCGCAGCCCTCCAGAGCAGCATCACTGGATTCAGCAGCCACGTCGCAGGGAGCGGACTAAATGGACCAACCATGGGCGGCCATGAATCGGTTTGCCGCCTTGGCATTCGCCACGTTTCTGGCGATAACTTCGATCTGGATACTGTTTCTGGTTTCTTAGGGATTTGGTTCTGGTTTTCTTAGGATTTGGCTCTGGTTGCTTGGGATTTGCCGCTGGTTTTTAGGATTTGGAGGGGTTCTCGACAGGTCGACCGCTTAACGATGACATCCGCCGCATGTGGTTCTGCGAGCCGGGGCCCCGTGCGTGAAGAAACTGTCGCCAGGAGCACACCGGCGCGCACATTCGGGGTTGGCAGCCACGCTGCCTGCAACGTTCAATCGGTTTTCAGGACACGGCGAGATCTCATGTTGCTGAGGGCGATCGTTCGAAATTGTGCGGCCATCCGTGTTGGCCGCGTCGGCGCGACGATGCTGCTGGCCGCGCTGCTTGCCGGCTGCCAGGGCGGCGTACTCGACCCGCAAGGACCAGTCGGCGCCGCGCAGCGGACGATCCTGCTCAATTCGGTCGCCATCATGCTGGCCATCGTCATCCCGACGATCCTGGCGACACTCGGTTTTGCCTGGTGGTTCCGGGAAACCAACACAAGGGCGCAGTACCTGCCGGGATGGGCCTATTCCGGGCGCATCGAACTGGTGGTCTGGTCGATCCCCATCCTCGTCATCCTGTTTTTGAGCGGCATCATCTGGATCGGGTCGCATGACCTCGATCCAATAAAGCCGCTGGATTCCCAGCAAAAGCCGCTCGAGGTGCAGGTCGTCTCGCTCGACTGGAAATGGCTGTTCATCTACCCCGAGCAGAATGTCGCGAGCATCAACCAGCTTGTGGTGCCGGCGGGCAGGCCGGTGCATTTCTCGCTCACCTCGGCAAGCGTCATGAATGCGTTCTTCGTGCCTCAGCTCGGCGGCATGATCTATACGATGAACGGCATGACGACGCAGCTTCACCTGCAGGCGGATCAGCCCGGCGAATTCTATGGGCGGTCGGCCCATTTCAGCGGCGACGGTTTTCCAGGCATGCAATTCGTGCTGCATGCCGTCGCAGCGGATGCCTTCGACGCGTTCGTCAATTCGGCGCGAAGCCAGGGACAGGCACTCGACAAGGTCAGCTACCAGGAACTAGCCAGACAGAGCATCAACGTGCCGCCTTCGACCTATCGCTCGGTCGAGCCGGACCTTTTCCATGAAATCGCGACGCAGGGCGTTCCGCCCGCGCCCGGTCCCCAGGCCGGTCGCGCCGAGCCGAGCGTATCGTCCAAGACAGGAGGCTGACAATGCTCGGAAAATTGAGCTGGGACGTCATTCCGTTCGATCAGCCTCTGCCGATGATCGCCTCGGCGGTCGTCGCCCTGGCAATCCTCGGCGTGCTGGCCTGGGTCTTCCTGGCCGGCCATTTTCCCTATCTGTGGCGCGAATGGATCACCAGCGTCGATCACAAGCGGATTGGCGTGATGTACGTGCTGCTGGCGCTGCTGATGTTGCTGCGCGGCTTCAGCGACGCCGTCATGATGCGGTCCCAGCAGGCCCTCGCGTTCCAGGCGCCCGGCTATCTGCCGCCCGACCACTTCAATCAGGTCTTTTCGGCCCACGGTACCATCATGATCTTTTTCGGGGCGATGCCGTTCGTCATCGGCCTGATGAACCTGGTCGTGCCGCTGCAGCTCGGCGTCCGCGACGTTGCCTTTCCAACGCTCAACTCGGTGAGTTTGTGGCTCACCGCCACCGGCGCGCTGCTGGTCAACATCTCGCTGGTGATCGGCGAGTTTGCGCGCACCGGATGGCTGCCCTATCCGCCGCTCAGCGAGACCGCCTACTCGCCGGGCGTCGGTGTCGATTACTATCTGTGGGCGGTGCAGATAGCGGGTGTCGGAACGCTGCTCACCGGCATCAATTTCGTCACCACGATCCTGAAGATGCGGGCGCCCGGCATGAGTTATCTCAGGATGTCGATGTTCTGCTGGACTTCGCTCGCCGCCAGCCTGCTCATCGTCGCCGCGTTCCCGATCCTCACAGCCACGCTCGCGATGCTGACGCTCGACCGCTATTTCGGCTTTCATTTCTTCACCAACGAAGCCGGCGGCAACATGCTGATGTTCGTGAACCTGATCTGGGCCTGGGGCCATCCCGAGGTTTACATCCTCGTCCTGCCGGCGTTCGGCATCTTCTCGGAGGTCATCTCCACCTTCTCCAGCAAGCCGCTGTTCGGCTACCGCTCGATGGTGGCCGCGACACTCTTCATCTGCATCGTTTCCTTCATGGTGTGGCTGCACCACTTCTTCACGATGGGCGCCGGCGCCGACGTCAACGCTGCGTTCGGCATCGCCACCAGCATCATCGCTGTCGGTACCGGCGTGAAGATCTACAACTGGATGTTCACCATGTATGGTGGCCGCATCCGCTTCGCGACCCCAATGCTGTGGTCGCTGGGCTTCATGGTGACGTTCGTCATCGGCGGCATGACGGGCGTGTTGCTGGCGGTGCCGCCGGCCGATTTCCTGCTCCACAACAGCCTGTTCCTGGTGGCGCATTTCCACAACGTCATCATCGGCGGCGTGCTGTTCGGCGCCTTCGCGGGATATACCTACTGGTTTCCCAAGGCATTCGGTTTCCGGCTGCACGAGGGCTGGGGCAAGCTGGCCTTCTGGCTGACGCTGATCGGGTTCTACGCCACCTTCGTGCCGCTCTACGCCGTCGGCCTGCTCGGCATGACCCGCCGCATGCAGCATTTCGACGTGCCGGCCTGGTATCCCTGGGTGCTGGTTGCGGGCGCCGGCATGATCATCACCACCGCCGGCGTGGTCGCGCAGATCATACAGCTCGTCGTCAGCATCCGGCAGCGTGCGGCGCTTCGAGATTCCACAGGGGATCCCTGGGACGGGCGCTCGCTGGAATGGGCCACGCCCTCGCCGCCGCCGGTCTTCAACTTCGCCGCGCTTCCGCACGTCGAGGGCGAAGAGCCCTACTGGAGCATCAAGCAGCGGGCACGCGAGCAAAACCGCCTGCGCGACGAGCCTGAATACGAGCCGATCGAGATGCCGCGCAACAGTCCCACCGGGTTCATCTGCGCCTTCTTTGCGACCGTGATGGGTTTCGCTCTCATCTGGCACATCTGGTGGATGGTGGCACTCGGCGCGCTCGGTGCTTTCGCTACCTTCGTCGTATTCGCATGGCGCGACAAACCCGAATACGTCATTTCTGCCGCCGAAGTCGCCCGGATCGACCGCGCCAACCGAAGCGCGCGCCGCGAGGCACTGGCTACCTACACGGGGCCAAGGCCATGACCGCGATGGACCTTCGAGAGCGTGACCCTTACCGTATCCATGGCGGGCACGGCCATGCACTCGGCGGCCCGGCCCCGATCCGGATCGTCGTCGGCTATGGCTTCTGGATCTTCCTTCTGAGCGACATCGTGATGTTCTCCGCCTTCTTCGCGGCCTATGCCGTGCTGGCGGGCAAGACGGCGGGCGGACCAAGCGGGGCCGAGCTGTTCAACTTGCGCAACGTCGCGATCGAGACGGCCGCTTTGCTGTTGTCGAGCTTTACCTGCGGTCTCGCCGGCCTTGCCGTGACAGCGCGGCGAAGCTCCTGGTTCTATGTCGCGATGACTGTTACCTTCGTGCTCGGCGCCAGCTTCATCCTGCTCGAGTTGCGCGAGTTCGTGCATATGGTTGCCAGTGGTGCCGGACCGACGCGCAGCGCTTTCCTGTCGGCGTTCTTCACGCTGGTGGGATGCCATGGCCTTCACGTCACGGCGGGGCTGCTGTGGCTGCTCACGATGATGGCGCAGATCTTCGCCAAGGGATTCCGCGACGATATTCTTCGGCGTTTCATGTGCTTCAGCCTGTTCTGGCACGCCCTCGACATCATCTGGGTCGCGCTGTTCACCGTGGTCTATCTCCTGGGAGCAAGTCGATGAGCAATGCGGACGATCGCCACGCGCAACGGCGCGACACCCATGGCCTGGAGCGCTACGACATAGATACGGCGCCGGGTGACGAATACCTCGGCGACACCGACGTCGGATCCGGGCTACGCGGCTATGTGATCGGCCTCGGGCTGGCAACGCTGCTGACCATCGCCTCGTTCTGGTTGCCCGGAACCGACCTGGTATGGGCACCCGGCATTCCGGTGGCGCTGGTCGTGCTGGCGATCGCCCAGATGGGCGTGCATCTCGTCTTCTTCCTGCACATCACGACGGGACCGGACAACACCAACAACGCCCTGGCGCTTGCCTTCGGCGTGCTGATCGTAGTTCTGGTGATCGGCGGCTCGATCTGGATCATGGCCAATCTCGACCACAATTTGATGCCGATGAACGCGATCATGAACATGAACCGCTGATTTAGCGATTATTCCGGCCATCGGCCGCAGTTCATGCGACAGCGAACTCCGGTCTCAAGCCCGTTCGAATGTGCCGACGAGGTCGGCGTCTCCCAGGACGTGTGGGGCGGCCTCCTTCAGCACGTCGTCCACGGCGGCCTTCTCGCCGGGACGCAGCGTCTCGACGTCGACCGCAAGAAGCTCCGGGCAGCCACCTGGTCAAACCCGCAGCCGGCCGTTGGCCGGAACATTCGCCGCGTCAACGGGTTTTTTTGTTCGGACGCATTGCCGCGGAAACGGCAATGGGCTCGGCAATGGACGAAGGGCGCGACATGACCGGGCTAAGCGGTAGGCAACCAAGCGGGGCGAAAGGTGTTGTGGTCGCATTCTCCGCGCCGGGTGGCGAGACCATCTATGCCCACGAACGGGAAACCGTCGCTGCCGTCGCGCGCACGATCGCAGCGTTGAAGGGATTTTCCTTCCGCCAGGGCCTGCGTGAAGGTGGCGGTGACAGTGACGGGTTGTATTTCGTGCCGGACGACAGCCTGCTTGCTGCCGATGCGGTTCAACTGGGCATAAACGGGCCCGACGATCTCTTCGGCGGGGTGGTGCCCTGGCGCCTCGCAACCACCAAGGCCATAACCCACGAGCTGGTGGACGGATCGGCGGCACGGCCAAAAGAATGGCCCGTCGGCTTCGGCAGCGCCGTCGCCGCGGCCGTACTGCCCGGCTACACTGCATTTTCACGCCACGACGCGCTGCGCGCAGCGCAACGTCTGCTGGAGCTGGGGCTGGTCCGATTCAAGCCACCGCGCGCTTCGCGGGGCCGCGACCAGCACACCGCCGCGACAGTCGGCGATGTCGAAAGGCTGCTGGACCAATATCCATCGTCTGAGCTAAGCGAATACGGCCTTGTTCTCGAAACGCAGCTTCGCGACATCGTTACGCTGAGCGTTGGCAGAACCATGATCGACGAATTGTCGATCAGCTATTACGGCACCCAGCGGACGACGACCGACAACGACGGGCAGCCCGTCTACGGCGGATCCGATCTGGTTGTGGTGCGCGGCGGATGGGAGGCGCTGGATGGGCTGCGATTATCTCCGGCGGTGGGTTTGGCCGTGGCGCAGGCGAGAACCTATGACGCAGCGATGGATGGTTATCCCGGATTCTTCGCCTCGCGACGCAACTACGACATCGGCCAAGGTGTCGATTCCTCGGGCATCTGGCGATCGGGCGTGCTGGAAGCGAGCTGGCGGATCGGTGGCAGCAGCAGCGCCGAGCTGGCAGCGATGGACGCCATGAAGCGGGACCCCGACATGCAGATCGTGCATGTCTCCACCGTCAAGCAGTTCGGCAGCACTGCGCGGCTGCCGCCGAACGCAGCAATCCATTTCCACGGGGAGGATCCCGAGGAGGGTCAAGTCACGCGTTATACCGTCGTCACCCAGGCGATCCGAGGGCCGATCGGAGAAGCCGGCCGATTCTAGCCATGTCAGGTTGAAGTTAAGCACGCCTCCGGCAGGGAACATCCACCAATGGCCCGAGTTTGTTTCGAGCAAGGCAGCAAGTCAGAAAAGGCCCAGGCCCTGAAATGGGTGGCAGGCGTGCAATAGCGGCGTTGCCTGCAGGAGTGGTTACAGAAATGGCCATGCCAACCGTTTACGACAAACGACAGGATCCGGAAGGCCTCTGGGAGGTCTATGACAGCGAGAGCGACGAAGCCGTCGTGGTCGATGGCTTGCCGCTTTCCGGTCTCGACGAAAGCGAAGCCGATGAAGCGATTGAAAAGCTCAATCGCGGCGAGCTGACGTCGGACAACATCCCCGAGACAGCTCGGTCAGGGTGGCCTCCGACCAAGGGTGGATTGTGATGACGGCCTGACGGACGTCACCAGGCGATTGGTCGCGGATCTACGGCGAGGCCTTGACCCCGAGCTTGCGGGCCTTGTCCTCGAAGTCGTCACGAATGTCCTCAATCGTCGGCAGATGCAGTCGGCGCAGCTGGGCGTGCAACTTCTTGGCAGCGTCGGAATTCAGGTCGCGCCTGAAGTTGGTCGCGACCTCCTCGGCCGAGCCGTAACGGCGATAGCGCTCAATCTCGGTCTTCGTGGCCTGCTGGACGTGTTCGAGCGTCTTGCGCTCGGCATCGGATTTTCCGTCCGGTTTGGCCCGCATGACCGGGTTGAAGGCTTTGCTGATAAGGAATTCGACCAGTTCCTGCTGGGCGTGAGCCATGATTGTTCTCCCTCGAAGGAGGCCTGTCCGGCCCAGAACGGTTCGTCGTTTCCCGGAAACGCTGACCCGCTCTATCTTTTCGTTCCGATGCAATTCCGAACGGAAAACCGTTCCACACTTTTACTGGAACTGCTCTAACCGCGGCGGCAATTGAAGGTTCCTTGGCGGATTTCGTTACCGCTGCAGGTCAAGCGCAGTTCCTCGAAGTCACAGCCGAGCCTTGGTGGTGCGTGGCGTTGCCAGGAGCAGGCTTGTTTCGCTGCCGGTAATTCCGGGGATCAGGCGGATACGTCTCAGCACGGCGTCGAACTCGCTCAGGGTCTGGGTTCCGAGTTCTATCACCAGATCCCAGCGGCCATTGGTGGTGTGGATGGTCGAGACCTCGGAGAAGCCGCCCAGCGCCCGGATGACGCGATCGGCGGCGTGGCCTTCGATCTCGATCATCATGATGCCACGCACGCGCTGATCGACCGCGTCGGCGCGCAGAATGACGGTGTAGCCGACGATGACGCCGTCCCTCTCAAGTCGCTCGATCCGGGACCTTACCGTTGCCCGGGAGACACCCAGGCCGACGGCAAGATCGGAAATGCTGCGCCGGGCGTCGTGCCGCAGAGAGGTGATGATCTGCTCGTCGAGCTGGTCCATGATTGCTCACAACGGAAGTAGATGATGTCACTATGGTAAGGCATTTCGACAAATTTGCCAATTTGACATGTTCATTCTGCCAGCGATGCGGGCTTCAATAAAGGCATCGTAATTGGCGGGGTATGAGAATGCATTGCACGATCGTGGGCGCACCGATCCAGGCCGGCTCAGGCCGCATGGGCTGCGAGATGGGGCCGAGTGCGCTGCGCACGGCCGGCCTGGCCACCGCACTGACCGAGCTCGGCCATACGCTGACCGACCTCGGAACGATCGTCCCGGCCGACATGCGTCCTGTCGTACACGGCAACGCGGCGGTGAAGGCGCTGCCGGAAATTGCCGCCTGGACGGCAGCAATCAGCGAAACGGCCTATGCCGCGAGCGCCGATGCGATGCCGATCTTTCTCGGCGGCGACCACAGCATTTCGGCCGGTACGCTCGCCGGCATTGCCCGCCGGGCCGCGAATGCCGGCCGGCCGCTCTTCGTGCTGTGGCTCGATGCGCACCCCGATTTTCATACGCTCGACACGACCACCAGCGGCAATTTGCATGGTGTGCCGCTGGCCTATGCCAGCGGGCAGCCCGGCTTCGAGGGCTATTTCCCCCGCCTTGCAGCGCAGGTGGACCCGGCTCGCATATGCGCGCTGGGGATCCGCAGCGTGGACCTGGCGGAAAGGGAAGCGTTGCGCAGAGCCGGCGTGACGGTCCATGACATGCGTTCGATCGACGAGCACGGCATTGCGCAACTGCTTCGCGCCTTTCTCGAGCGGGTGAGCGCCGCCAACGGCATGCTGCACGTCAGCCTCGACGTCGATTTTCTCGACCCGTCGATCGCCCCGGCGGTCGGCACCACCGTTCCAGGTGGCGCCACCTTCCGCGAGGCGCATCTGGCAATGGAAATGCTGCATGACAGCGGCCTCGTCACCAGTCTCGACCTAGTCGAGCTCAACCCTTTTCTCGACGAACGCGGCCGCACCGCCACGCTTCTGGTCGACCTGACCGCGAGCCTGATGGGCCGGCGGATCATGGACCGTCCGACGAGGGGGTTCTGAGCCATGACCGTCAATTTGAACATCGTCCCGTTCGTCAGCGTCGACCGCATGATGAAGCTGGTGCTTGCCATCGGCATCGAGCGCTTCCTGCTTGAGCTTGCCGCCTATATCGAAGAGGATTTCAGGCGCTGGGAGCTGTTCGACAAGACGCCGCGCATCGCCTCGCACAGCGTTGACGGCGTGATCGAGCTGATGCCGACCAGCGACGGGCAGCTCTATGGGTTCAAATACGTCAACGGCCATCCGAAGAATACGCGTGACGGCCGCCAGACCGTGACCGCTTTCGGCGTGCTTGCCGATGTCGGCAATGGCTATCCGATGCTGCTTTCGGAAATGACCATCCTGACGGCGCTCAGAACCGCCGCAAGCTCGGCGGTCGCGGCGAAATACCTCGCTCCAGAGGCCGCCAGGTGCATGGCGATCATCGGCAATGGCGCGCAATCGGAATTCCAGGCCATTGCCTTCAAGGCGCTGCTTGGCGTCGACAGGCTGCGTCTCTACGATATCGACCCGGCGGCCTCGGCGAAATGCAGGAAGAACCTTGCCGGCATGGGTTTCGACATCAAGCTCTGCGCGTCGGCACAGGAAGCCGTTGAAGGTGCAGAGATCATCACCACGGTCACCGCCGACAAGCGGTCGGCAACAATCCTGACCGACAACATGGTTGGATCCGGCGTGCACATCAACGCGGTTGGCGGCGACTGCCCGGGCAAGACCGAGCTGCATCGCGACATTCTGCTGCGCTCGGACATCTTCGTAGAATATCCGCCGCAGACGCGCATCGAAGGCGAGAGCCAGCAGCTCGATGCGGATCACCCGCTCACCGAATTGTGGCAGGTGATGACAGGAAAGGCAGCAGGCCGGACGGATGCCCGACAGATCACATTGTTTGACTCCGTCGGCTTTGCGATCGAGGATTTTTCCGCGCTGCGCTACGTCCGCGATCAGCTGCAGCGGACCGGCCTTTACGAGGAACTAGACCTTCTGGCCGATCCCGATGAGCCGCGCGACCTGTTTGGCATGCTGCTGCGCGCCGAAAAAGCGACCGGGCTGGCGGTTGCCGGCAGCTGAGCTGCGATCCCGTCGGTCAATCCTTCTTTTCCTGATACAGGCGCTCGGTCGCACGCTCGCTTTCCCTGCGCTCCGCCGGGCCGCGACGGCGCTGCGTGAGCAGGGCGTAGGCGATCAGGACTGCCAGCAGCAGTGGACCTCCTGCAACAACGAGCAACCACAAACTATTCCCAGACATCGACCGTCTCCTTTCCCTCACAACCGGAAAGGACCCGAACCGTTCCTCCGTCTTGTTGGATGTCGCCCGCAGGACGTGGTGCGATTCAGGATTTTGTGCCGCGAGCAGGACGTTCCACGCCTTGTCTGCACTCAGGATGCCCTTATCTAGACTCTTATCGTTCGGTCACATGCACTCTCTGCGAAGTGAAGGGAACCACAAGGGCTTTCCAACATTTGGTTGTTCAAGAGACAAACATGCAGCCACATCGGCTCCGGGGCTAGGAATACCATGCGTGAGAATCAATCCGACGTCTTCGATCTGTTTTCCGAGGTTTACAAGAATGCGGCGCAGGAGGAGATAAGCCTCCAGCAATATCTGCTTGCCTGCCGCGAGGACAAGTCGATGTACGCCTCAGCGCCCGAGCGGATGGTCGAGGCGATCGGCGAGCCGACTTTTGTCGATACCAGCAAGGACGAGCGGCTCGGCCGTATTTTTTCGAACCGGACGATCAAGATCTATCCGACCTTCGCCGACTTTTACGGCATGGAGGATACGATCGAGCGTATCGCCGGTTATTTCCGCTATGCCTCGCAAGGCCTCGAGGAACGCAAGCAGATCCTCTATCTCCTCGGCCCGGTCGGCGGCGGCAAGTCCTCGCTTGCGGAGCAGTTGAAAAGGCTGATGGAGCAGCGTCCGATCTATACGCTGAAGGTCGGCGGCCAGGTCAGCCCGGTCTTCGAATCGCCGCTCGGGCTGTTCGATCCCGACCGCATGGGCGACCTTTTGGAGGACAAATACGGCATCGCCCGGCGGCGGCTGACCGGCCTGATCTCGCCCTGGGCGGCCAAGCGTCTCGACGAATTGTCCGGCGACATCTCCAAATTCAGCGTCGTCAAGCTGATGCCGTCCAGGCTTCGCCAGATCGGCATCGCCAAGACCGAGCCGGGCGACGAGAACAATCAGGACGTTTCGGCCCTGGTCGGCAAGGTCGACATCAGGCAGCTGGAAAACTTCAGCCAGTCCGATCCGGACGCCTATTCCTATAGCGGCGGGCTGAACCGGACGACGCAAGGACTGCTCGAATTCGTCGAGATGTTCAAGGCGCCGATCAAGGTGCTGCATCCGCTGCTGACCGCCACCCAGGAAGGCAGCTACAACGGCACCGAGAATTTCGGCGCTTTCCCCTATCAGGGCATCATCGTTGCCCATTCCAACGAATCGGAATGGCTGCAGTTCAAGAACAACAAAAACAACGAGGCGTTCCTCGACCGCATCCTGGTGGTCAAGGTGCCGTATTGCCTGCGCGTCACCGAAGAGCGGCAGATCTACGAGAAGCTGTTGCGCGAAAGCGAACTGGCTAACAGCCCCTGCGCTCCGGAAGTGCTCGACATCCTCAGCCGGTTCACCGTCTCGACCCGCCTGGCCGAACACGACAATTCGCCGCTCTACACCAAGATGCGCGTCTATGACGGCGAGAACCTCAAGGAAACCGATCCCAAGGCGAAGTCGGTCCAGGAGTACCGAAACGCCGCCGGTGTCGATGAAGGCATGACCGGCGTCAGCACCCGCTTCGCCTTCAAAATCCTGTCGCAGACCTTCAACTACGACACCGAAGAGGTGGCCGCCGATCCGGTGCATCTGATGTACATCCTGGAAGAGGCGATCAAGCGCGAGCAGTTCCCGAAGGAAACAGAGGCGGACTATCTCGATTTCATAAAGTCGGAGCTGGCCACCCGTTATGCCGAGTTCATCGGCCACGAGATCCAGAAGGCCTATCTGGAATCCTACAGCGAATACGGCCAGAACCTGTTCGACCGCTACATCGCCTATGCCGATGCCTGGATCGAGGATCAGGACTACAAGGATACCGATACCGGCCAGATCCTCAATCGCGAGGTTTTGGACAACGAACTGTCGCAGGTCGAAAAGCCGGCCGGCATCGCCAATCCCAAGGACTTCCGCAATGAAGTGGTGAAGTTCACGCTGCGCGCGCGGGCCAGAAACCATGGCCGCAACCCGTCATGGACGAGCTACGAAAAGCTGCGCGAAGTCATCGAGAAGCGGATGTTCGGGCAGGTCGAGGACCTGCTGCCGGTGATCAGCTTCGGCTCCAAGCAGGACAGCGTGACGGAGAAGCGGCATACCGAATTCGTGCAGCGGATGATCCAGCGCGGTTACACCGAACGCCAGGTTCGCCGGCTGGTGGACTGGTACATGCGGGTGAACAAGGCGGGTTGAAGCCAGCCCGGGGTAACATATGCCGATCTTCATCGATCGCCGACTGAACCCGAAGGACAAAAGCCTCGGCAATCGGCAGCGTTTCCTGCGGCGGGCGCGCGAAGAGTTGAAGCGCACGATCCGCGATCAGATCCGCACCGGCAAGATCGCCGACGTGGACGCCGAGCATGCCGTTTCGATGCCGGCGCGGGGCACCGGCGAGCCGAGCTTCAACGATGCCAGGAACAGCGGCAGCCGCCAGCACGTCCTGCCCGGCAACAAGCATTTCTCCCCAGGCGACCGGCTGCCCAAGCCCGGCCAGGGCGGCGGCATGGGGTCCGCCCCGGGGAGAACCGAATCGGAGGACGATTTCCGTTTCGTGCTGTCGCGCGAAGAGGTGCTCGACCTCTTTTTCGAAGACCTCGAACTGCCTGACATGGTCAAGCTCAACCTCAAGGAGATCCTCGCCTTCAAGCCGCGCCGGGCCGGCTTCGCCGCGACCGGCTCGCCGACCAACATCAATGTCGGGCGCACGATGCGCAACAGCCATGGCCGCCGCATAGCGCTCAGGCGTCCCAAGCAGGAGGACCTCGATGCGATCGCGCAGGAGATTGCGTCGCTGGAGGCGAAGCCGCAAAACGTCGAGATGCGCCAGCGCATCGTGGCGCTGCAGGAAGAGTTCGATCGACTGGAGCGTCGCCGCAAGCGGATCGCCTATGTCGACCCGGTCGATATCCGCTTCAACCGCTTCGACGCGCAGCCGGTGCCGAACGCCAACGCGGTGATGTTCTGCCTCATGGACGTGTCCGGTTCGATGGGCGAACGCGAGAAGGATCTGGCCAAGCGCTTCTTCGTGCTGCTGCACCTGTTCCTGAAGCGGCGCTACGACCGGACCGAGGTGGTCTTCATCCGCCACACCCACGAGGCGCAGGAGGTCGACGAGGAAACCTTCTTCTACAACACCCAGAGCGGCGGTACGGTGGTTTCCACCGCGCTCGAGGAGATGCACCGCATCGTCGAGCAACGCTATCCCAGCCGCGAATGGAACATCTATGTCGCCCAGGCCTCGGACGGTGACAATTTCGTCACCGATTCCGAGCGCTGCATCGCCCTGCTCGACGAACAGATCATGCGGCTGTGCCAGTATTTCGCCTATGTCGAGATCCTCGACGAGCGCGAGAGCCACATCTTCGGCGCTACCGACAACGGCACGTCGCTATGGCGTGCCTACAGTGCGGTCAAGCTGAGATGGTCGAACTTCCAGATGAGCCGCATCGCCACCGCGGCCGACATCTACCCGGTTTTCCGCCAGCTCTTCGCCAGACAGCCGGGCTATCAAAAGAGCGGTGAAAGAGGGGGCTGATGGCGAGCAGATCCGGGCTGCTGTTTTCCGGTTCCGACTGGGATTTCAGGACGCTGTCGCGCGCCTACGAGACCATCGAGGCGATCGCCACCGAAGAGCTCCACCTCGACACCTATCCGGTACAGATGGAGATCATCTCGTCCGAACAGATGCTCGACGCCTATTCCTCGGTCGGCATGCCGCTGATGTACCGGCACTGGTCCTTCGGCAAGCACTACCTCTACCAGGAACTGCTCTATCGCAAAGGCGGGCGAGGGCTCGCCTATGAACTCGTCATCAATTCGAATCCCTGCATCGTCTATCTGATGGAGGAAAACACCATGGCCCTCCAGGCCCTGGTGACGGCGCACGCAGCACTCGGGCATAACCATTTCTTCAAGAACAATTATCTTTTCCGGCAGTGGACGGACGCCGGCGCCATCCTCAGCTATCTCGACTTCGCCAAGGGCTATATTGCCCGCTGCGAAGAGCGGCATGGCGTCGATGCGGTGGAAGAGATCCTCGATGCCGCACACGCGCTGATGGAACAGGGCGTGTTCAGATATCACCGGCCGCCGAAGCTGTCGTCGGAAAAGCAGCGCGAGGGCCTTCGCGAGCGCCTGGAATACGAGGAGCGCTCCTACAACGATCTGTGGCGCACGCTGCCGCCGTCCAAGGACGGCACCAAGGTTCGCGAGACGGACACCATGGCGGAGCGCAAGAAATCGCTCAACCTGCCCGAGGAGAACCTGCTTTATTTCCTGGAGAAGAACAGCCTGATCCTGGAACCGTGGCAGCGTGAGGTTATCCGGATTGTCCGCGTTATCGCGCAGTATTTCTATCCACAGCGCCAAACGCAGGTGATGAACGAGGGTTGCGCCACCTTCGTGCATTACACGCTGATGAACCTTTTGTTCGACCGCGGGCTGATCGGCGAAGGTGCCATGCTGGAGATCCTGCGCAACCATTCGAACGTGATCTTCCAGCCGGGCTTCGACGATCCGCGCTTTTCCGGTATCAACCCTTACGCGCTGGGTCTTGACATGATGCAGGACATCCAGCGCATCTCGACCGCGCCGACGGCCGAGGACCGCGACTGGTTCCCCGATATCGCCGGCAACGGCGACTGGCGCCAGACCTTGCTGGACGCCTGGGCCAACCATCGCGACGAGTCCTTCATCCGCCAATATCTGAGCCCTACCCTGATACGGAAATGGCGGTTCTTTGTGCTTGCCGACGCTGCCAACGACCCCCATTACGAAGTCGCCTCGATACACAATGAGCGCGGCTACGAGAGTATCCGCAGCGCACTCGCCCACAGCTACGACATCGGCGCCAGCCGGCCGGACATCCAGGTGGTGGATGTGGACCTGCTCGGCGACCGGCATCTGCGCCTGCAGCACAAGGTCAAGGACGGCATCGTGCTGGAAGGCGGCAGCCGCGACGCCACGCTGCGGCATATCCGCAAGCTCTGGGGCTACGAGGTCAGCATGGTCGCGGTCGACGCGCAGACCGGCGCCAGGCTCCACGAACGCTCGACCAGCCAGATCGGGGAATGACCGAACAGCCTGCCGGCGAAGTCGGGCGCCTTTTCAGGATCACCAACCACCCTATCTACGCGCGCACCACGAGCGCATGGTCGGGAGCAGGAACATGCGCGCATTGACGATCGCCACGCTTCTGTTGGTCGCCGTCTCGATGGCGCTCTCGCTCGCGCACGCTTTGGAATTGCCCGGCAAGTTGCGCCTCAAGGAGGCCACCTACAGATCAGTGCAGGCGATCTACTATCCCGGCTTCACGATCGGCGGGTTCGCCGAGATCGGCGGCCTCATTGCACTCGCCGTCCTGCTTTACCTGACGCCCTATCCAAGCGCCCGATTCTGGTGGACCTTGGCGGCGCTTGTCTTCCTGCTGGCGGAGCACGCGACCTATTGGTTGGTCACCCACCCCGTCAATAATTTCTGGGTGCAAGACACTGTCCTGCCGAAATCCGCCGCGACGTTTTTTTCAATGTTCTCTCGAAAGCAGACCGGCGACTGGAGAGATTTGCGCAACGTCTGGGAGGCTTCGCATGTGGTCAGGGCAGGCCTGGCAATGCTGAGCCTCGTCTCAATTGCTGTCGCCGCGACATTTTTTGCCGAATAGCCCCAGGGATTAAGGTCAAGGTACGGACCCGGCATCGTATTGTCTTAACGTCAAGCGATCCGGCCGTTCAGCGGTCGGCGCGATGCTTGTTGTGGGCGCTTTCCTGGTGCTCGCCGCGGATGATGTTGCGATCGTCGGGATCGGCAATATCCTTCGGGTCCGATCTGAGCTCGGCACCGCGCCGGAACGCCTCGCGCTCTTGCCTGGTCTTTTTCAAATCCGCTTCCGCGTCGAAATCCTTGCCGGCGTTTTTCGTGTTCTCGCGCTCTTCGATGATGCGCAATTGCTGCTCATGAGTCTTCTTTCCGGCCATTGGTGACCTCCTTCCTTTCGATTTTCCGCTTCCCCAAGTTCCAGATTCGCTACAGCCCGAAAGGATAAGTCTCGGGAAGGCCTGTCCCCGCATGCTCCGGCCCAAGCGGCGTCACGGCATTGGTCTCATCGAACCAGACGAAAGCATCGAACTGGCGGGCGAGCGAGGCGTCGGCATAGTGGCTGTGGAGCTCGGTCTCGGGCCGGTAGATGACGCCGATAAAGCGTTCCAGCCGGCGCTCCAGAAGCCGTTGGCGCAGCGTGTCGTCGCGCTCGAAATCGAGCAGGAAAGGCGAGACGCCGCTGTCGTGGCAAAGCCGCTCATAGCTGTCGTTGTGGGAAGGCCGAACCGGTTTCACTTCCATGTCGCCGTCCCAGTCGGTGGCAGCGGCCACCATCCCGGAATGCGTACTGAGCCCAATCAAGGCAACCTCGTCGCCAAGACGCTGGCGGCAGAGCTGGCCGATGTTCAATTCGTCCCTGACGATCCCCATCTCGGTATAGCGGGCATCGCCAATATGGGAATTATGCGCCCACACCACCGCCTTGGCGTTCGGGCCGCGGGCCTGCAGCAGGTGCTCCAGCGTTTCGAACATGTGGGTGTCGCGCAGGTTCCAGGATTGCGCGCCGCCATAATACATGGTGCGGTAATAGCGCTCGGCGGAGGCGACCAGGCGGGCGTTCTGGGTGGCGTCGAGGAAATCGAACCCGTCCTGCTGCGCATAGTCGAGCTCTCTGGCAAGCAGTTCCCGGCATTGCTCGAGCACGGCCTTCTCGCATTTCTGGTAGCCGGAGGTGAGTGCGACACGGCCATAGGTGGCCGGGTCGTTCTGCCACGGCGTCAGGCAGCCGTAGCGTTCGCGTGCGATCCTCGCCGCCTGCGGATCGACCCGGTCGAGATATTGCAGGACCGCCGCGATCGACCCGCCCATATTGTAGATGTCGAGGCCATAGAACCCGGCCCGCCGGGAGGATATCCTGATCCGCTCGTTATGCTCTCGCATCCAGTCGACGAACGCAGCGACGTCGGTGTTGCGCCACATCCAGGTGGGAAAGCGCTGGAACGGCGGATCGGCGCCCGGCCGTGGTGGCCGGTGGCGCACGTAACGGTCGATCGCCGCGGCATCGGGCCAGTCGGCCTCGACCGCGACGATGGTGAAGCCATGCTTCTCGATCAGCCTGCGAGTGATCGCCGCGCGCGCACGGTAGAACTCCGACGTGCCGTGGCTGGCTTCGCCGAGCAAGACGACGCGGCGGTCGGCAAACCGGTCGAACAGCGCACCGAAGGCCGGATCGTCGAAATCCGGAAGCGGTTCGGCGGCGGCCGCTATCATCTGCGGCAGGCTGCTCCTGCGCTGATGCCGGTGCGGAAGATCGGCCGCTATCTGGCTGTCGCTGCCTGGCTCGCCCCAGCCTTGCTCGCCGATCAGCGGAACAAACCGCACGCCGCCGAAATCCTCCTCGGTGTAAGTTGCTGCGCCGGTCCGGGTGACCTTGAGCAGGCGCTGCGCGTCGAATTCGTCGCCGACCGGGATGATAAGCCGGCCGGCGACGTCGAGCTGTTCCTGCAGCGCGAGCGGTGCGCCGGGTCCAGCGGCGGCAACCAGGATAGCATCGAAGGGTGCAGCCTCTGGCCAGCCCTTGGTGCCGTCGCCAGTGCGGACTTCAATATTGTCGTAGCCAAGCTTTTTAAACCGCTGCCTTGCCGCTTCAGCCAACGCGGCGTGGCGCTCGATGGTGTAGACACGTTCGACGATCCGGCTCATTACGGCAGCCGCATAGCCCGAGCCGGTGCCGACCTCGAGAACATGGTCACCGGCTCCGACTTCGGCCATTTCGATCATCAACGCAACGATATAGGGCTGCGATATCGTCTGACCTTCGGCGATCGGCAGCGGCCCGTCTTCATAGGCAAATTCTTCAAAACCGGGCTCGACGAAAGCCTCGCGCGGGACCTCGCGCATCGCCTGAAGGACATTGCGGTCGCGAACGCCACGGCGGCTTAGGTGAATGTCGACCATTTGGTTGCGGGCATGGGAGAGATCGAGCATTTTTTGCTCCTCCTACGGGCCTCCGCCACAATCGCCCAAGCTGCTCAAACGGCACTTTGGCCAGTCGATGTCCCCGGGGCCTCGGCAGTCCCCTTGGATTCATGCAATACGGTGCATCTTCCTAACCGTTGGCAAGCCCCGAGGTTCCTCAAAAGACCGATCCGCTTTTTATCGGGCGAGGCGGATTGCAGGATCGGCGAGCGGGAGCTGGCCGTGCCCGCCCAAACTTATTTCGAGGCAAATCCTTTCTCCGAGGCGACGCCACTCCAGATAACGACGGACGAGGGTATTCCGGAGGCATTTCCATGAACGACGAGGCCCGCACCACTGCGCAAACAACCGGCCTTGACCAGATGGATCTGATGGACCGCTACTGGCGCGCCGCGAACTACATTTCGGTTGGCCAGATCTATCTGCTCGACAATCCGCTCTTGCGCGAGCCCTTGCGGCCCGAGCACATCAAGCCACGGCTGCTCGGCCATTGGGGCACGACGCCCGGCCTCAATTTCATCTATGTGCATCTGAACCGGATCATCCGTGGACGTGGTCTCGATGTTCTGTTCATCTGCGGGCCGGGTCACGGCGGCCCGGCAATGGTCGCGAACACCTGGCTCGAGGGCACCTACAGCGAAATTTATCCCGAGATCGGCAGGGACGAAGACGGCCTGCGAAAGCTGTTCCGGCAGTTCTCGTTCCCCGGCGGAGTGCCGAGCCACGCGGCCCCGGAGACACCCGGCTCGATCCACGAAGGCGGAGAGCTCGGCTATGCGCTGGTCCATGCCTTCGGCGCCGCCTTCGACAATCCGAACCTTGTGGTTGCCTGCGTCGTCGGCGACGGCGAAGCCGAGACCGGCCCGCTCGCCGCGGCCTGGCATTCCAACAAGTTCCTGAACCCGGCATCCGACGGTGCCGTCCTGCCGATCCTGCATCTCAACGGCTACAAGATCGCCAGCCCGACGATCCTCGGCCGTATGGAAGACGAGGCGTTGCGCAGCCTGTTCCTCGGCTATGGCTACGAAACCTTTTTCGTGGAAGGCCACGAGCCTGCCCCGATGCATCGGGAGATGGCCCGCACGCTCGATACCGTGCTCGACCGGATCCACTCCATCCAGGAGCCTGCACGAGCCGCGGGCTGGAAGGGAGAGCGGCCGCTGTGGCCGATGATCGTGCTGCGCAGCCCAAAGGGCTGGACCGGGCCGAAAGAGGTCGACGGCAGACGAGTCGAGGATTCCTGGCGTTCGCACCAGGTGCCGGTGTCGAACGCGCGCGGCGACGCGGCGCACCGCCAGATCCTCGAAGACTGGATGCGCAGCTACGAACCGAAGACGCTGTTCGATGAAGGCGGGCATCTCCTGGCGGAGATCGCGGCGCTGGCGCCCATAGGGCCAAGACGCATGGGCGCAATCCCCTACGCCAATGGCGGCCTGCTGAAGCAAGACCTCGTGCTTCCCGACTGGAAAGGCCTGGCGCTCGACGTACCGCGTCCGGGCGGCACTGTTGGGGAGGCGACGCGGACCGTGGGGAGCTATCTTCGCGACGTGATCCGCTTGAACGCCGAGGCCAGGAATTTCCGGCTGATGGGACCCGACGAGACGTCCTCGAACCGCCTCGACGACGTGTTCGAGGTTACGGACCGGGTCTGGATGGAGCGGATCGAGCCTTACGACGTTCATCTTTCCCGCGGCGGCCGCGTCATGGAAGTGCTCAGCGAGCACCTTTGCCAGGGCTGGCTGGAGGGCTATCTGCTGACCGGCCGCCACGGCCTGTTCTCGTGCTACGAGGCGTTCGTCCACATCGTCGATTCCATGGTCAACCAGCATGCCAAATGGCTGAAGACCTCCGGCGAACTTGCCTGGCGCAAGCCGATCGCCTCGCTAAACTACCTGCTGACCTCGCATGTCTGGCGGCAGGATCACAACGGCTTCAGCCATCAGGATCCAGGCTTTGCCGATTTCGTCGCCAACAAGAAGGCCGACACGGTAAGGCTCTATTTCCCGCCGGATGCAAACACGCTACTGTGGATAACCGACCATTGCCTGAAAACCTACAACCGCATCAACGTCATCGTCGCCGGCAAGCAGCCGGCGCCGCAATGGCTGTCCGCCGAGGACGCGGAAGCGCACTGCAAGGCCGGCGCGGGCATCTGGGAATGGGCCGGGACGGTTGCCAAGGGCGAAGATCCGGATGTGGTCCTGGCTTGCGCCGGCGACGTGCCGACGCTGGAGACGCTTGCCGCAGCCGACATCCTGCGCTCGGGCGTTCCGGACCTGAAGATCCGCGTCGTCAATGTCGTCGACCTGATGATTTTGCAGTCGAATTCCGAGCATCCGCATGGCTTTGCCGACCATAGATTCGACGCGCTGTTCACCAAGGCCAAGCCGGTCATCTTCGCCTATCACGGCTACCCCTATCTCATTCACCGTCTGACCTACCGGCGCGCCAACCACGACAACATGCATGTGCATGGCTTTCGCGAGGAAGGCACGACGACGACGCCGTTCGATATGGTCGTGCTCAACCAGCTCGACCGCTATCATCTGGCGCTCGCCGCGATCGCGCGCGTGCCGGGGCTGGCCGAGCGGGCGAAGGAGCTTGCCGCGGCGCTGCATGGGAAATTAGCCGAGCACAAAGCCTATGTCCGCGAACATGGCGAGGACATGCCCGAGATCCAGAAATGGTCCTGGCCGCAGGACGGCGCGACAAGGGCCGGCGATTGATGCGACGATCGATCCTTGCGTTGAATGCCGGCTCGTCGAGCATCAAGTTCGGACTTTACGACCTTGCAGCATCCGCCGAGCTGGATCTTGCCTCGCGCGGCTCGCTGGATCTGGGCGATGCGCCAAGGCTGACCGCGAAAGCCGCCGATGGCGAGTTGCAGTGCGATCGGCCACTTGCCGCTGACGCATCACGCGACATGGGCCTCGGCCAGATGCTGCAATGGATCGAGAACGAACTTGGCGGAAGGAAACTGATCGCCGGCGGCCATCGCATCGTCCATGGCGGGCGCGAGTTCGTCGAACCTGTTCGCCTGACGCCGACAGTTATCGAGGCTCTCGACAGACTGACGCCGCTTGCGCCATTGCACCAGCCGCGCAGCCTCACACCAATCCGGGCGCTTGCCACGCTGCGGCCCGACCTGCCGCAGGTCGGATGCTTCGACACGGCCTTCCATAGGACCATCGAGCCTCTGGTCAGCCGTTTTGCGCTGCCGCGCCGCTATGAGGCAGACGGCATCCACCGCTACGGCTTTCACGGGCTTTCCTACGAATATGTCACGGGCCGGCTCAAGCAGATATCGCCCGATCTGGCGGCGAAAAGAACCATCGTCGCCCATCTCGGCAACGGGGCGAGCCTGTGCGCCATGCGCGACGGGAGAAGCGTCGATACGACGATGGGCTTTTCGGCGCTTGACGGCCTGGTCATGGGCACACGCTGCGGCGCCATCGATCCGGGCGTGCTTTTGTACCTGCTGCTGGAAAGAGGTGTTTCGGGAGAGGCGCTGCAAGACATGCTCTACGAGGAATCCGGCCTGCTCGGCGTGTCCGGCATTTCCGGCGACATGCGCACGCTGGAGGCCAGCGACGACCGCCGGGCGCGCGAAGCGGTGGAGCTTTTCGCCTTCCGCGCCGCCAGGGAAGTTGCCGCCCTCGCCAACACGCTGGGCGGGCTGGAATGCCTGGTGTTCACCGGCGGCATCGGCGAGCACTCTGCCGCGGCCCGCAAAGCGATTTGCGGCAGGCTTGGCTGGCTCGGCGTGGCGATCGACGAAGCCGACAACAACTCCCATGAAGCGCTCATAAGCCAGGCGGACAGCAAGGTCGAAGTCCGCGTCATCGCGACCGACGAAGAAGGTGTCATCGCCCGCCACACGCGCAAGGTGATCGACGGGCCTGGCTGATGCGGATGGCCTTGAATGGCGCTTGCTCGGCCGGCTACGTCGCGACGGCGGCCGATCTGTTGAACACGATGGTCACCCGCGTTCCTTTGCCGGGGGCACAATCCACCTCGAACCGGGCTTTGGCATTTTCAATCAGCGATTGAGCGATCAACGCGCCGAGCTTGCCGGGTTTCGGCCAGGTCTCGCCTTCGGGCAGGCCGATGCCGTCATCGGCGACTACGATGCGAAAACCGTCTCCGTCGACGACGCTGCGCAGCGTGATCGCCCCGCCTTCGCGACCCAGAAAGGCGTGTTTCAGCGCGTTCGTCAAAAGCTCATTGACCACCAGACCCGTTGGCATCGCCACGTTGATGGACACGGGATAGGTATCGACCTTCATGTCCAGCCGGATGCCCTGCATGGCGTGCGACGTCATCACGGCGGAAGCGATCTGGCTGAGATAGACGCCAAGGTCCACTTCGGCCTTCTGTTCGTCGACCGACAGCGTCTGGTAGAGAATTGCGAGCGCATCGACGCGGCCGGCGAGGCGCTCGAAGCGTTTCTGATCGGGTGACGCCGCACTGCGGGCCTCCAATCTGATGAGAGCCGTGATCATCTGGAGATTGTTCTTCATCCGATGCTGCAACTCGCGCAGCAGCATGTCCTTTTCCCGAATGCGTTGTTCGATGGCCTCGCTGTCGCTTGCCTTGTGCGCGGTAACGTCGACAAGGGCGACCAGTCGAAAGGACCGTCGCCCGCGCTCGTCCTCGATCAGGTTCGAATAGACATCGACGATGGCTGGCGCTGCGGCAGCACGTTGTATCCTGAATGTTCCCGCACGATCGATATCCTCGACGATGGCCCGGGCCAGCGGCCGGTCCTTGTATTCGCTCAAGCCTTCTCCGCTCAGTGCGGCCCAGTTCCAGCGCTCGAGCTCGGCGACGGATACGCCTGACAATTTCTGGAACTCGGAATTGACATAGACGACACGTTCGTCGCCGCTGAGATTGGAAATTGCGATCGCGATCGGCAGCTGGTCGAGAAATCTCTTGAATTGTTCGCTATCCAGCACGCCCGCCAGATGCGGGGTATCGAGCAATTGCTGGAGCTGCTCGGTTTTTTCGACTTCGGCGGGCATTCCAGGCTTTCGATGTTTCCGGTGAAACCATGATCAATATCAGGTCGCTCACCAACTGCGAAGTCCGCTCATTGCCGCGCGGCTACGAATGGCGGAGAGCCGAGATCATGGTTGAGAAGCGTCGGAAGACTCAGCTCGAATGGCTCTGCTCGACCAGATGGTATTTATACCGGTCGCGAATATGTTCGTTGAAGAACCGGCCCTTCGACGAAGCCTTGCGGAACGCGGCGTGGACCTGCGGCGGAACGTCCTCGTAATCATAGCGGTTTCCGCTCGGGACGAACCACACCGAGAGTACCCTCGTCGCCGGCTGGTAGTCGATGTTTCTGATCGCAGTTGAAGGCATCTCGACAGCTCCAATGCTCGGCAGTGCTCCAATCCACGCCATCGTGTGAATAACCCTGCACGGAGAGCGAGGTTCCTTGCTGCCGAAGCAGCCTTGCCGCTACGGGCCGGCTTCACCAAGTACAGTTGATGCCACCGCTCAAGACATCGGCTGCAGCCCGTCAGGGCGATCTCTTTGCCGCCACCGACGACCTGCCGGAAGGATTCCGCTACCGGCCCGAACTGATCACGCCGGACGAGGAAGCAGCGTTGGCAAGCCAGCTCGACGGCCTGCCTTTTCAGCCCTTCGACTTTCACGGCCATCTGGCAAACCGGCGGGTGGTCGGCTTCGGGCTGCGTTACGACTACGACCGGCGCGAAGTCGTCGAAGCACCGCCGATACCCGGCTTTCTGCTGCCGCTCAGGGACAAAGTTGCAGCCTTTGCCCGCCTGCCGGCCGAAACGTTCGTGCAGGTGCTGATCAACGAGTACCGGCCGGGCGCCGGTATCGGCTGGCATCGCGACAAGCCTCATTTCGAAGTGGTCGCCGGCGTTTCGCTGCTGGCCGCCTGCAGCTTCCGCCTGCGCCGGAAAAACGGCACGCGATGGGATCGCAAGACGGTCACCGTCGAGCCAAGATCAGCCTATTTGATGACGGGTGCTGCGCGCAACGAATGGGAGCACAGCATTCCGCCGGTCGCCGAGCACCGCTATTCGATCACATTACGCACGCTGCGCGCTCAAAATTCGCTTGGGATAGCGCCGTAAGGCAAGCCAGGCGCCGCCCTGAAGTACTGAGCCGATACGATTTCATGGGTCGCCATGCCGACCGGCCAAATCCGCCAGCATGGCGCGCTGGCCTTTCAGTATCTTGAGGTTGGCTTCAGGCACGGAGAACCAGCCCGCTCTGTCGACTTCGGCAAATTCCTTCATCGAGCCGGACCTTGGCGGCCATTCCATGACGAAGGTGTTGCTGCTTATGGCGTCGCTGTCGAAGTCCGCTTCGACGCACCATGCGACGACGAGCTTGCCGCCCGGCTGCCGGTAGCTGCCAAGGTGTTCGAAAACTCCATCGATGGCGACCCCGAGCTCCTCTTCGGCTTCGCGTTTTGCCGCCGCTAGTTCGTCCTCGTTCTCGTCGACCAGGCCCTTCGGGATCGACCATGCGCCGTCGTCCTTCTTCGCCCAGAATGGGCCGCCGGGATGCACCAGCAGCACCTGAAGTGAACCTCGGCTTTGGCGATAAATGAGCAACCCTGCGCTGCGTTTGGCCATTCCGCTATTCCCCTGACGAAAATGAACCGAATGTTCTCGTCCGGGCCGGCGTATGGACCAACCTGCCACGGCGGAACGATTTCGGCTCGCAGCCGTTCCGTCCGTTCGGCAAATGAGTGATTGACATGGCGACGCCGCGAGCTGCCTGGAAGGGCTTTATGAAAGTCGGATCGGTTTCCTGTGGCGTCAAGATCATCGGCGCCGTCAGCGAGGCCGAGAAAGTGCATTTCAGGATCCTGAACCGCAAGGACGGTCTCCCGGTCAAGAGCGCTTATATCGACGAGGAGACCGGCGATACGGTGGAGGCTGCCGACCAGGTAAAGGGCTATGAAGTCGAGAAGGGCGAATTCATCCGCATAGAGCCGGACGAAATCAAGAAACTAAAGATGGTATCGCAGCACACGCTCGAGATCGGCGAGTTTGTGCCCACCGCCGAAATCGACGCACGCTACCTCGAAAAGCCCTATTATCTGGTTCCGGCCGACGCGCCCTCCACTGAGGCCTTCGCGGTGATCCGGGACGCCATGGCCAGGAAGAAAGTGGCAGCCCGCTCCTGCGTCGTGCTGTACCAGCGAGGCCGAGAGGTGCTGATCCAGCCGCTGGGCAAGGGCATGGTGATGACGGAATTACGCAACCACAATGAAGTGGTCGCAACGGACGCGGTGTTCGAAGGACTGAAGGCTCGCAAGGTCGATCCCGAGATGCTGGAAATCGCGCAATTGCTGATCGACAAGAAGCCCACCAAATTCGACCCGTCAAAGTTCGAAGACACTTATGAACAGGCGCTGGTTGCGATGATCGAAGCCAAGCGCAAGGGCAAGAAACCGCCCAAGCCGGCACCTGCGCCGAGGACGAATGTCGTCAACCTCGCCGATATTCTGCGCAGAAGCCTGGCGCAGGAAGGCGGCAAGGCTCCTAACAAAGGTCCGGGAACGGCCGCGAAACGCAGATCAGCCTGAATGTCCGAAAGCGGATCGAACGGAACCGAAAACGCTCGCGCGCATTTAGATGACGTAGCAATCCGTCGGCAAGCCAAGCGGAGCGGGGGACTGGTGGACGTCGTTGATCTAAAGACTGGCGGAATCCCGCAAGTTTCCTCCGCCGATCTGATGCAGGCGTTGCCTGTGGCTGTCTACACCACCGACAGACAAGGCTACATCTCGTTCTTCAACGAAGCCGCTGCCGATCTCTGGGGATATCGTCCGGTTATCGGCCAGGACCGCTGGTGCGGATCATGGAAGCTTCGCCACCTCGACGGACGGCCGATGGCGCACGACGAATGTCCGATGGCCGTTGCCTTGCTGGAGGAGCGGGACGTTCCTGGGGGCCGGGCGATCGCCGAGCGGCCGGACGGCCAGTTCATCCCGTTCAGCGCGCATCCGGTCCTGCTTCGCGATGCGAACGGCGAGGTCGTCGGCGCCATCAACACCTTGCTCGACCTGCGCACCCAGGCGCTGGCTGACGACGCCAACATAAGGCTCGCTGCCATCGTCGAATCCTCGATGGACGCGATCGTGTCGAAAGACCTGAACGGCATTATTACCAGCTGGAACGACGCGGCACAACGCCTGTTCGGCTACACGCCCGCGGAGGCGATCGGTCGCCCGGTGACGATGCTCATCCCGCCCGACCACCTGGATGAGGAAGCCATGATCATCAGCCGCATTCGCGCCGGCGAACGGATTCCTTCATATGAGACTATCCGGCAGCGCAAGGACGGCACCCTGGTTCCGGTTTCGCTCACCATCTCGCCGATACGCGACGGCATTGGGCGTATCGTCGGCGCTTCCAAGATCGCGCGCGACATCAGCCCGCACAAGGACA
Source organism: Mesorhizobium sp. M0410 (assembly GCF_040321435.1). Taxonomy (NCBI): domain Bacteria; kingdom Pseudomonadati; phylum Pseudomonadota; class Alphaproteobacteria; order Hyphomicrobiales; family Phyllobacteriaceae; genus Mesorhizobium; species Mesorhizobium sp. M0410. The sequence continues at coordinate 350,337 of NZ_JAMYRN010000001.1, forward strand.
GCGAACGGCGTATCCGCACACTCATGCGCGAAGTCAACCATCGCGTTAAAAACCAGTATTCGGTGATCGTCTCGATGATCCGCGAGACCAGCAAGCTGGCGGGTACGCCAGAGGCTTTCCTTTCCCAAGTCCGGGAACGCATCATGGCACTTTCGGAATCACACGACCTGCTGGTCGATGCCGAATGGCGTGGCGCGACTATCAGCGAACTAATCCATGCCCAGACCAAGGCCTTCGCGACACAGGACAGGCTGTCGATGAGCGGGCCGATGATCATGCTGCAGCCGAATGCGGTGCAATATCTCGGCATTGCCTTTCACGAGCTGGCCACCAATTCGGTAAAGCACGGAGCGCTGTCGCGCCTTGACGGGCGGGTCGAGGTCGAATGGACCGTGACGCCAGCCGCCGATGGCAGCGACGGCTTCCGCCTTGTCTGGCGGGAACTGGACGGACCATTGGTCGATGAAAACACGCGACGCGGTTTCGGAACGGTCGTGCTCAAACGCGTCACCCCGCAGGCGCTCAGCGGCACCGGCCGCCTGGAATTTGAGAGGCACGGCATCACCTGGACGCTGGAAGCGCCGCTGCGCTTCGTTCAGATGTCGATGGCTGGCATTGCGGCTGATTGAAAGCCGCTATCTCGGCCGCGGCTTGGAGGCCGTGTGGCAACGCAATCGCTATGGCAGCAATCAGGAGGAGCAGCGATGAGTTGGCTGGGCACCTGGCGGAACCAGTACGGGTCGGTCGTCGAACTGACCAGCGAAGAGGGCGGACGGATCAGCGGAACCTTCAGGACAGCGCTAGAGGACAGCGCCTTCTTCGGCACGACGGTGCCGCTGTTCGGAGCCTGCCATGGAGATGTCATCGGATTCACCTGCGCGGCCGAAGGGCGTGTCGGAGCCGCAGCGGTGAGCTATACCGGCATCCTCAGGGAGGGGAAGCTGGAGATGCTATGGCACACCGTTGCGGATGCCGCTTTGTCGGCGGAAAAGGAAGGCGCGCCGGCCCGAGCCAGGAAACTCCCCGCCTGGCGTGCCTTTGGAACCAGCCTCGACAGTTTTGAACGCGTCTCCTGATTATCGCGCCCGCCACCGCGGCATTCAGCTCGCAAGCGAGGCAGCAGGATCCCGCGGCGCGTAGGAACTCGCACTGACAATGGCGCGTTGGTGCGCCAGGACATGCGCTGTTCGTTACGGGATCGACCCAATGAGCGTGCTTTATCGCGCAGCGAAAATCGCCGAACAGGCTCATGCCGGGCAGACGGACAAGACAGGGCGGCCTTATATCGAACATTGCCGCCGGGTCGTCGATGCCGTCGAAACGCTCGACCAGAAAGCCATCGCCTATCTTCACGACGTCATCGAAAAAGGCGACGGTTGGAATCGCGACCGGCTTGAGGCGGCCGGGTTCGGGCCGTCCATCGTATCGGCCGTCGACGCACTGACACGGCGGCCGAACGAGGACGATGCCGTGTTCGTTCGCAGGGCTGCGGCCAACCCGCTGGCGTTGCCGGTCAAGCGCGCCGATCTCGCCGACAATCTATGGCAGGCACGGCAGATCGGTGCCTCGACAGCGAAATACGAAGCCGGCTTGCGCATTCTCAGAGAAGAGTTCGCGAGCTGACGGAAAGCTGACGGCTGTCGCCGATGTGGGTCTATTCGGTGACGTGCGGCGTATGCCGCTTGTCCTCCGCGGGATCGGCCTCAATCCGCGCCCGGCCGGGATCAAACGCACCGTGGCGGGCGATCGCCAGTGCCGCGGTGTCGGGCGTCTCGTAGGCCCACATGAAGTCTTCTGCCGACGAGCCGACCGCATGAACACGCCAATAACTTGCCGTGCCCTTCAGCGGGCTGTGGCTCGTTGTGTTTGTCTTCTCCAGAAGGTCGAAATAGATGTCCTCGAAGGGTATGTAGAAGACAGGATCATGACCGTCTTCGTAGAGCAGCTTTGCCCGCGCGCTCGACGCAATAATGGCGTCGGAGAACCGAACGGTTACGGTTCCATCGAACGGGACAATCCTGAGCGGGCCTGAGCGGGGGGCGGAATTTGCGGCTAAGGGCTGCATTCGACTTCTCCGTAGACTGCGCTGCCCTCCCGAAACGTGTTGTTGCCCGTCAGGGTTCCAGACTCGGGCGCGCCGACGCCGGCGGTGGAACGGTTTTACAAGGTCGTCGTTGTTTCAGACCTCCGCACGCGCCATAATCGCAATGGCCGCCACTCGCCGACTCAACAGCAAATGGATCACATGCTGGATCGATCGCCTACCCTTCCAAGGTCGCTTGGCGCTGCGCTGCGAAGGGAAGTGCCGCGGTTTACGGCGCCCGGCAATGAAATTTCGTGCACCACGGTTGCATCCTACAATGTGCATAAATGCGTCGGCACCGACGGCAGGTTCGATCCGGAGCGGGTCGCGGCCGTGGTCAAGGAACTCGACGCCGATATCATTGCCTTGCAGGAGGCCGACGAAAGAACCGGAAGCAGGCAGGGTTTGCTCGATCTCGCAGCGCTCGAGCGGGACAGCGACCTCGTCCCCACACATGTCCCGGAAAACCGCCGCAGCCATGGCTGGCACGGAAATCTGATCCTGGCGCGCCGCGGCGTGGTCGAAAGCGTGAACCAGATCCGGCTGCCCGGCCTTGAGCCGCGCGGTGCGGTCATCGCGGATCTGGAGCTGAAGGGCGTCTCGCTCAGGATCATAGCCGCACATTTTGGCCTGCTGCGGCGGTCGCGCTCGCAGCAGGCCAACGCGCTGGTCGAAGCCACGCACCCGGTTCTGCGGCCGACAATCCTGCTTGGCGACCTCAACGAATGGCGCGTCCGCAACAGGTCTTCGCTGCTGGCCTTGCTGCCGCATTTCGGTCCGATCGATGCGGTTCTGCCGAGCTTTCCGTCGCGCTTTCCACTGTTTGCGCTCGACCGCATCCTGGCCAGGCCGCCCCACCTGATTTCCAGCATCGAGGTGCACAAGACGCCGCTGGCGCAGCGCGCTTCCGATCATCTGCCGATCAAGGCCCGACTGAACCTGGACGCGATACGGCAGCCGCGACTGCAACCAGAATGAACCTGAAGGGTTGTTAGTCAGATTTCAGATCGTTTGCTTCGCTGATGTTTGCCGGTGCACTTGATGGATACAGCCATTTCGCGGTTTGCCCGGGACAAGATCGCGGCCGGCAATAGCGGGTTGCTGCTGATCGCCGACAATTATGACGCGTTTGCCGCGCGAATCCTTGCTGCGCGCAGTGCCACAAGCAGCCTCGACCTGATGTACTATCTCTGGCACGACGACCATAGCGGCCGGCTGCTGATGCAGGAGGTCGTCAAGGCGGCGGAGCGCGGTGTCCGCGTCCGCATGCTGCTGGACGATATCAATCCGCGCAACAGCGACGCCGCTTACCTGGCGCTCAACAGCTACAAGAACATCGAGCTGAGGCTGTTCAACCCCAGCGGCATGAGGAACGGCAGCATCTTTCGCTCGCTGGAGATGGTCGCCCGGCTGTTTGCGATGACCCGCCGCATGCACAACAAGGCCTGGATCGCCGATGAGGGCCTGGCCATTGTCGGAGGAAGAAACATCGGCGATGCCTATTTCGACGCTGCGGAGACGAATTTTCGCGATCTCGACCTGTTGCTTCTCGGTCCTGCCGTAGGGCAGACGATGCGTATCTTCGAGGCGTTCTGGAATTGCGAGGCGGCAAAGCCGATTCAGCTGCTCAACCCGGCTGCGGTGGGTTCGCGCGCCGATTTCCTCAACAATCTCGATGCGACCACGGATGGCCAGCTTCTGAACAGCCTCAGTGCCTGGCGCACGATCACGGAGTTCGTTGCGGCGCATAGCGACGTCTGCTGGACGAAAGGGGTTCGCGTCATTTCCGATCCGCCGGAAAAGGTGCGCGGCAAGAGGCGCAGGAATTGGCTGACAAAGGAGCTGCTTCCCGCTATCGCGGCGACCAGGCAGCGCCTCGAAATTGTCTCGCCCTATTTCATCCCCAGCCGCACCGGGTTGGCCATCCTGTCGAAGCTGGTGGACCGTGGCGCCGAGGTTGCAATCCTGACCAACTCGCTCGCCGCGACGGACGTCGCCGCCGTGCACGGCGCCTATGCCAAATACCGCCGCAAGCTGCTTAAAAAAGGTATCCAGCTTTTCGAATTGCAGCCCTTCGACCGCCAGGCCAACATCTCCGTTTTCGGCTCAAAGGGAGCCAGCCTGCATACCAAGGCCTTTACGGTCGACGACACGCTGGGGTTTGTCGGTTCCTTCAATTTCGATCCGCGTTCGGTGTCGTTGAATGCGGAAATGGGGGTGCTTTTCCACGATACCAATCTGGTGAGGGAGTTGCGCCGGCTGTTCGAGCACGAAAAGTCACCGCAGACGAGCTACCAGCTGGTCCTGGACAAAGGCGCCTTGCGGTGGCTCGGCTTGGCGGATGGCGAGATGCGGCAATATTCGCGTGAACCGGAGGCCAGTCTCTATCGGCGCATCGTTGCAGCGCTGGTTGGGTGCCTGCCGATCGAATCGCAATTGTAGAAGCGACGGATTTGTCGGAACGCAACTCTTTGCTGGAACGGAACTCCGGGATGACGAGTTGTAACCGTTGTCCGGAGCATGCCGATGAAGACCACGCTATACAGTTTTCTTGCTGAGCTCTTGCCGTTCTGGATGGCGCATAAACGCAAAATGCGCGCCGACCGTGTCGCTGAGCGGCCGACACGATCTGCCGCAGGTGACGATGTTCGGCCGTCAGGCGACCCGAACCGCGCAACACCGGCGCGACGGCGCAACGCGTCTTAGGGCGGGATGCCTGCAAATTACACCCCGCCCCAAATGTCTGGTTAGCGACATTCTGCGACGCCAAATGATTTCGCTTGACTGCAAAGCTCTAGCTCTTTGGCGATCACGCTATCGTTAAGTATCGCTGTTTGAAATTCGGCGTTGCCAAGCATCCATTTTGCAGCACGTACGTTAATGACACTACAGTTTGCCGTTACAGGTGAGCACCATGAGTGCTAATGCGATAGAATTCTTGCAGGACTGGATTCACGAAAACGTTCATGTGCCGCCGCCTCCGATCAGGCTTGAAAAGGAGGCGGAAATCCTCGCCAAGGAATGCAAGCAAGAGGCGGCCAACGCCGGGGTACCCATCGAAGACATCGAGGAAGAGGTTGGCGACCTCAAGGATCTGCTCGTCGCCAAGCTCGAAGACGCAGCCGAGGACGAGGCCAGGCAACTCAATGGCAAGGGCAGCGACATGAATAGAACGGCTGAAGCCAGCGGTCGGGCGACACTGCAGAACAATCTGTGATTCAGGGCGGGCCGAACAAATGCGCCGCTGAGGACGCCGCAATCTCCTGGGCATTTTCAGCGGGTTCGTACTGCAGCGGGTTGCCGTGGCTCAGACTTCGCACGATCCGCTCCGGACTGAAGGAATGACGCCATGGCATAAACCTTTTCGCCGGACATGCGTTGTTGGGTTTCAAGCCAGGGAGATGACCATGCAGATGAAATCGGAAATCGCCGGCGAGGCCGCCAAGCAGCGGCATATCCAGCGCCGTATCGACGAGAAGGACAAGTCCAAATCCAATGGCAAGCAAAAAGGCGCTATGCAGGCCGGCGCCCGCAAATATCCCGAGCCGCCCTTCCCCGAGCAGCACCAGCCCAAGCCGGGGCATGAATGGGCGATCGAGCCGGCGCCGCTTTATGATGCGCCATTTTATATCGGATCGAAAAAGCTCGACGGCAAAGTGGCCGTCATTACCGGCGGCGATTCAGGCATCGGCCGTGCGGTGGCCGTGCTCTATGCGCGTGAAGGCGCCGATGTGGCGATCGTCTATCTCTCGGAGGACAAGGACGCCGAAGAGACCAAAAGGGCCGTCGAAGCCGAAGGCCGGCGCTGCATCCTGATCAAGGCCGATGTCAGCGAACGCGACCACTGCCACAACGCGGTGGCTGAGATCGTGCAGGAGTTTGGGCGCATCGACGTGCTGGTCAACAACGCCGCTTTCCAGATCCACTCCAGCGATTTCAGCGAGCTGACCGAGGAGCATTTCGACACGACGCTGAAGACCAACCTCTACGGCTATTTCCACATGGCGCAGGAAGCGGTACCGCACATGAAGCCCGGTTCGGCAATCATCAATACCGGTTCAGTGACCGGCATCGAGGGCTCGAAGCAACTGGTCGACTACTCCATGACCAAGGGCGGCATTCATGCCTTCACCCGCGCGCTCTCGGGCAACCTTGTCGACAAGGGCATAAGGGTCAACGCCGTGGCGCCGGGGCCGGTTTGGACGCCGCTCAACCCCTCGGACAAGGAAGCCGGCGATGTTTCGAAATTTGGCGCCGATACGCCGATGAAACGGCCCGCCCAGCCGGAGGAGATCGCGCCGGCCTACGTGTTCCTCGCCTCGCCGCACTGCTCGAGCTATATCTCCGGCGAGATATTGCCGATCGTGGGCGGCTACTGACGGCATGTATTTCATTGCCCTGGCCACTGACTATGACGGCACGCTGGCGCATGAGGGGATCGTTGCCGAGAAGACGCTTGCGGCGCTTGAACGCTTCAAGAAGAGCGGCCGCAAACTCATTCTCGTCACCGGGCGCGAGCTGCCCGACCTCAAACGCGTCTTTCCCGAAGTCGCGATCTTCGACAAGGTCGTCGCCGAAAACGGCGCGTTGATCTACACGCCGGCCAGCGAGGAGGAGCGGACGATATCTCCGCCGCCCGCCCCCGAGCTCATCGCCAAACTCAGGAAACGCGGTGTCAAACCGCTTTCGGTCGGACGCTCGATCGTCGCAACCTGGGAACCGCATCAGGCTACCGCGCTCGAGGTCATCAAGAAATTGGGGCTGGAGCTGGAAATCATCTTCAACAAGGGCGCGGTGATGATCCTGCCCAGCGGCATCAACAAGGCGACCGGCCTGACAGCCGCGCTTCAGGACCTCAGATTGTCGCCGCACAACGTCGTCGGCGTCGGCGACGCCGAAAACGACCACGCCTTCCTGCGCGCCTGCGGCTTCAGCGTCGCCGTCGACAACGCACTGCCGGCAGTCAAGGAAACGGCGGATCTCGTGACACGCGGCGCGCGCGGAAAGGGCGTCGAGGAACTGATCGCCAAGGTGGTGGAGCGCGATCGCGAGCTTGTGCCGAGCCGCGACGGCATTGTGCTTGGCTCGGAGGACGGCAAGGAGGTGTATCTGTCGCCAACCGATACGGTGCTGATCGCCGGGAGCTCCGGCATCGGCAAATCGACCCTGGCGACCGCACTGACGGAGCGCTTCGTCGAGAGAAAGTTCCAGTTCTGCATCTTCGATCCGGAAGGCGACTACGATGGCCTCGAAGGCGCAGTCCGGCTGGGCGACGGCTCGAACGCGCCGACGAAAACGCAATTGCTCGATCTCCTGGAGAAGCCTGACAACAATCTTGTCGTGAATGGCCTGGCGCTGCGCGTCAACGAGCGGCCGGACTTCTTTGCCGACCTGCTGCCGGGCCTCGGCAGTCTTCGTTTCCGTACGGCACGACCGCACTGGCTGATCATCGACGAGGCGCATCACCTCCTGCCGAAGCGGCGCGACGATACTCCAATGGTGCTGGCGATGGAATTGCCGGGCACGATCCTGATCACGGTTCATCCGGACGCGATCTCAACCGAGGCATTGCGGCTGGTCACCGCCGTCATCGCACTCGGCCCCAAGGCGAAAAAGGTCATCAAGACGTTCTGCCGCGAGACCGGCACCGAACCGCCAAAGGACAAGGATCTGAGCTCTCCAAAAGACCAGCGCGTGCTGTTCTGGCGGCCGCAGGCGCACAAGAAACCCGCCATGGTCGAGCCAATCGAGCCGCGGCAGTCGCTCAAGCGCCACAGCCGCAAATATGCCGAGGGCCAGCTCGACGAGAAGGGCAGCTTCTATTTCCGCGGTCCCGACAATGCAATGAATCTCCGCGCCCATAATCTGATGATTTTCGCCCAGATCGCCGAGGGCATCGACGACAGGACCTGGGAACATCATCTGCGCGCCGGCGACTATTCCGAATGGTTTCGCCACCAGATCAGGGACAAGGAACTGGCGCGCGAGACCGCGGAGGCGGAGAAAGACGGCACACTTTCGGCGCTGGAGAGCCGCAACCACATCCTGGACGCAGTGCGCCGCCGCTATACCGCGCCCGCCACCGCGCCAAAGGAATAGATGCAAACGGCGCCCAGCCGTGGAACCTCATCCGCCAAACGAAATTGTGTTCTATCGGGCGCCAGATCCAATCAATGCCGAATAATTGCCCCGGAAAGAGACGATGGATGAGCAGCGACCCGGACAAGAATGGTCCTGTCTTTTCGGCGGAGCAGGCGCGGCAGGGCGAGATCATCCTGCGGACGCGGGCGCGCCGGATCATTTTCATCGCCGGCCTGGTGGGTCTCGTCTTTCTGGCATTGCTGGTGTGGTGGGTTTGAATTCCTGACGGCTGGAGCGAAATCATGAAATCACAACTTGTTGCCGAAAGCGCCGGGCAGAGAACGTTTGTGGTTGTGCTTGATCCCGGCGAAGAGGCGTTTGCGCAGCTGACGTCGTTTGCGGTCGAGCGTGGCGTCGGCGGCGCGTCGCTGACTGCGCTCGGCGCTTTCGAAAGGGCAACCGTCGGCTGGTTCGACCCTGGAGAAAGAACCTACCGGAAGATCCCCGTTCGAGAACAGTGTGAAGTGCTGAGCGCGATCGGCGATGTTGCCATCGGCGACGACGGCAGGCCCAGCCTGCACGTCCACGCAGTCCTTGGATTGAGTGACGGCACCACGAGGGGTGGTCATCTGCTGGACGGAATCGTGCGGCCGACGCTCGAGGTCACATTGGTGGAGACGCCTGGCCATCTGCGCCGCAGGCATCATCCCGAACTCGGCGTCGCCCTGATCGACCTGGAGCCTTGATCCGAGCCGATCACTTCGTTGATTTGACTGCGGCCGTTTCGGGTACACCCTCCCAACCGAAGGCGCTGCGGCCGCCGAGCAGATGCGATTGCTCGAACTCCCCGGCGACGATTTCCTTCAGGCTTGGGCCGGTGACATAGCGCTCGACCTGCCGCGACTGGTCGTCCAGCCGCCGCAAGGCGCCGATCTCTTCGTCACGGCCGAGCCTGGCCTTGTGGACAGCCGACTTCAGCACGCCGATCGTCTCGTCATAGACTTTCAGCGGCACAGGGAACGGGTGCCTGTCCTTGCCGCCATGCGCCAGCGAGAAGCGTCCTGGATCGGAAAAACGGCACGGCGCGCCATGCACGACTTCGGCGACCAACGCCAGCGCCCGCACCGTGCGCGCGCCGACATTGGGCACGAGGAGAAGCTCGGCGAAATCCGTCGGACCGCGCTCAGCCGCCGCGGCGATATTGCCGTGCAGGCGGCGCATGACGACATCACTTTCGCGCACATCGTGGTGCGCCGGCATGACCAGATGCGGCAGCAGCTTTTGTGCCGGGTCCGGCGCTGGCGCCGAACCCCGCTCCAAAGCGGCAAGTTCCCTCACGATGCGATCCGGTCCAAGGTCGTGCAGAAGGTCCAGTTGTCCCTGGCGCGACGCTTCGGCGCGGCGGTCGGTCAGGTTGACGATCTCGCCCTGATTGGCGCCCTCGATGGCAGCATGCGGCTGGTCGACAAAGCTCTTCAGGCCCTCGGACAGCCAGTGATAGCGGCGCGCCACCTTGCTGTCGCCGTTCATGCCTTGCTGCACCACCACCCACTTGCCGTCGTCGGTGACGATAAAGCCGTGCAGATAGAGATCGAAACCGTCCTGGACCGCGGCGCTGTCCACCTTGGCGACAAGCCGGCTGGCAGTCGCGAGGCCTTGCCCGTCGAGACCGACACGCTCGCCGATCAGGGCGAGCTCATGCGGGGTCTTGCGCGAATGCGCGCCGCGGCCGCCGCAAACGTGGATGCCGAGTTCGCCGGAAAGCGGCGACAGACCGCGCTTCAACGCTCCGACGACGCTGGTGGTGATGCCGGAGGAATGCCAGTCCATCCCCATCACGGCGCCAAAAGACTGGAACCAGAACGGATGCGCCAGCCGGCGCAGCAATTCATCGCGGCCGTAATGGTGGATGATCGCCTCGCACATGACCGCGCCAAGCCGCGTCATGCGGTCGCCAAGCCATTTCGGTACGCGCCCGCCGTGAAGTGGGAGATCAGCACTTCCCGATCGCTGTGCCACGGTCTTTTGCTTGCTCCTTGAGTCCTGCCTCGACAGATAGGTATCGAAAGGGGTGTGGAGAAGCTATGGCCTGATTCAGGCCGCGATCGTTGCAAGCCGCCAGCTACCGGGCAGGTTCGCTGAGGAGATCAAACTTCTGGATCTCGCAATGCTCGCCCACCGATTCCAGCAGATCTATTGGCGGTGCGCCAGTGTCCGGCCGCCTCCAACTGATCTCGAACGAGAAAACAGGGTCTTTGATATCCGGGCGCCTCTCTATCGCGACGAGGCGTGCCCGGTAACCAAGCGGCCCGATCATCGTATCGAGTTCCTGTCGGGCTGCGGCCTTCCAGGTCACTGCCAACTGGGCGTGGTGTTCGCGCGAAATTCGAAGATCCACCCATTTCAGGACGAGCAAGGTGGCCAGCGTCAGTGCCGTGCCGGCCGCGCCCAAGCCGTATTGGCCACCACCGAAAGCCAATCCGATCGCCGTCATCACCCACAATGTGGCCGCCGTGGTGACGCCGCTGACAAGACTGCCACGGCGAAGAATGGCGCCACCGCCGATAAAGCCGACCCCGGTCAGCACGCCCAGCGGAAAGCGCAAGACGTCCATCGATGCAAACGAATCCGGGTGCTTGCCAACGGTTCCCAGCAGAATGCTGGCCTGGACCATTGCGATGGCAGCCGCCAACCCTACCAGCACGGTGGTGCGTAGCCCCGCCGCGTGCCCGCGCGCCTCCCGATTGAGGCCTATCAACAGGCCGGCGAGTGCGGTCAGAAGCAGTCGTGCCGCGATGTCCTGCCAAACCGGAACAACGAGGAGCATCGCGGTCACCCGTCGGGCCAGGCGCTGCTGGCCAGGAATAGCGCCATGGTCAAAGCGAACAAGGGCAAGAGCGTCTTCATCGCAAATTCTTTTTGTCGATAAGCAACAAACGATGCGCCTGGATTTTGGTTGCGCCGCCGACGATTCACCCGGCGATGGGCAGCGGCGGAACAAAACCTTCGGCCTGCGGGTTGGTGGGTTCACGCCAACGAAGGATTTGCAGTCATGGTCCGCTTGCTGCTTGCTGGAGCCGTCGCTTATCTGGCCTATCGCATCACCAAGGAGATCGGTGGGTCTGGCGAGGTCGATCCGCTGTCGCCTTCAGCCGACCAAGCCGGCCGCAAGGCGCCGAGGCAGCAAAGCGGGGCACAGAGGAATGGCCGACGGCGGTAGCGAATGCCGTAGCGGCGGCGCGGGCCAGCCATGACCGCATTTCCGTTGCCGCTCGACCTTCGTCCGATGGAAGCCAAAGCCGCCGATGCAATTCCTGGCGACGACGGGCTTTGGCAATACGAGCCGAAATGGGACGGGTTTCGCTGCCTCGTGTTCAAGGGCGACGATGCCGTCGATCTGCGTGCAAAATCGGGCAAGCCGCTCGGCCGCTATTTTCCCGAGCTCGTCGGGGTGCTGCGCGATGTGCGCTCGCGACGGTTTGTTGCCGACGGCGAGATCGTCATCGAGGTCGACGGATCGTCCTCGTTCGAGGCCCTGCAAATGCGCCTTCATCCCGCCGAAAGCAGGATCCGCAAGTTGAGCCTTGAGACGCCCGCCAGGCTGGTCCTGTTCGATATGCTGGCCGAACCCGGCGGCAGGATCATCATCGAAGAGCCTCTCACCACCAGGAGGCAGGCGATTGAGGCCTTTGTCGCGACGGCGGCACGGCCCGAACTGCACCTGTCCAAATATACGCACGACGCCGCCACCGCCGAGCGCTGGCTGCAGGGCGCCGGCCACGGCTCCACCGACGGTGTTGTTACAAAACTGATAGCCGGGCCATACCGGCCCGGCGAGCGCGCCATGGTCAAGGTCAAGCGACTGCGCACTGCGGATTGCGTGGTCGGCGGCTTTCGCTATCTCGCCGGCAGCAACGAAGTCGGATCCCTGCTGCTTGGCCTCTACAATAACGAAGGCAGGCTGGACCATGTCGGGTTCACCTCGACCATCGGCAAGGACGACAGGGCAGCATTGACCAGACGGCTGGAAAAACTGCGGGCCAAACCGGGTTTCACCGGCAAGGCGCCGGGCGGACCAAGCCGCTGGAGCACGGAGCGGAGCGGACAATGGGAACCGATAAAGCCTGAACTGGTGGTCGAGGTTCGGTTCGACCATGTGACAGGGGACCGGTTCCGGCACGGGACAAAGCTGTTGCGCTGGCGGCCGGACAAGGAGCCCCGGCAATGCACGTTCGAGCAGATCGAGTAAGTCCGCTCCGAGGCACCGCTTCAAGGCTCTAGCTGCCCGCTCTATCGTTCATGACGGACCAATGCAAAATTCACCGGTTCGCCGCGGCCAACCGAGCCTTGGCAACATTTCCGAGGCTCGGTTGCGGTTTTGAAATCAAGCGGCTTCTTGCATTGCGCGTTCGTTGACACCGCTTTCGCCGAGCTTGGAAAGCGCTTCGTCGGTCGCGACCTCTTCCTTGAGAGTTGCCCTGAGCAGCTCGACAACGTCGCTCTTGCCAAGTTCTTCCGCCCACGCGATCAAAGTGCCGTAGCGAGCGATCTCGTAATGTTCGACAGCTTGCGCCGCACCGACAAGCCCGGCGTCGAGCGCGGGAGCACCATTATACTCCTCGAGCATTTCCGAGCCCTCTTCGATGATGCCGTCAATCGCCGGACAGGTTTTGCCGCGGGCCGGCTTGCCGAATTTCTCGAACACCTCCTCGAGGCGGTCGACATGTCCTTCGGTTTCCATGCGGTGTTTCTCGAAAGCGGCGGTCACTTCTTCCGACTCCGCGCCCTTGGCCATTTTGGGCAGCGCTTTCAGTATCTTCTTCTCGGCGTAGTAGAGGTCTTTGAGCCCGTCGAGGAACAGATCCTCAAGGCCCTTGCTTGCCGCCTTCGCGGCCTTTTTCGTGGTCGCCATGATCCTCTCCCGAATGGTTGGTGCCGCCTCGCAAAGTGGAGGCGTCCGATAACCCTCCGACGGGAAACAAGTTCCCTGAAGCGACGGGAGCTTTGAAAATTTTTCCGACCCGCGTGTGGTGTCGCAAGGGCTCGACCTGCGGCAGCAATCGGCCAGGAAAGCGCCGTCAGCGCTCGCCGATATGCTCGAACAGGCGGGTGTATTCGGCCTCGGCCAAGCCGTAGCCGCCATCTGCCAGTGCGACGAGACCATCGCGGTCGCGGATGATAATTTCGCCGCGGCGGGACCGGATGAGCCCTCGCCCCTCAAGCAGCTGCAGCGCGACCGTGACACCCGGGCGCCTTACGCCAAGCATGATCGACAGGAATTCGTGAGTGATCGTCAGCCGGCCGCCGTCCACCCGATCGTCACACATGAGCAGCCAGCGCGCCAGCCGGTCTTCAAGTTTCGATCGCGCGTTGACCAGCGCGGTAAAGCCAGTCTGTACATGCAGATATTGCACGTAGCGCAGCAAGAACAGCCGCAGCGTCGGGCTTTGTGTCAGCGCCGCTTTGAACGGCTCGGCGTCGATCTTGGCGGCTTCTCCCGCCAGCTGCACATAGCAATCATGGACCGTACGGTCGTCGCCCATTATCAGGGCCGAGCCGGTCATACCTTCCAAGCCGACAAGGCCAACTTCCGCATCGCTGCCGTTCGGCATTTTCGCAACCACGGAACCGATACCCTCCTCGAGGAAATAGATGGCCTCGATCGGCGATCCGGACACTTCGAGCGATTGCCGTAACTCCAGCGAACAGCGCTCGATGTGCGGCTCGAGAGATGCGAAATCGCCGGCGCTCATTCGGCGCAACAGCTTGTTTTTGTATGGATTTCTATTGGAATATGGATTCTTATTCGAAGTTGCTGGATCAGACATAGCTGGGCCCAAAACAGGGCAAGAGCTTTTTTATCTCCCAGCCGTCCGCGCCCGGTATAACCTGCGAACGATAGCGCTTATATAAGCACTGAAAGGTATGGAGCCTACTAAATAAAAAAATGAATCGATGCACGGCAGTTCTCCTGCCGCTTGCCTACGAAAACATCCGACTGAAAGTTAGAGTCGGAAACGTACCAAAGACGGTTTGGTACGAAAACGACAATTGAGATCGCCGGGCGCAAAAGAGCCCGTCGCGAGGGATGCAACGGGCTCCATTCGGGCGTCGTGGGCTACGCCCAGTGATCCAAATGAGGGTGGGTTGGATCGCAGCAACAATGCAGGTGCGAGACAGTCGTTCCCAAACTGTCTGCTTGGTAATTTCTGTACATTGAGTTTGGACGAGAGCGGCGCTAATTGAATTGGAGTCGTCCACACAGGCATGGCGAGTGGACGCTAGAAAGACGCTTCGCGCTTTCGCCCTTTTCAAGGGAGGATGGCATGTCGATGCAAGGTGCAGCAACTCCAGCCGAACTGAGCGTGCTGAGAAAAGCGCTCGACGACTGCTGCCGCGAGTTGGGTGTTGCGGACGACAGTCCTGTCCGCGAGCGGTTGGCAGCCCGTATCATGTCGCTGTTCAACGAGGGTGTGCTCAGCGCCGATCTGAAAGAAGCGCTGGCCGCCGATCGCCAACACTAAGCTGCTGCTATGGTGGCGTCCTCGGCGCCGAAAGGTTCGGCACCGAGTCGCCCTTTCTGGCCAGGGCCCCGGTTTGCCAAGGATACTTGGAATCTTGTCTTTTCACGACAAAACGCCCGGCGCTTATTACCAGGCGGCAGGCGTTTTTGTCGCGAGCGTGACACTAACGCGTGTCGCGCTTGACCGGCCTCATGCGATGCACTTTAGGTTCCTGTTTTATGCATGTCGTTATCACAAAACCGCTGCACACCCTCGGGTCAAGCCCGGGGGCATGCTTTTGCGCGACATGCCTCAAATGCGCCCAAGCAGGACCAGGATAATGACGATAAGCAGCACCAGGCCGAGGCCGCCACCACCGTAATAGCCGGTGCCATAGAACGGTCCGCCGCCCAAGCCGCTGAAGCCGCCAAGCAAGGCAAGGACCAAGATGATGATGAGAATGGTTCCAAGGCCCATGATGTCTGCTCTCCTTGTTTGCGCTGCCGCCATTCGCATCAGCGCGTCGCATTGTACAAAGGTATGAACTCGCAAGGAGCATTCCTGTTCCGGCGGGACGGTAAGGCGTACACTCATGCGGCAAGCAAAATGCCGGGCCGTGCCGTCAGAAAAGTCCACAGATGCATGCCTGCAGAGAATGGCATGGCGGCCGCCTTGAACACCTGAGAACATGCTGAAATTCATGGGGAATTTGTCGGAACCTTCGCCCGCCCGAACGGTTGTTTTCTTAGTCGCAACGCGACGACCCTCGTAAAAAGGAGAAGCATCATGTTCACGAAAATTCTCGCAGCTTCCGCGCTTACGATCGGTCTGGCCACGTCAGCGATGGCCCAGAACGTCGGCGATCCCTCCGGAGACGCTACCGACGGCAGCGGGCGGACGATCGTGGTCCCGGATAATGGCGGCCCTGACAGGGGCACGGATTCGACCATCACCAACAGCATTCGCGATTTCTCAACGACGAATTCGAATGCCGACCGGAATTGCCCGCCAGGCCCGCAGGGGGCTCTGCCCGATGCGACCGGCAAGGCTCCTGGCACGATGGCCCCGACGCTGAACGACAACCACTGCGGCAAGTAAGCGCCCGGTGATCACAGCACCAGGCCGCGGAGCATAGGCTCCGCGGCCTGTTGGTTTTTGCCGCAAATTAGCGCCTAACGGCCGCGGTGGTCAAAACTGACCGCGATCTCCCGACCGTCCAACGCGCGAACGATGAAGCCAACCAGCTCCTCGTCGGTTTGCCGGAACCAGGGAAAGCGTCTGCGCAAATCGGCTATGACGACGGTGGTCGAGAGAATATCGCCGGAATGGTAGTCGGCCATGACGGTATGAATGGCTTTGTCGGTATCCATACCAAGCGGCGACTTGATCTGCCCCACGGAAGCCTCCACCCATCTCTCCCGGCCAACGATAGCAAGACCGCGGCAAAGCGAAAGAGCTTGTACGATTGCGTACGATCTCGCCGCGTGCGTTGCAATTTGCGGGACGCAGCCGGCGTCCTTTGTTTTGCGTTTCCAAACTATTGTCTGGCGTCGCGGCGGCTCTGGCGCCACGACCAGGCAACCTCGCTGCAGCTTCCGCGTTGAGCCATCGAGGGATGACATCAGCCTCGGAGAGCTCCCATGAAAACACTTCTATCCATCACTGCGGCAGCGATGATGGCCGGCGCGCCTTTGGTTGCTTTTGCCCAATCGGCGACGCTGACGCCTCTAACGACCGACACCATGAGCAAGGTTGACACCGCGACGTTCGTCAAGACCGTGCCCATCGCCAATACATTCGAAATCGAATCGAGCCGACTTGCGCAGACGCAGGCGACTGCCGACGACGTGAAGGCATTCGCGGCGCAAATGGTCACGGACCACACCAAGGCCGGCGAGGACTTCAAGGCGGCGCTCAGCAAGGGTCAGACGACTTCGGCCACCGCGCCGGCCGGCCCGTCGCTGGACACCAAGCACCAGGCGCTGCTCGACCAACTCAAGGAGGCCAGCGGGGACAGCTTCCAATCGAAATATATCGACATGCAGACCCAGGCGCATAAGGAAGCGGTGGCGCTGTTTTCCGCTTACGCGAATTCCGGCGACGATCCGGCGATGAAGGAATTTGCCAAAAAGACGCTGCCGGTGCTGCAAATGCACGAACGTCACGTGAAGGATCTCGCTGCCGCGCATCAATGAGGGCGACGACCGCCAGCGGTTTCGCCAACGGAGACGCCGGGCTTGAAGGGAGCGGCTGTCGTCGGCCCCGGGAACAAAGTACCGAGAGTGCCGTTATTCACTTGGCCTATTCCCGGGAGGATCCAATGGGAGGCGGCATTCGCGAGGCGCCGAGGGCAGTAGAGCTGGGTTTCGGCGCCGTTCCGATTGCCGCTGTCACAGGCTGAATCGATTTCCGGCCGGGACAGGTTACCATGCGCTACGGCGAGATATTTGCAAACGCAACGGCGCTCTTGTTGCTGGCGCTGATGGTTGGCGGCATCTTCATCTTGTTTGGAGAACCGCTGTGGCCGCGGCACTACGCGAGAATGGTGCTGGTCCCGAATATTGATGCCATGGCCACCGCGTCATTCCGAACAAGGTGCGCTCCAAGTCCATGCCTGCCCGACACCATCGATCAGACCATGCTGGCTCCTCGCCCCGAGGACGGACCGTGATCTGCGATTTGCAGACGCTGCAACGCTGTGGAGCGGGATGCGGTAAGGCCCGCCGCGCAAGTCGCGCCGCGGGCTTACCGGTGCAATCAAACGGTCTTGCAAACCGTCCGGCTACAACTAGGTCAGGATAAGCACGATCTTGTAGGTATTCGGATCGACGATGACGATCCGGCCATCGGCCAGCACGAAATATTCATAGGATTCGTAAGCCGGAACGATCTTGACGATGCGCGCCGGCAGACGATGCAGCCGGACCTTCTTTCGCGGAACCTCGACGCCGACAGAGATGTCGAAATCGACATTGGAAACCGGTTGGACATTCGTTTCCTTGATGACCTGGGTAATTTCTGTCTTCTGTTCAACGGTCACATTGCTGATGGAAGCGGTCGAACTCTGGTCCTGCGTCTGCGTAGAGGCGTTGCCCTGAGTCTGCTCGTTGGTCGTGGTCCCAGTCTTGCTCTGAGCCTGCTCCTCGGTCTTCATTTTCGTGTTGCCTTGGGCCTGCTCGGTAGTGGTGGTTCCGGTTTTGCCCTGGGCCTGCTCGTCGGTTTTCATTTTGGTGTTGCCCGTGGCCTGCTGGTCAGTCGTGGCGCCAGCCTTGCCCTGAGCTTGCTCGTCGGTCTTCATTTTCGGCTTGCCCTGAGCCTGCTGGTCAGTCGTAGCGCCAGCCTTGCCCTGGGCTTGCTCGTCGGTCTTCAGCTTTTTGTTGCCCTGCGCCTGTTGTTCAGTCGTAGCGCCGGCCTTGCCCTGGGCCTGCTCGCCCATCTTTGCGCCATTTGGACAGTTGGCAGTGCCGGCTGCGCAATTGGCGCCGGACTGGTCGTCGGTCGACTGCTGCGTCTGGGCAAGTGCCGCTCCGCAGCTGACGCTGATTGCTAGCATGCTGGTAATCAGAACGCCTTTCATGAGAGATCTCCTTGGAAAATGCGTCCCTTCACCGCGTAAAACTGCGGCTAAAAAACTTTGTTCCAAATTAACCGAGCGAAACGGCAAGCGATCCGAGCGGCGGAACAAGCTTTGCCCGGTGACGTTACCGACCTAGCGACCCCGCTGCGAACGGCATGACGCGGCGCAGCGCAGAGGTGGCTCACGACGAAAGGAGACGATCATGAGAATGCATCTTTCCGCGGCTGCGGCTGGGTTCTTGCTGCTTGCGGGTGTTGGCGCCGCTGCGGCCCAGGACGTGGTCATCGAACCGCAGCAGGAGACGATCGTACGCGAGTATGTGAAAAAGCAGCCTCTGGCGTCCGTCCAGCTTCCCGGCGTGGAGCTCAATGTCGGCTCGACACTGCCCGACACCGTCGAGCTTCATGAGGTTCCCGACGTCAAATACCGCTACGTCGTCGTCGACAATCGGACCGTCCTGGTCGATCCTGGCACGCGCAGGATCGTGAAGGTCATCGAGTGAACAAGCGCGTCGCTTTGAAGGGACATGCGGCGCGTCCAGCATTGTCGACATCCCAGACTGCTGCCCTTGTTGGGCATTCCGACGCAGAAAGGCCCGCCGTTCCGACGCACGGCGGGCCACATAGCGAGTCACCACGCCAGGCGGCAGGGTCCTGTGCTCGCCAGGCCAGAAACTTTGAGAGAATATTCCCGGCTCCTCATCTGGTGTGAAATACGGTTCTTTGATCTGGCGATCAGCATTTCCGATGATGCCCGCAAGGCTTCGCATTCCGCCTGGCCGCAACGATTGCAAACCGATGAGATTGACCATGCCTGGGAACACCAACACTTTGCTTCAATTCTTCTCGGCAACTATAAGCCGGCGCGCCGGCTTCGCTGTACTTCTTGCATCAGCGGTTGCGATTGTCAGCCTTGCTGCGCCGTCGTTCGCCGAGGACAAGACGGCGGTCAAGGTCGGCATCATGAGCGGCGAGGACGAGGACGTCTGGCGCGTCGTCACCGCCCAGGCGGCGGAGAGGGGCCTGACGATCGAGACCGTGGTGTTCAACGACTATACCCAGCCGAATGAAGCGCTCGAGCGTGGCGAAATCGACGCCAACGCCTTCCAGCACAAGCCCTATCTCGACAACCAGATCAAGACGCAGGGCTATCACATCGTCCCGGTCGGCTATACCGGGGTCTGGCCGATCGGCCTTTATTCCAAGAAGTACGCGAATATTGCCGACCTGCCCGAAGGCGCGGTCATTGGCGTGCCGAACGACCCGTCCAATGAGGGCCGCGCACTGCGCGTCCTGCAGAGCGAACATCTGATCAAGCTCAGGGAGGGCACCGGCATTCTGGCGACGACCGCCGACATCGCCGAAAACCCGAAGCACTTGGTCATCAAGGAGCTGGACGCAGGCATCGTCGGGCGCTCGGTGGAAGACCTCGACGGGGCCGTAGTCAACACGGATTGGGCGCTTAAAAGCGGCCTCACACCGGAGAACCGCATCGCCCAGGAGGCGGTGGCCGACAATCCCTATCGCAATTTCATCGCGGTCAAGGCCGGCAATGAAAACCAGCCCTGGGTAAAGACATTGGTCGCCTCCTATCAGAACGAAAAGGTGAAGGCCGAATTCGACCGGGTCTACAAGGGAACCGGCATCAGCGCCTATTGATGCCGAGCTCGACTGGGCGCTGAAGCCCGGCATGATAAAGCGGTCCGCGCTTCAACGCGGACCGCGATCGCGTTTGCGGGACACCAATACAGGAACTTTTATGAACCAGCATTTCGCCTCGGTCACCGAAGTCACGCATCCCGTCGGCGGCCGCTCCGCGGGACCGAACGACGTCGTGCGCCTCATCGAGCTGAAGCGCCGTTTCGGCGCGACAGCGGCGCTGGACGGCGTGTCGCTCAGCGTGCGCCAGGGCGAGATCCTCGGCATCATTGGCCGTAGCGGCGCCGGTAAGTCGACGCTGATACGCTGCCTGAACGGCCTGGAGCGGCCGGATTCAGGACAGGTCTTCATCGAAGGCCGCGACATCAGCCGGCTCGGCGAGCGCGAATTGCAGCCGCTGCGCCGGCGCATCGGCATGATCTTCCAGCATTTCAACCTGCTGTCCGCCAAGACGGTCGAAGACAATGTAGCGCTGCCGCTCAAGATCGAAGGCCGGCCCAGGGCCGAACGCCTGGCGCGCGCCGCCGAGCTGCTCGAGCTTGTCGGCCTGTCGGAGAAGGCGAAAGCCTATCCGGCGTCTCTGTCGGGCGGGCAGAAGCAGCGCGTCGGCATTGCCCGGGCGCTTGCGGCGCGCCCGGTGCTGCTGCTGTCGGACGAAGCGACCTCGGCGTTGGACCCGGAGACGACGCGCTCCATCCTTGCCTTGCTCAGAGACATCAACCGGCAGCTCGGCCTGACCATCCTGCTGATCACGCACGAGATGGAGGTGATCCGTTCGATCGCCGATCGTGTCGCGGTGATCGACGCTGGGCGGATCGTCGAGCAAGGCCCGGTCTGGTCGATTTTTGCGGACCCCAAGTCGGCGATCACGCAGAGCCTGCTCGGCGGCATCCGGCCGCAATTGCCGGCGGAGATCGCAAGCCGGCTAACGCAGAACGCCGGTGTGGAGGCGATCCTCAGGATCGACGTGGCCGGTGAGGCCGCGCGAAGCCCGCTTTTGTCCGATCTTGCCTCGGCAGTTCCCGGCTCGTTCCGCCTCGTGCATGGCGGCATCGATCACGTCCAGCAGCAGCCTGTCGGGACACTGTTCGTTGCGGTCGCCGGCAGCAATGAAGCTCACCTAGCAGAGGTGATCGCGTTCTTGAAAGCCCGCCAAGCGCGGGTGGAGGTGCTTGGCCATGTCGCCGGTTCTGTTTGAGCTTCTCGTCCGTTCGATCTGGGAAACGATCCTGATGACGGCCGCCTCCGGCCTCATCTCGCTGGTTTTCGGGCTCCCGCTTGGCCTGGCGCTGATCGCCACCGACCGCGGCGGCATCGCCGAAAACCTGTGGGTGAACCGCGCGCTTGGCGCTGTCGTCAACGGCTTCCGCTCTGTGCCTTTCATCATCCTGCTGGTTGCGCTGATCCCGGTGACGCGGCTGATCGTCGGCACCTCGATCGGCACCTGGGCAGCGATCGTTCCGCTGTCGATCGCGGCGACGCCCTACTATGCCCGGATCGCCGAAGTGTCGCTGCGTAAGGTCGACCACGGGCTGATCGAAGCGGCGCGCGCCATGGGCGGCAACCGCTGGACGATCATTCGCGAGGTGCTGGTGCCGGAAGCGCTGCCCGGCATCGTCGCCGGCTTCACGGTGACGCTGGTGACACTGATCGGCGCCTCGGCGATGGCCGGCGCCATCGGCGCTGGCGGGCTCGGCGACCTCGCCATCCGCTACGGTTACCAGCGCTTCGAAACGTCAGTCATGATCGCCGTGGTCATCGTCCTGATCGTCCTGGTCTGCGGCATCCAGTGGGCCGGCGACCGGCTGGTCGCGAGGCTGGATCACCGCAACTGATCGTTGGCCGCAAATGAGGGAATCCGAGGCCGCGCCGTCATCCGGCGCGCCTCTTTTCCGTGGCCGCCCGGTCGATCCCCAATCCATCCGCCGAGAGAGCGACCCCGAACTTTTCGGCGGCTTCTGCGGGCGTGTAATAGCCCAGCGCGACATCCCTCGCCACCAGATCGGCGTCCCGCTGCAAGGGATCACCATAGCCGCCGCCGCCCGGCGTGCCGACGCGCACGCGGTCGCCGGCTTTCAACGCGATGTCCTGCTCCTTGGACAGGTGCGGCGGCACATGTTCCTTGCCGTCGTGGAACACGGTCACCGTGTTGACCGCGCCGCCCTTGCCGCCGAGCGCGCCTTGCGGGCCGAAGCGGCCGTGGTCCATGACGAAAGAGGCACGTGCATCGCCGCGCAGGATTTCCACCTCATAGGCAAGCCCAAAACCGCCGCGATGCTTGCCGGCGCCACCGGAGCCTTCGCGCAGCGCATAGTGGCGGTAGAGCACCGGAAAGGCCTGCTCCATGATTTCGACCGGCGGCGACTTGGAGATGCCTATGGTCGAGCAGCCATTGGTCAGTCCGTCGTGATCGGCGTTGCCGCCATAGCCGCCGCCGGAAATCTGGTACATGACGTAGTCGCGGCCGCGCGCCGGGTCGTTGCCGCCGAGTGCGAAATTGCCGCTGGAGCCGGCCGGAGCCGCCGTCACCCTGTCCGGCAGAGCCTGCACCATCGCCGCGAACACCGCCTCGGCGATGCGCTGCGAAACCTCGGCTGCGCAGCCCGATACAGGGCGCGGATATTTGGCGTCGAGGAAGGTGCCTTCCGGCCGCTTGACGATTAGCGGTTCGAAAGCGCCGGCGCTGATCGGCACATCCGGGAAAATATGGCGCATGGCGAGATAGACCGAGGACAAGGTCGTCGCCAGAACGCTGTTCATCGGCCCGGCGCAGGGTTTTGATGAGCCCGAGAAGTCGAAGCTGAGCGTGTCGCCTTTTTTCTCGACTGCCAGCGCGATGATCAGCGGCTCGTTTACCACGCCGTCTGAATCGACGAAGGCCTGCGAACGATAGATTCCGTCGGGAATGGCCGATATGTTGACGCGCATCTGTTCAGCAGCGCGGCGCCGCAATTCGGCGATCGCTTCGACAACCGTTTCATCTCCGTAACGATCCAGGATTCCGTTGAGCCTGTCCTGGCCGATCAGCAGTGCCGCCGCCTGCGCGCGAATATCGCCAATGCGCTGGTCGGCGACACGGATGTTGGAAGAGATGATGGCGTAGATCTCCGGGTCGAGCACGCCCTTCTTGAACAGTTTCACCGGCGGCAACCGCAAGCCTTCCTGCTCGACCGCCGTTGCCGAGGCGGAGAAGCCGCCCGGCACCGAACCGCCAATGTCGGGCCAATGGCCGGTGTTCGACAGCCAGCAGAAGATCTTCCCGTCCCGGTAGACCGGCATGGCGAAGCGCACATCCATCAGATGGGTGCCGCCGAGATAAGGATCGTTGACGATGTAGATATCGCCCGGCTCGGGCGGCAGGCAGCGGCCGTCGGCGATCATCTCGATCACCGTTTTGGTCGAATACTGCATAACGCCGACGAACACCGGCAGGCCCTGGCTGCCTTGCGCGATCAGCGAACCATCGAGCGCCGAATAGATGCCATCCGAACGGTCATTGGCCTCGGCGATAACAGGCGAGAACGCGGCGCGCGAAAACGTCAGGTCCATTTCGTCGCAGACCTGCTGCAGGGCCGCCTGGAGGACCGAAAGCGTAATAGTGTCAAGCTGCGCCATCTCAGGCCTCGCCGATATCGATGATGATGTTGCCGTCGGCATCCGACCGCGCCCGGTCGCCGGGCTCGAGCACTGTGGTGGCGTCCATCTGTTCGAGGATCGCCGGCCCCATGATGACTGCGTCGAGCGGCAGCTTTTCCCTGCTGTAGACCGGCGTATCGTACCAGCGCCCGCCATACCAGACCGGCCGGATTTCGCGCCGCGCCTCTTCGAGCGTTTTGGCGCGCCCAGCCGGGTCGATCAGCCGGGACAGATCGATCGTCGGCCGCACGCCGGTGACCGACGTGTTGAGGTTGACCAGATTGGCGCGGATTTCCGGTAGCTCGACCTTGAAGCGGGCGAAATAGGCACTCTCGAACAGTTGCTGCAGTACCTGACGTGTCACGGCAGACGACGGCAGCGGCACGTTGATGATATGCGTCTGGCCGACGAACTGCATGTCGGCGGAATGCGTGACGCGGATTGCTTCCGGCTTCGCCGCTTCCTTGCCGATCAGCTCCTCGCCTTCGTTTCGGTGCCGTTCCAATATCTCGTGGAGTTGGGTTTCAGCGAGACCGGCCACCGGCTGGTTGACCGTGTTGACGAAATCATGGCGCAGATCGGCGACGACGCAGCCGAGAGCATTGGTGATGCCCGGCCGCGCCGGCACCAGCACTTTCGGCAGGCCTAGTTCGCGCGCCAATGCCGTCGCATGCAGCGGACCGGCGCCGCCGAAGGCGAACAGCGCGAAATCGCGCGGGTCGTGGCCGCGCGACACCGAGACCATGCGGATGGCGCCGGCCATCTTCACGTTGCCGAGCCGCAGCACCGCACCCGCCGCCTCGACGCCGGACAAGCCTGTGGCGCGGCCGATCCTGTCCTCGAATATGCCGGTGACCCGTTCGACGGTGACCGGGTTTTCCACCGCGAGCAGCTTCTTCGGCGCCAGCCTGCCGAGCACCAGATTGGCGTCGGTGATGGTCGGCTCCAAGCCGCCGCGTCCGTAGCAGATTGGCCCGGGATTGGCGCCGGCGCTTTCCGGGCCGATTTGGATCAGGCCGGCCGCATCGACGCGGGCGATCGAGCCGCCGCCGGCGCCGACCGTATGCACCGCCACCATCGGCACGTGGATCGGCATCGCATATTCGATCTCGATCTCGTTCGACACTGCCGGCTCGGCGTTGCGGATCAGCGCCACGTCGGTCGAGGTGCCGCCCATGTCGTAGGTGACCAGGTTTTCGAAGCCGGCGCGCTTGCCGGTATAGGCGGCAGCAATGACGCCGGAAGCGGGGCCGGACATGACGGTCTTGGCCGACTCACGTGTGACAAAGCGGGCCGAGATCATGCCGCCATTGCCGTTCATGATCAGGAAGTCGCGGGCGTAGCCTTTTGACGCCAGCTCCTTGCGCAGCCGCTCGACATAGCGTTCGAGGATCGGTTGCACCGAAGCGTTGACCGAAGCGGTCACGCCGCGCTCGAATTCGCGCGCTTCCGAAAGCAGGGCGTGGCCTGTCGTGATGTAGCCGTTCGGCCAAAGCTCGGCCGCTATCTCGGCGGCGCGTCGCTCATGCGCCGGGTTGGCGTAGGAATGCAGGAAATGGATGACCAGGGATTCGCAGCCGGCTGCGATCAGTTGTGAAACCGCTGTCCGCATCTCGGCCTCGTCGAGCGGGATGCGCACCGCGCCTGAGGCCTCGACCCGCTCCGACACTTCGAGCCGCAGATTGCGCGGAACGATCGGGACGAAGGTGCCCGTCATTCCATAGGCCTGCGGCCGTGTCCGCCGGCCAAGCTCGATGACGTCGCGAAAGCCGCGCGTGGTGATCATGCCGGTCTTGGCCAGCCGGCGCTCCAGGACCGCGTTGGTGGTCGTCGTCGTGCCGTGCACAATGAGGTCGATGCCGTCGACCGGAAATCCGGTGGCGCCAAGTGCCGAAACGACGCCGAACGCCTGGTTGTCGACTGTCGTCGGGGTCTTGGCGATGTGGACCCGGCCACCGTCACGGCCGTCGATCAGAAGGAGGTCGGTAAAAGTTCCGCCGACATCGATGCCGGCGACGACGCTGCCAGTCGAATCCAGCGCTTGCGCCGAAAAATTCTGTCCCATTGTCGAAACCCGAAATGCCCGAACTGCCTACATGCCTTAGTTTGGAAAGCTGTTTTACGGCGGCGTCTTGACGCAAATATCGTTTGTATACTAATAAATTCCGGACACAAGAGCTTACCGCTTCGGAGTGTGCAAACGGCACGCTGGAACCTGACCGGTTCGGGCGCGCAGGTGGAGATTTGGCGCCGGCGCTGAGCCGGCCCAGAAGGTTAGGTTTGATGAACACCACATCCGCGTTCAACACAGCCGGCGCCCGGCCGTTGCAGTTCCCGATACCGGCCAATGTCCATGCCGAAACCGTGGTCTCGGTGAAGCATTATACCGACCGGCTGTTTTCGTTCCGCATCACCCGGCCGCAGTCGCTGCGCTTTCGCTCCGGCGAATTCGTCATGATCGGCCTGCCCAATGCCGAGAAGCCAGTGTTCCGCGCCTATTCGATCGCCAGCCCGTCCTGGGACGACGAACTCGAATTCTTCTCGATCAAGGTGCCGGACGGCCCGCTTACCTCGGAGCTGCAGAAAATCGAGATCGGCGATACCGTCATCATGCGGCAGAAGTCGACGGGCACGCTGGTGGTCGACGCGCTGACGCCGGCCAAGCGCCTGTTCATGATCTCGACCGGCACCGGCATCGCTCCCTTCGCCAGCCTGCTGCGCGATCCCGATACCTATGAGAAGTTCGAGCAGGTTATCCTGACCCATACCTGCCGCGACAATGCCGAGCTCACCTACGGCCAGGAACTGGTGGCCGCACTGGAGAACGATCCGCTGATCGGCGAGCTGACCGGCGGCCGCGTCACGCTGTATAATTCGACGACGCGCGAGACCTCCGAGCGCATGGGCCGCATCACCGCGCTGATCGGCTCGGGCAAATTCTACACCGATCTCGGCATCGACAAGCTCAATCCCGAGACCGACCGCATCATGATCTGCGGCTCGATGCATATGCTCAAGGACGTCAAGGAGCTGGCTGAAAGCCACGGCTTCCAGGAAGGCTCGCTGCATCATCCGGCAAGCTTCGTCGTCGAGCGCGCCTTCGTCGGCTGAGGGCCGGCAGTTCAGAGTCTACTGGTTTGCGACCCTGATTTTGACCATACGGTCAAAAGTCGGCTGCCTCGACCGTCTTTTTCCGCTATGACCGCTTGAAGGACTCGTGAAGCGCTGCTTCACGGTCTATCTTCGGCATAATTCGCTGAACAAGGGGCAGGAGATGAGCAGCACAATCCGCGACACCGATCTCGGCACGTCCAAGATCACGCCGCTGCCGGCGCGCGCCGCCGCCAATGTGCCGATGCCGCAAGCCCATGGCATTGCCCGCAATCCCGGCATGAGGCTCGATCTCGGCTTCATGGAATCGATGCGCAGCGTCAACCGCTCGGCGCTGGAACGCCGCGTCGCCAGCCTGACCAAAAGACGGTCGATCAAGGCCGATAACCAGGCGGCCTGGCTGCTGCGCGCCGTCGCCTGCATGGACCTGACGACGCTGAACTCGAATGACACGGAAGAGCGCG
Source organism: Mesorhizobium sp. M0410 (assembly GCF_040321435.1). Classification (NCBI taxonomy): domain Bacteria; kingdom Pseudomonadati; phylum Pseudomonadota; class Alphaproteobacteria; order Hyphomicrobiales; family Phyllobacteriaceae; genus Mesorhizobium; species Mesorhizobium sp. M0410. The sequence continues at coordinate 377,450 of NZ_JAMYRN010000001.1, forward strand.
TGCGCCGGCTCTGTGCCAAGGCGGTCAACCCGTTCCGTCGCGACATCGTCGAAGGGCTCGGCATTACTGGTGAAAAGATCCGCCCGGCGGCGGTCTGCGTCTATCATCCCTTCGTCGCCACCGCCGTCGAAGCGCTGCGCGGCAGCGGCGTCCATGTCGCCGCCGTTTCGACCGCCTTCCCGCATGGACTTGCACCGCTTTCGACGCGCCTGCAAGAGATCGAAGCATCGGTCCGCGACGGCGCCGACGAGATCGACGTCGTCATCCCGCGCGGCCTGGTATTCGGGGCGAAATGGCAGGAGCTCTATAACGAGATCGTCTCGATGCGCGCCGCTTGCGGCGAGGCGCATCTGAAGGTGATCCTCGGCACCGGCGACCTCGCCACGCTGCGCAACGTCATGCTCGCCTCGATGGTGGCGATGATGGCGGGTGCAGATTTCATCAAGACCTCGACCGGCAAGGAAAGCGTCAACGCGACGTTGCCGGTCGGCCTTGCCATGGTGCGCGCCATCCGCGCCTATTTCGAGGAAACCGGCTATCTCATCGGCTTCAAGCCGGCCGGTGGCATTTCCACGGCAAAAGCTTCGCTCGATTGGCTGGTGCTAATCAAAGAAGAACTGGGGCGGCCGTGGCTGGAGCCGGAGCTGTTCCGCTTCGGAGCATCGAGCCTTTTGACCGATATCGAGCGCCAGCTCGAGCATCATCTGACCGGCCACTACTCGGCCAATCATCGCCACGCGATGGCGTGATTCGGAGCGCTTCATGAACATTCTCGAACGCTATCACGCCATGGATTACGGGCTGGCGCCGGAAGCCCGCAACGAGGCCGATGCCTGGCTGGCCGCGCGGGATTTCGGCAAGGCGCTGTTCATCGGCGGCGACTGGAAGGCAGCCAGCGAAGGCAAAACCTTCGACACCAGCGATCCGTCCTCGGGAAAGCTGCTGGCCAAGGTGTCGGACGCTGGTGCCGCCGACATCGACGCGGCGGTGTCGGCCGCCACAAAAGCGCTGCCGAAATGGAGCGCCAGCACCGGCTACAGCCGAGCCAAAGTGCTCTATGCCATCGGCCGCGCCATGCAGCGCCACCAACGGCTGTTCGCGGTGCTTGAGACAATCGACAATGGCAAGCCGATCCGCGAGAGCCGCGACATCGACGTGCCGCTGGCGATCCGCCATTTTATCCATCATGCCGGCTGGGCGCAGGCGCTGGACCGGGATTTTCCCGGCCACAAGGGTGTCGGCGTCGTCGGCCAGATTATCCCGTGGAACTTCCCACTCTTGATGCTCGCCTGGAAGATCGCGCCGGCGCTCGCCGCGGGCTGCACCGTGGTGCTCAAACCCGCGGAATTCACGCCACTCACCGCGATCCTGTTTGCCGAGATCTGCGCACGCGCCGGCGTGCCGAAGGGCGTCGTCAACATCGTCCAGGGCGGGCCGGAGGCGGGCGCGGCAATCGTCAACCATCCCGGCGTCCAGAAGATAGCCTTCACCGGTTCGTCCGAGGTCGGCAAGATCATCCGCAAGGCCACTGCCGGCTCGGGCAAGAAACTGTCGCTGGAGCTTGGCGGCAAGTCGGCATTCGTCGTTTTCGAGGATGCCGACCTCGACAGCGCCGTCGAGGGTCTAGTCGATGGTATCTGGTTCAACCAGGGCCAGGTGTGCTGTGCCGGCTCGCGCCTTCTGGTGCAGGAAGGGATCGCCGACGCCTTCATCGCCAAGGTCAAGACGCGGATGAGCCGGCTGCGCGTCGGCAGCCCGCTCGACAAGAACACCGATATCGGCCCGCTGGTCGATTTGACTCAGCTCGATCGCGTCAAGGGCCTGATTGCCGAAGGTGCCAAGCAGGGCGCGATCTGCTGGCAGCCGGACTCGGCACTGCCCGCCGCGGGCTATTACCATCTGCCAACGCTGGCGACCGGTGTTTCGCCGGCTAACGTCTTGGCACAGGAAGAGGTGTTCGGGCCGGTGCTCGCCACTATGACCTTCCGCAACACCGAGGAAGCGATCGAGCTCGCCAACAACACACGCTATGGCCTGGCCGCTTCGGTGTGGAGCGAGAACATCAATCTTGCCCTGCACATCGCGCCGCAATTGAAGGCCGGCGTCGTCTGGATCAACGGCACCAATATGTTCGACGCCTCCTGCGGTTTCGGCGGCTATCGCGAGAGCGGCTTTGGCCGCGAAGGCGGGCGCGAGGGCATGTTCGAATATCTCTCGGCAAAACTGCCGCTTGGCCCGATCATCAAACCGGCAACGTCTTCTGCCCAACCTGTCGAGCAGGCGGAAGGTGGCGCCATCGACCGCACGGCAAAGCTGTTCATCGGCGGCAAGCAGGTCCGGCCGGACGGCAATTATTCCTTGGCCATCGCCAGCGCCAAGGGCAAGCTTGCCGGCGAGGTCGGTCTCGGCAACCGCAAGGATATCCGCGACGCCGTCGCGGCCGCGCGCGCCTGCAAGGCCTGGCCGGAGGCGACCGCCTACAACCGCAGCCAGGTACTCTACTACGTGGCCGAAAATCTTTCCGGCCGCGCCGACGAGTTGGCCGCCCGTTTGACCCAGCTCACCGGCGCGACCGCCAAGGCGGCGCGCGAAGAGGTCGAGCTGTCGATCGAGCGCCTGTTCCTCTACGCCGGCCTGGCCGACAAATTCGAGGCCCGCGTCCACCAGCCGCCGGCCCGCGCCGTCACGCTGGCGCTGCACGAGCCAGTCGGCGTCGTCGGCATCATCGCACCGGACAATGCGCCTCTGCTTGGCCTGATCTCGCTGATGGCACCGGCGCTCGCCATGGGAAACACCGTGGTCGCCGTGCCGTCCGAAAAATACCCGCTGCTTGCCACCGACCTCTACCAGGTCATCGAATATTCCGACGTTCCGGCGGGCGCCATCAACATCGTCACCGGCCGTAGCGCCGAGCTGGCCGGCGTGCTGGCCAAGCACGACGATGTCGACGGGCTCTGGATGTTCGCCGATGCCGAGACCTGTGCCAAGGCGGAGGCCGAGTCCATCGGCAATCTCAAGCGTGTCTGGACCGGCAACGGCCACAGCCTCGACTGGGCATCGAGCGAAGCAGCCGGCGATGCCTTGCTGCGCCGTGCGATCGAGGTCAAGAACGTCTGGGTGCCCTACGGCGACTGAGTGTCCCGGAGGGGACGTCCGGGCTTGACGGGCCAACAGATGTTCTTTACCGAGAAAAAACATTTGGGCGGCAGGCGAATACCGAAACAGGCGGGATGGTACTGTCCGCCTGGCACATTGCGCCCGGCCTTGTGCCGGTAAAAAGCCGAACGATTAAAGACGGGCGAGGAGAAAAGCATGGCAGATCTGACTGGCAAGATCGTTGTCGTCACGGCGGCGGCGCAAGGCATCGGCCGGGCAAGTGCGCTGGCGTTCGCCAAGGCCGGCGCCATCGTCCATGCCACCGACATCAACGAGGTGGTGCTCGCTGATCTCGGCAAGACGCCCGGTATCAAGACCCGCAAGCTCGACGTGCTGAACGACGAGGCGGTGAATGCCGCTTTTGCCGAGATCGGCACCGTCGACGTGCTGTTCAATTGCGCCGGCTTCGTCCATTCCGGCTCAATCCTCGAGATGAAGGACGGCGATCTCGACTTCGCCTATGATCTCAATGTCCGCTCGATGATCCGCACCATCCGCGCCGTGCTGCCCGGCATGCTGGAACGCGGCGACGGCTCGATCATCAACATGGCGTCGCTGGCCAGTTCGACCAAGGGCGTGCCGAACCGCTTCGTTTACGGGCTGACCAAGGCAGCCGTCATCGGTCTGACCAAATCGGTCGCCGCCGACTATGTCGGCAAGGGCATACGCTGCAATGCGATCTGTCCGGGCACGGTCGAAAGCCCGTCGCTGCAGGATCGCATGCATGCGCAGGGCGACTACGAAGCAGCTCGCGCCGCCTTCATCGCCCGCCAGCCGATGGGCCGCCTCGGCACGCCCGAGGAAATCGCCGATCTCGCCGTCTATCTGGCCGGCGCCACCTATACGTCGGGGCAGGCTTATAATATCGACGGTGGCTGGTCGATCTAAGCTCATCTCAAATCAAGGAGAGGAATTCTATGAAACTGCTGCGCTATGGCGAGGCGGGGAACGAACGCCCCGGCCTGCTCGATGCCGATGGAACGATCCGCGACCTCTCCGCCTATGTCACCGACATTGCCGGCAAGACGCTTGACCCGGCATCGCTCGAGACATTGTCGAAGCTCGATCCGAAATCGCTGCCGGCAGTTTCCGGCAAGCCGCGGATCGGCGCCTGCGTCGCCGGCACCGGCAAATTCATCTGCATCGGTCTCAACTATTCCGACCACGCCGCCGAAACCGGCGCTACCGTGCCGCCGGAACCGATCATCTTCATGAAGGCAAGCTCGGCTATTGTCGGGCCGAATGACGACGTGCTGATCCCGCGCGGCTCGGTCAAGACCGACTGGGAGGTCGAGCTCGGCGTGGTCATCGGCAGAAAAGCGAAGTATGTCACCGAGGCCGAGGCGCTGGATTATGTCGCCGGCTATTGCGTCGCGCATGACGTCTCCGAGCGCGCCTTCCAGGCTGAGCGCCAGGGCCAGTGGACCAAGGGCAAGAGCTGCGACACGTTCGGGCCGATCGGTCCGTGGCTGGTGACCAAGGACGAGGTCAATGACCCGCAGAACATTCCGATGTGGCTGACGGTCAACGGCAAGACGATGCAAAACGGCTCGACCAAGACCATGGTCTTCGGCGTCGCTTATCTCGTGTCCTATCTCAGCCAGTTCATGTCGCTGCACCCCGGCGACATCATCTCGACCGGCACGCCGCCCGGCGTCGGCCTCGGCATGAAGCCGCCGGTGTTCCTGAAGCCCGGCGACGTCGTCGAGCTCGGCATCGAAGGGCTGGGCATCCAGAAGCAGACGTTCAGGGCTGACGTGTAGCGCACCCTCCCTTCTCTCCTTGTGGGAGAAGGAAAAGAGGGCTACTTCAGCACCCTCCCATCGGCCCCAAACCGGTACGTCTTCGCCGGATCCGGCGTCGCGTACAGCGTGGCGCCAGGTTCGGCGTTATAGACGCCAAAAATGCGCACGGTGATCAAGCCAGCCTTCTCGCAGTCGAGATAGAGATTGGTGTCGGCGCCAAGATGTTCGGCATGGACAACCGTGCCTTTCCAGGCACCGGATTTCGCATCGACGGTCAGGTGCTCGGGACGGACACCGATGGTCTTGGCCGTCTCGCCAAGCCTGGCCCCGTCGACGAAGTTCATCTTCGGTGAGCCGATGAAGCCGGCGACGAATTCATTTGCCGGCGAATTGTAAAGCTCCATCGGTCCGCCGATCTGCTCGATCTTTCCCGCGTTCAGCACGACGATCTTGTCGGCCAGTGTCATCGCCTCGACCTGGTCGTGGGTGACATAGATCATCGTGGCCTTCAGCCGACGGTGCAGCTGGGCGATCTCCAGCCTGGTGTTGACGCGCAGCGCGGCATCGAGGTTGGACAGCGGCTCGTCGAACAGAAAAAGCTTGGGCTCGCGCACCACGGCGCGGCCGATGGCGACGCGCTGGCGCTGACCACCGGAAAGCTCGGCCGGCCGCCTCTCGAGGTAGGGCTCCAGCGACAGCATCGACGAGGCGATGCCGATGCGGCGGTCGATCTCGGCCGCCGGTGTGCCCGCCTGCTTGAGGCCGAGGCCCATGTTGTTCTTCACCGTCAGATGCGGATAGAGCGCATAGGTCTGGAACACCATGGCGATGCCGCGTTTGGCCGGCGGGGTGGCGGAGACGTCCGCCCCGTCGATCACCACGCGGCCCGAGGTCGAGTCCTCCAGCCCGGCAATGACCCTGAGCAGCGTCGACTTTCCGCAGCCGGATGGACCGACGAAGACGACGAACTCGCCATCCGTCACCTCGAGGTTGATGCCCTTCAGCACCTCTACCGGCCCGAAGGCCTTTTTGACATTCTCGATGTTCAGCGAGCCCACGGCTTCGTCCCTGTTCTAGAGTTTCACGGCGAGGCCGCTGCGTACGCTCTCGTCGGCGGCAAGGCAGACGGCGAGCGACTTCACCGCGTCGTCCATATGGCGGGTCAAGTCGAGATCCTCGCGGATCGCCTTGAGCACAAATGCCTGTTCGAGATCGCAGAGATCCTGATGGCCAGGCTCGCCCTCCATCGACAGCATCTCGTCCGGTTTGGCGAACTTGCCGTCCGCGCCGGTCGCCGCACTGTGCAGGCGGATGGTCGAGGTCTTGGTGTGGGTGTCGATGTCGTCGGACCTGACGCCCTCCTTCATGACGATCGACACGCAGCCATTGGGCGAGATCACGTCCTTCACGAAGAAGGCCGTCTCCGAGATCATCGGCCCCCAGCCGGCCTCGTACCAGCCGACCGAACCATCGTCGAACAGCACCTGCAGGTGGCCGTAATTATACATCGTGGGCGCAATCTCGTCGGTCAGCCGCAGCCCCATGCCGCGCACCTCGACCGGCCTGGCGTCGGTGATCTGCAGCATCACGTCGAGATAATGCACGCCGCAATCGACGATCGGCGACGTCGTCTGCATCAGCTGCTTGTGCGTCTCCCAGCTATGGCCGGAGGATTGCTGGTTGAGGTTCATTCGGAACACGTAAGGGCCGCCGAGCTTGCGCGCCTCGGCGATCAGCCGGATCCAGGACGGGTGATGGCGCAGGATGTAGCCGATCACCAGTTTTTTGCCGTTGGCCTTGGCTGCCGCGACCACGCGCTTTGCATCGGCGACGGTGGTTGCCAGCGGCTTTTCGACGAAGACATGGCAGCCGGCCTCGAACGCCCTCACCGCATAGTCGGCATGGCTGTCGGAATAGGTGGCGATGCAGGCGACGTCAGGACTCTCGTCGCGCAACGCCTGGTCAAAGGAGCGCCTGATGCCATAACTGGCGAGCCCGCCCGGCAACGGCACGTCGGAGCGATTGACCAGTGCTGCGATCTCGAAGCCCGGATTGGTATGGTAGGCCAGCGCATGGCTGCGGCCCATATTGCCGAGACCGGCGACGACGACGCGCAGAGGTTGTTGCGAACTCACTTGACCGCTCCCGAAGTGATGCCGCGGATCAGCTGCCGCGAGAAGATGACGTAGAGGATCAGCACCGGCATGATCGCCAGCGACAGTGCCGCCAGAATGGCGTTCCAGTTGGTGACGAACTGGCCGAGGAACAGCTGGGCGCCGAGCGTCACTGTCTTGGTCTCCTCCGACGGCGCCAGGATCAGCGGGAACCACAGATCGTTCCAGATCGGGATCATGGTGAAGACCGCGACCGTCGCCATCGATGGGCGCACCAGCGGCAGCACCAGCCGGAAAAAGATGGTGTATTCAGACAGGCCGTCGATCCTGCCCGCATTCTTCAGATCGTCCGAGACCTGCTTCATGAATTCCGACAGGATGAAGACGGCAAGCGGCAGGCCCTGCGCCGTGTAGACCAGGATCAGCGCCGTCAGCGTGTTAACCAGCCCGCTCGCCACCATCAGCTGCAGGATGGCGACGGTGCCGAGGCGGATCGGGATCATGATGCCGAGCGCCAGATAGAGCCCCATCAGCGAATTGCCGCGGAAGCGGTATTCCGACAGTGCGAACGCAGCCATGGCGCCGAACAGAAGCACGAAGAACAGCGAGGCGACGGTGACGACTAGGCTGTTCTGGAAATAGTGGATGAAGTCGCCCTGGCCGATCACCGTGGCGTAGCCGATCAGGTCGAAGGTCCCTGGCGTTGGCGGCGTCAGCGGCGCGCCGAAAATCCCTGCGCGCGATTTGAACGAATTCATGATGACGAGGATGACCGGAAACAGCGCGATGGCGGTGTAGGTCAACAGGATCGCGTGGGCGCCAATGATGCGGGGCAGCGAGCGGGTTGCGGTGCTCATGTCGCGCCTCAGAACTGGTAGCGACGCAAGCGCGTCTGCACGAGGAACAGGTAGACGCAGACGCCGCCGAGGATGATCAGGAACATCATCGTGGCGATCGCCGCGCCCATGTTGGGATCGCCGACCTGCAGCTGGAAACCGAAGAAGGCGCGGTAGAGGAAGGTGCCGAGAATATCCGTTGAATAGTTCGGCCCGGCCAGCGCGCCTTGCGCGGTGTAGATCAGGTCGAAAGCGTTGAAATTGCCGACGAAGGTCAGGATCGAGATGATGCCGATCGACGGCAGGATAAGCGGCAGCTTGATCTTCCAGAACTGCGCCATCCCGGTAATGCCGTCGCATTCGGCCGCTTCGATCACCTCTTCGGGAATGGACAGCAGTGCCGCATAGATCAGCATCATCGGGATGCCGACGAACTGCCACACCGAGATCAGGCTGAGCGCGGTCAGCGCATATTGTGCCTTGCCGAGCCAGGGCGTGAACAGGCTTTTCAGGCCGACAAGGTCCATCATATGCGGCGCCACGCCCCATAGCGGCGACAGGATCAGCTTCCAGGCGAAGCCGACAATGACGAAGGACAGGATCGTCGGCACGAAGATCGCCGTGCGGTAGAAGGCGGAAAACCGCAGCCTGGGGCTGGACAGAAGTGCGGCCAATAGGACGCCGATCGGGTTCTGCACCAGCATATGGATGACGAAGAACCAGACATTGTTCCTGAGGGCGTTCCAGAAATTGACCGACCAGTTGGGATCACCGAACAGCATGCGGAAATTTTCCAGTCCGACGAAGACCTGCGACTGATTGATGTTGCGGAACAAGGAAAGCTGCAGCGTGCCGGCCAGAGGCAGGATCATGATCGCCGTATAGACCAGCAACGCCGGCGCCAGGAAAACGCCGATATGCCAACGGAACGGTCTTTTCGGTGCTGCGGCCATGCATTCGGTCCCCGGATCAGGTCTTGCAATTGCCGTCAAAGGGCGCGGCGCCTCCTCTCCCTCGAGGGGAGGGTGCCTCGCACAGCGAGGCGGGTGGGGTCGGCCGATGCGGCCCGCCATCGTGGTTTCGACCGTGCTTTCCAGCAGCGATCAAGCCGCAGCCTGCCTCGACCGACCCTCTCTGTCGCCTTCGGCGACATCTCCCCATCGAGGGGGGAGACAACGCTTCGCCGCGCTCTTACTTCGCCGGCTTATACCAGCTGTCGAGGCCGTCCTGCAGCTTCTTGGCGGCAGCTTCCGGCGTGTCGGTGCCGTTGATGACGTTGGCCGATTCAACCCACGTCTCGTTTTCGAGGTTCGGCGTGCCGCGCGACAGGATCTGGTAGGTCGAGCGGATCGTCGACTTGCACTTGCCGCGCCAGGAGACGAATTCCTGGGCCAGCGGGTCTTCCATCTTCACCGGGGTGTTGTTCAGGCTGAAGAAGCCCGGCAGCGCGTTGGCGTAGATGGTGGCGAAATCCGGCGAGGCCACCCAGGACAGGAAGGTCTTGGCCGCATCCGCATTCTTCGAGGCCGCATTGAGGCCCATGCCGATGTCGGTGTGGTCGGAGATGTAGCAGGTGTCGCCGGCCTTCTGCACCGGCGGCGGGAAGGCGCCCATCTTGAACTGCGCCTGCGTGTTGAACAGGCCGATCTCCCACGAGCCGGCCGGGTAGATGGCGGCGCGGCCGAGCGTGAACAGGTTCTGGCTGTCCGGATAGGTCTGCGCCTCGAAGCCGTCGCCGAGATAGTCCTTCCACCTGGCCAGTTCCTTGAAGGGCTCGACCCACTGCGGATCAGTCAGCTTCTGCTCGCCCTTGATCAGCGCCAGGCGGCCTTCCTCGCCCTTCCAGTAGTTCGGGCCGATGTTCTGGTAGCCCATGGTCGCCGCTTCCCAGAGGTCCTTGGTGCCCATCGCCATCGGGATGTAGGTGCCGTCGGCCTTGATCTTGTCGAGCGCGGCGAAGAATTCGTCGCGCGTCTCCGGCACCTTGATGCCGAGCTTGTCGAAGGCGTCCTTGTTGTAGATGAAGCCATGGATGACGGAGGCCATCGGCACGCAGAAACTCGACTTGCCGTCGTCGGTCTGCCAGGCGGCCTTGGCGACGTCGGAAAAGTTATCCATGCCGGGCAGGGTCGAGATGTCGGCGAGGTTGCCCTTCTTGAAGAGCTCCAGCGACTTGTCGAACGGGCGGCAGGTGATCAGGTCGCCGGCCGAGCCGGCGGCGAGTTTGGCGCCGAGGGCGGCGTCATATTCGGTTGGCGCCGACGGCGCGAACACCACCTTGATGCCCGGGTTCTTGGCTTCGAAGGCCGGGATCAGCTTGTCCTTCCAGATGGCAAGGTCGTCGCCGCGCCAGCTCTCGATGTTGAGCGTTACGTCGTCGGCGTAAGCCACCCCGGCGGAGCCGAGAATGCTGGTGCCGAGAAGAAGTGCCGTCAGTAGCTTCGTTGTCATGCTCAGTCTCCCTGTTGACCTTTTTCAGGTTCGGTTTTGATGAGAACAGAGGCATTGCGCCCCTTGCTCCCCTCGATCGCGGAAAGGGCTGGCCGCAGCTTGTGGCCGGTCCCTTCCAGTATCTTCTCGGCCGCGTCGGCGCTGGTGGCGCCGGCGGCGAGCAGAATGGCGGTCTTGACGACGCCGCCGCTCTTTTCGAGCAGGCGCGCCGCCTCGTCCTTGTCGCGCCCGCTGACGGCGGCGACGATGCGTGCGGCGCGGTCGCGCAGCTTGATGTTGTCGGCCATGAGGTTGACCATGTAGCCGTCATGGACATGGCCGAGATGGATGGCGGCCAGCGTCGACAGCATGTTGAGCGCGATCTTCTGGGCGGTGCCGGCGCCCATGCGCGTCGAGCCGGCAATCAGCTCCGGCGGCGTTTCGAGCAGGATGGCGATGTCGGCCAGCCGCAGCAGCGGCGCATCCCTGTTGTTGGCGACGGCAATCGTCGCCGCACCGCGGCGCCTGGCTTCCTCGATCGCCCGGACAGCGTAAGGTGTCGAGCCGCTGGCCGAGACGGCGATCAGGCAATCGCTACTGCCGATGCCGGCGGCGGCGACCGCTGCCGAAGCTTCGTCAAGGTCATCCTCAGGCCCGCCGGCCAGTGTCCTGAAAGCTTCGTCGCCGCCGGCGATCAGGATGGCGATGCGGTCGCGCTGGATACCGAAAGTGCCCGGCAGTTCCAGCGCATCGGCCAATGCCATCAGGCCCGAGCTGCCGGCGGCCGCATAGGCGAGCTTGCCGCCGCTTTTCAGCCGGGTTGCGATAATTTCGGCGGCCGCGGCAATGGCAGGAATGGCGCCGCGTACGGCCTTGGCGGCCTCGATCTGTGCGTTGGCCAAAGAGGAAAGGATGGCGTCCGGGGCCTGGATGTCCAGTCCCTCGGCATTGCGGTGAAGCGCTTCGGTGCGCGTTTCGGCCATCCGCTGTCCTCCAATCCAGAAAACAATACCAAAAAAATACCACTTGTCCACACGCATTAATGAAATCCCTGCGTCGGGATAGGCCTGCAGACGAAATCCGCTGATTTCTCAACAAACTAGGCCTTAACTTTTTTGAAATGGAAATTAACCCTTGGCTATTGGTATTTTATTGGTATTATCCGCCCCGAGGAGAAATCGCGTGAAATTCGTGCTCGGCATCGATGGCGGCGGCACCAGCTGCAGGGCGGCCCTTGCAACGGCCGACGGCAGCGTCCTCGGCCGCGCCAAAAGCGGCGCCGCCAACATCCGCACCGATCTCACCGGCGCCAGGACGAACATCGTCGATGCGGCGCAGCAGGCCTTTGTCGCCGCGGGCAGGGATCCCGCACTGATCCCGCAAACGCCGGCCGTTCTCGGCCTGGCCGGCGCCAATGTCGGCACCTATAGGCAGCAGCTCGAAGCGATCCTGCCGTTCCGCATCAGCCGTGTCGAGACCGACGCCGAAATCGCGCTGGAAGGTGCGGTCGGCTCCGGCGACGGCGCCATGGCCATCCTCGGCACCGGCACCGCCTATATGGCGCGCAGACAAGGCAAGTCGCGCGCCATCGGCGGCTGGGGGTTCCAGGTCGGCGACCAGGGCAGCGGCGCCCGCATCGGCCGCGACCTGCTCGAGCAGACGCTGCTCGCCTATGACGGCATCCGCGAAGGCTCGCCGCTGACGCAGGCCATGCTCGCCATCTTCCGCAACAATCCCGAGGATGTGGTCGAATTCACCACCAACGCCAAGCCCGGCGATTTCGGCGGCTTCGCGCCCAAGGTGTTCGAACACGCCGAAAAAGGCGACGTCGTCGCTATCTGGATCCTCGACAAGGCGGTCGCCGATGTCGAGGCAGCGCTTGGCGTACTCGACCTGGGCGGCGACGATCCGCTCTGCCTGCTCGGCGGGCTGGCGCCGCTTTACGCGCCGCGCCTGTCGGCCCGCTACCGGGCGCTGCTGAAACCGCCGCTCGACGACGCGCTGGGCGGCGCGGTGCAGATGGCGGTTCGGATTTTCGCAAACACGGCGGAGACAGCGCGATGAGCGAGGCCGCCGACCAGATATTCACGGCGCTGAAACAATCGTCGCAAAGCGGCGCGCCGCTCTATCTGCAGCTGAGGAAGAGCATCGAGGATGCGGTCAAACGCGGGCTGATCGGACCGGGCGATGCGCTGCCTTCCGAGCGCGACATCGCCAGCAAGGCCGACATTTCGCGCGTCACCGTGCGCAAGGCGGTGCAGGACCTGGTCAAGGGCGGCATCCTCGTCCAGCGCCATGGTTCCGGCACCTTCGTTGCGCCGCGCATGGAGCGCGTCGAGCAGTCGCTGTCGATGCTGACCTCGTTTACCGAAGACATGGCGCGGCGCGGCATGGCGGTGCGTTCAGCCTGGCTCGACCGCGGCCTCTATCCGCCGTCGCCCGACGAGATGATGGTGCTCGGCCTGGCATCGAACGAATTGGTGGCGCGCGTGGCGCGCCTGCGCATTGCCAACGACACGCCGCTGGCGATCGAGCGCGCCTCGCTATCAACAAGCGTGCTGCCCGATCCGGCGGCGATCGGTTCGTCGCTCTACGCGGCGCTGGAACAGACCGGCAACAGACCGGTGCGGGCGGTGCAGCGCATTTCCGCCACCAATCTCGGCGATGGCGATGCGCATCTGCTCGAAGTGCCGCCAGGCATTGCCGGGCTGCATATCGAGCGTATCTCCTATCTGGCGAGCGGCAAGGTGATCGAGTTCACCCGCTCCATCTACAGAGGCGACGCCTATGATTTTGTCGCCGAACTCCGGCTAAGCGGGCCGGGCGAAGAGGGCCGGTCATGAGCGCAACAATTACCCATATGCGGCGCGAGATCGACGAGATCCCGGAGGCCACCGCGCGCCTGCTCGACGGCTCGGCCGCGGTGCTGACCGAGGCCGGGCGCGACATTCGCGAGCGCGACCCGAATTTCGTCGTCACCGTGGCGCGCGGTTCGTCCGACCATGCCGCGACCTTCATGAAATATGCCGTGGAGCTGACCGCCGGGCTGGCGGTTGCATCGGTCGGCCCGTCGATCGCCTCGATCTATGGCGCCAAGCTGAAGCTGGGCGGCTCGGCCTGCCTGGCGATCTCGCAGTCCGGCAAGAGCCCGGACATCGTCGCAATGGCGCAGGCGGCGCGGGCCGGCGGGTCGCTGACCGTCGCCATCACCAACACTGCCGATTCGCCGCTCGCGCGAGCCTCGGATTACGCGATCGACATCCTGGCCGGACCGGAGCGCAGCGTTGCGGCGACGAAGACCTTCGTCAATTCGGCCGTCGCAGGGCTCGCCTTGATGGCGCATTGCACCGGCGACGACAAACTTCTGGCAGCACTTGCCCGCCTGCCGGAGCATTTTCGCAAGGCGATCGCGTGCGACTGGATGGCGCTGGCTGCGGCACTCGAGACGCCGAAATCGCTGTTCATCCTTGGCCGTGGCCCGTCGGCGGCGATCGCCAACGAGGCGGCGCTGAAATTCAAGGAAACCTGCGCCATGCACGCGGAAGCCTATAGTGCCGCCGAGGTCATGCACGGCCCGCTGGCGCTGGTCGGTCCCGGCTTCCCGGTGCTGGCTCTGGCTGCTCGCGATGCGTCCGAACCGTCGGTGGCTGATGCCGCCGACAGCCTGGCCGGCAAGGGCGCCGCCGTCTTTGTGACGTCGAACAAGGCAAGGAGCGCACAGCCGCTGCCGCATGTCGCAACCGGTCATCCGCTGACCGATCCACTGACGCTGATCGTGTCGTTCTATGGTTTCGTCGAGGCTTTTGCCCGCCATCGCGGCCTCGACCCCGACACGCCGCCCAATCTGCGCAAGGTGACGGAAACGCTATGAGCGATCGCTTTGCCCTGACCGGCGCCCGGATTTTCGATGGCGACGACTGGCACGACAATGCGGCGCTTGTCGTGCGCGACGGCCTCGTCGAGGCCATCGTTGCCGCCGGGGCTATTCCACCCGGTGTTGCGCGTATCGAGACTGGTGGCGGCATGCTGGCGCCTGGCTTCGTCGATTTACAGGTCAATGGTGGCGGCGGCGTCATGCTCAACGACCATCCCGACGTCGCCACGATCGAGACCATCTGCCGGGCGCACGCACCCTTCGGCACGGCGGCGCTGTTGCCGACGCTGATCACCGACACGTCCGAGATCACCGCCGCCGCGGTTGCGGCCGGAGCCGAGGCGGCACGGAGGAAGATGCCAGGGTTCCTGGGCCTGCATCTTGAAGGGCCGCATCTTTCGATCGCCCGCAAGGGCGCGCATGACCCGGCCCTGATCCGGCCGATGCTAGGCCCCGACCAGGCGATGCTGATCGCCGCACGGAAAAACCTGCCCGTGCTGCTGACGACGGTGGCGCCCGAATCCGTCGAGCCCGGCCAGGTGTCGGCACTTAGCAAAGCCGGCATTGTCGTCAGCATCGGCCATTCCGATACCGGCTATGCCACGGCTCGCGCCTTTGCCGAGGCCGGCGCAACGGTGGTCACCCATCTGTTCAATGCGATGAGCCAGATCGGCAATCGCGAGCCAGGGCTGGCGGGCGCGGCAATCGATACCGGCACATTCTATGCCGGCATCATCGCCGACGGTATCCATGTCGATCCGGCCACCATGGCCATCGCCTTGCGTGCCAAGCAGGGGCCGGGCAAGATCCTGCTCGTCACCGACGCCATGGCGACGATCGGCACCGACATGACCTCGTTCACGCTGAACGGCCGCACCATCCACCGCAAGGATGGCAGGCTGACACTTGCCGACGGCACGCTGGCGGGCGCCGATCTCGACATGATTTCCGCGGTGCGCTTCATGCACCGCGTCGTCGGTCTCGACCTCGACGAGGCCTTGCGCATGGCCTCGCTCTATCCGGCGCAAGCGATCGGCCAGTCGCACTGGCTCGGGCGTTTCGCCAAAGGCACCGCCGCCAACATCGTTTCGCTGTCGGACGATGTGGACATTAAAAGCGTGTGGATCGATGGCGCCAGGGTTTTTGCAACCAGCCCTGCTCGTTAGGGTTAGCCGGCTTTGGACGTATAGAGGTCCTTGTAGGTTTCGCGCAGCAGGTTCTTCTGCACCTTGCCCATCGTGTTGCGTGGCAGCTCGTCGACGAAGATCACCCGTTTCGGATGCTTGTACCTGGCGAGGCGCCCGGCGATGGCCTCGATGAGCCCCGCGGCGCTGATGGTCGAGCCCGGCGCCCGCACCACGACCGCGGTGACGCCTTCGCCGAAATCCGGATGGGCGACGCCGATGACAGCGCTTTCGGCAACACCAGGCAGCGCGTCGATCTCGCTCTCGACTTCCTTTGGATAGATATTGTAGCCGCCCGAAATGATCAGGTCCTTGCCGCGACCGACGATGTGGACATAGCCGTCGGCATCGATCAGCCCCAGATCGCCGGTGATGAAGAAACCATCGTCACGGAATTCGGCCCTGGTCTTTTCCGGCATGCGCCAGTAGCCGCAAAAGACGTTCGGGCCCTTGACCTCGATCATGCCGACCTCGCCCCGGGCAAGTGTTTCGCCGCCGTCGGGATCGGCGATGCGCAGGGAGACGCCGGGCAACGGGAAGCCAACCGTGCCGGCACGCCGCTCGCCCTCGTAAGGGTTCGACGTGTTCATGTTGGTCTCGGTCATGCCGTAGCGCTCGAGGATGGCGTGGCCGGTGCGCTCTCGCCAGGCTCTGTGCGTCTCGGCCAAAAGCGGCGCCGATCCGGAAATGAACAAGCGGATGTTTTTCGCCGCTTGCCGGTTCAAACCGTCCTGCTGCAGCAGGCGGACGTAGAAGGTCGGCACGCCCATCAGGACGGTGGCGCGCGGCAGCAGCGAGACGATGCGGGCCGGGTCGAATTTGGTTTCGAACAGCATCGAGGCGCCGGCCATCAGGACGACATTGGTGGCGACGAAAAGGCCATGCGTGTGGAAAACCGGCAGCGCGTGAACCAGCACGTCTGCGGCGGTGAAGCGCCAGAGGTCGACCAGCACCCGCGCATTCGAGGCGAGGTTTTCGTGGCTGAGCATGGCGCCTTTCGAACGGCCGGTGGTGCCGGACGTGTAGAGGATCGCAGCAAGGTCGTCCGGCCCGCGCGCCACATCGTGAAAGTCCACGGCCGCCTCAGAGGCGCGATCGGTCAACGAACCCTCGCCCTGGCTGCCGAGTGTCGCGACCGCAGCGCCCGAGGCCTGCGCCAAAGCGCCGATCTCGGTCACTCGCGCCGGCTCGCAGACGACCAGTCGCGGCTCGGCATCCCTGAAAAAATAATCGAGCTCGGTCAGCGTATAGGCGGTGTTGAGCGGCAGGAAGATCGCGCCGGCACGCAGGCAGGCGAGGTAGAGGAAAATGGCCTGCGGGCTCTTCTCGACCTGAACGGCGACGCGGTCGCCGGCTTCGACGCCCAGCCGCGACAGCGCATGCGCCAGTTGAGCGGAGCGCGCCAGCATATCGCCATAGCTGATCGAGCGCCCGTCCTCTGCCTCCATCAAAAGGCGTCCGCGCGCGGGCATCCGGGCACGGAAAGCATCAAACAGATGGTTGCTCATGTTTAGCCCGAGCGGCGTCTCCGGCCGGACGGCGGCGGTCAGCCGGCCGCCTTGTCCGCCGCTATCCTGATTGCCTCGATGTTTGCCCGGTAGGCCTCGACGCTGCCGCCCTTGAAGATGGCCGCACCGGCGACCAGCACGCTGGCGCCGGCGGCAGTGACCAGGGGCGCAGTTTCGGGCGAGATGCCGCCGTCGATCTCGATCCTGATCGGCCTGCCGCCGATCAGCGCCTTCACCCGCTTCACCTTGTCGACGATCGCCGGAATGAAGGCCTGGCCGCCGAACCCCGGATTGACCGTCATGATCAGGATCAGATCAAGCCGGTCAAGCACGTATTCGATCATCGTCTCCGGTGTCGCGGGGTTGAGTGACACACCGGCCTTCTTGCCAAGGTTTTTGATCGTTTGCAGCGACCGGTCGAGATGTGGCCCGGCTTCGGCGTGCACCGTGATGCCGTCGCAGCCGGCGTCGGCGAAGGCGGCCAGATAAGGATCGGCCGGGGCGATCATCAGATGGCAGTCGAAGAAGGCCTTGGTGCGGTTGCGGATCGCCTTGATCACCGGTGGCCCGAAGGTGATGTTCGGGACGAAATGCCCGTCCATGACGTCGAGGTGGATCCAGTCGGCGCCGGCGGCCGTCACCGCCTCGACCTCGTCGCCGAGCTTCGAGAAATCGGACGCCAGCACCGATGGCGCGATCAGGGTTTTTTGAGCCATGTCCGCTTCCCGTTGTTGAGACCCCTTCGGCGTAATCATCTCGGCGCCGCTTGTCGACAGGAATCCGGCGTCCGCGCAGAAGGCGAGAAGCGGTGCGAGCCACTTCTCTTCTGGTGCAGACCTTTCCTCCAAGGCCTTTCCAGTGCACGGCCTTGGAGTTCAGTTCGAATGGCGCCGCGGCCTGGCCGTCCGTGGCAGGAAGAGCTTGCGGTTGCCTTGTTTCACCTTCTGCAGATCGGGCTTCTTCAGCCCAGCGGCGAGCGCCAAGATCGACAATCCGCTGGCAGCCTGGATGGCGCGGCGCAAACGGCCGCCACGAGAGCGCACGAACGCCCCGTGGCCGCAAGACATGGATCTCCCCCCACAGGTCATGGGAAGGCGAAGGTCGCGCTGAGCTCCTGCTGTTCCCTGAGACCATGGAGCCTCTGGATCTGTGGTCATGGGGCTTTACTTTCCGGGGCCGCACCGCGCGGCACCTGAGCGTCTGTCGCGGGGCGAGGCAGAAAGGTTCATGGGCCGGGGCCGGGCCGGCTGGATCACCGCCGGAAAATACGGGCCTGCCGGTCCCGGATCCGATCAACCGCGATGAATGGTGAAAGCCTTGCGCAGAATGCTTGCGCGCCACGCAGCCTGTTCTTATATACGCGCCAAGCCGTCCAGCGCCGAATGCCGGTTGCCGGAGCGGAATTTCTTGTGAACAGGGGCTTTCGTCGGAAC
The DNA here is from genome assembly GCF_040321435.1 of Mesorhizobium sp. M0410. Taxonomy (NCBI): domain Bacteria; kingdom Pseudomonadati; phylum Pseudomonadota; class Alphaproteobacteria; order Hyphomicrobiales; family Phyllobacteriaceae; genus Mesorhizobium; species Mesorhizobium sp. M0410. Next base: position 395,730 of record NZ_JAMYRN010000001.1, read on the forward strand.
GCCTGTACGGGTCCTGAGAGCCTGCTTAGCGGAGAGATTAGAACAATGGCAAAAGTAATCGGTATCGATCTGGGAACAACCAACTCCTGTGTCGCCATCATGGATGGCAAGGAATCCAAGGTCATCGAGAATGCGGAAGGCGCCCGTACGACCCCTTCCATCGTCGCCATCAACAGCGACGGCGAGCGCCTCGTCGGCCAGCCGGCCAAGCGCCAGGCGGTCACCAATCCTGAAAACACCATTTTCGCGGTCAAGCGCCTGATCGGCCGCCGCTACGACGATCCGGTGACGGAGAAGGACAAGAAGCTTGTCCCCTACAAGATCGTCAAGGGCGACAATGGCGATGCCTGGGTCGAGGCCGGCGGCAAGAAGCAGTCGCCCAGCCAGATCTCGGCGATGATCCTGCAGAAGATGAAGGAAACGGCGGAGGCCTATCTCGGCGAGAAGGTCGAGAAGGCGGTCATCACCGTTCCGGCCTATTTCAACGACGCCCAGCGCCAGGCGACCAAGGATGCCGGCAAGATCGCCGGCCTCGAAGTGCTGCGCATCATCAACGAGCCGACGGCGGCCGCACTTGCCTATGGACTGGACAAGAAGGAAGGCAAGACGATTGCCGTCTATGACCTTGGCGGCGGCACGTTCGACATTTCGGTGCTCGAAATCGGCGACGGCGTGTTCGAGGTGAAGTCGACCAATGGCGACACCTTCCTCGGCGGCGAGGATTTCGACATGCGCCTGGTCGAATATCTGGCGGCCGAGTTCAAGAAGGAACAGGGCATCGACCTGCGGAACGACAAGCTCGCCCTGCAGCGCCTCAAGGAAGCGGCTGAAAAGGCCAAGATCGAGCTGTCCTCCACCACGCAGACCGAAATCAACCTGCCCTTCATCACCGCCGATGCCACCGGCCCCAAGCACCTGACGCTGAAGCTGACGCGGGCGAAGTTCGAGAGCCTGGTCGAGGATCTCGTCCAGCGCACGATCGATCCCTGCAAGGCGGCGCTCAAGGATGCCGGCCTGAAGGCCGGCGAAATCGACGAAGTCGTCCTGGTCGGCGGCATGACCCGCATGCCCAAGATCCAGGAGATCGTGAAGCAGTTCTTCGGCAAGGAGCCGCACAAGGGCGTCAACCCGGATGAAGTTGTTGCATTGGGCGCCGCCATCCAGGCCGGCGTGCTGCAGGGCGACGTCAAGGACGTGCTGTTGCTCGACGTGACGCCGCTGTCGCTCGGCATCGAGACGCTGGGCGGCGTGTTTACGCGGCTGATCGAACGCAACACGACGATCCCGACGAAGAAGAGCCAGGTGTTTTCCACGGCCGAGGATTCGCAGTCGGCGGTGACCATCCGCGTCTTCCAGGGCGAGCGTGAAATGGCCGCCGACAACAAGGCGCTCGGCCAGTTCGATCTGGTCGGCATCCCGCCTGCGCCGCGCGGTGTGCCGCAGATCGAGGTCACCTTCGACATCGACGCCAACGGCATCGTCAACGTCTCGGCCAAGGACAAGGGCACCGGCAAGGAGCACCAGATCCGCATCCAGGCGTCTGGCGGCCTTTCGGACGCCGACATCGAGAAGATGGTCAAGGACGCCGAGGCTAATGCCGAAGCGGACAAGAAGCGGCGCGCGCTGGTCGAGGCCCGCAACCAGGCCGAGGCGCTGGTGCATTCCTCGGAGAAGTCGCTGAAGGAATATGGCGAGAAGGTTTCCGAGGCCGACCGCACGGCGATTGCCGATGCGATCGCGGCATTGAAGACCGCTGCCGAAGGCGACGATGTGACCGAGATCGAGGCCAAGACGCAGACGCTCGCCGAAGTCTCGATGAAACTCGGCCAGGCCATGTACGAGGCTTCGCAGAAGGAAGCCGCCGAGGCCGACGCCAAGGCTGACGCCGCCAAGGACAGCGACGTCGTCGATGCCGATTTCGAGGAAATCGACGAGGACGACGAGAAGAAGAAGTCGGCCTGAACCGCCTGACGGTAAAGGTAAGCAAAAAGCCCGGCGCGCAGCCGGGCTTTTTTGCAACCCTTTGCCAGAAAAACGCGGAGCTCCCCGAAAAAATGCGGACAAAGCCTCGTAGACACTGGCATCGCGGCTCCATCACACCTAAATCGGAACAGCGTGCCGGCAAACGACGCAACGATGCTTCAAGACGTTGACTATCCGGACTGCGGGAAAACATGAAAGCTGATTTTTACGAAACGCTGGGCGTGCAAAAGGGCGCCGACGAGAAGGAGCTCAAGAGCGCTTTCCGCAAGTTGGCCATGCAGTTCCATCCCGACCGCAACCCAGGCGACCATGCCTGCGAGCACAAGTTCAAGGAAATCAACGAAGCCTACGAAACGCTGAAGGACCCGCAAAAGCGTGCCGCCTATGATCGCTTCGGCCACGCGGCCTTCGAGCACGGCGGCATGAATGGCGGGGCGCAGGGCTTTGGCGCCGGCGGCTTCGCCGACATTTTCGAAGACATTTTCGGCGACATGATGGGCGGGCGCCAGCGCCGCTCGTCCGGCGGCCGCGAGCGCGGCGCCGACCTGCGCTACAATATGGAAATCACGCTGGAGGAGGCATTTTCCGGCAAGACCGCGCAGATTCGCGTGCCGGCCTCGATCTCGTGCTCGGAATGCTCCGGCAGCGGCGCCAAGCCCGGCACCCAGCCCGTCACCTGCTCGATGTGCAACGGCCACGGCAAGGTGCGCGCCACGCAAGGCTTCTTCTCGATCGAGCGCACCTGCCCGCAATGCCAGGGGCGCGGCCAGACCATCAAGGATCCGTGCCCGAAATGCGCCGGCCAGGGCCGTGTCACCGAGGAGCGCTCGCTGTCGGTAAACATCCCTGCCGGCATCGAGGACGGCACCCGCATCCGGCTGGCCAATGAGGGCGAGGCCGGCCTACGCGGCGGCCCGTCCGGCGATCTCTACATATTCCTCGCGGTCAAGCCGCACGAATTCTTCCAGCGCGACGGCGCCGATCTTTATTGCAAGGTGCCGATCTCGATGACAACGGCAGCGCTTGGCGGCTCGTTCGAGGTGACGACACTGGACGGTACCCAGACGAAGGTGAAGGTGCCGGAAGGCACCCAGAACGGTCGCCAGTTCCGCCTCAAGGGCAAGGGCATGCCGGTGCTGCGCCAGCCCAATATTGGCGACCTCTACATCCAGACCGTGGTTGAGACGCCGCAGAACCTTTCGCGCCGCCAGCGCGAATTGCTGGAAGAATTCGAGCAGCTTTCCTCAAAGGACAATTCGCCTCAGTCGAGCGGATTTTTCGCCCGCATGAAGGACTTTTTCGAAACGTTCGGCGAGCACCGAAGCTGATCCCTGGAAAACGCTTCCCGAGCGTCATCAACACCTTATCCGGGGATTCGCCTTGTCTTGCACCTCGTAGCTGTTAAGTAGCATGCGAGGGAGCGTTGAGGAGGACTTTCGATGACGCGTAGTCCCGGACTGCGAAAGACGCTGGCGGAAAAGTTCGACGACGAGTTGAAGTTCTTCAAGGGCTGGATCGACAAGCCGAAGGCGGTCGGTTCGATCGTCCCGACCAGTTCCGTCACCGCGCGCAAGATGGCCTCGATCGTCGATCCGAAATCCGGCCTGCCGGTGCTCGAGGTCGGGCCCGGCACAGGCGTCATCACACGCGCCATTCTCGCGCAGGGCATAAAGCCTGAGAATCTCTACGCAGTCGAATATGCCACTGATTTCGTGCGCCATCTGCGTCAGCTTTATCCAGGCGTCAACGTCATCGAGGGCGACGCCTTCAATCTCGACGCGACGCTTGGCGACAGGTGCGACCTGATCTTCGATTCTGTGATATCGGGCGTGCCTCTGCTCAATTTCCCGGTCGCCCAGCGCATCGCCTATGTCGAGAGCCTGCTCGACCGCATCCCGGCGGGCCGGCCGATCGTGCAACTGACTTACGGGCCGCTGTCGCCGATCCCGCCCGGCCGCGGCGACTATACGGTCGAGCATTTCCATTTCGTCATCCGCAACATTCCGCCGACGCAGCTTTGGATCTATCGGCGCGGCTGAACACATGTCGGAGTTCCGGATGCCGGTCATTGCGGCTGGTTGGCCAATCGGTCCAGGAATGCCGTCAGCCTTTCGAACGCCTGTTCTCCCGCCTTGCCGTCGAGATCGAACTGATATTCATGCGGCAGGGCCGGACTGTAGTCGTCCGGAAAGAACAGCGTGTCGACCGCGACGCCTTGCGCCGTGATCGCGCGCGCGATCTGACGCGACTGCGGCGCCAGCGGATCGGCATTGCCGACCGAGACGAATGCCGGCGGAAATTGCGGCGTCAGGTGTCTGTCGACTGAAAATTCGGCAATGCGCGGGTCATCGTCCAGCCGCTTCACGCCGAGATACGACCACATAACGGTCCTGTTGAAGCCGGCGAAAGGCCCTTCGGGCGAGATCATCGCGGGATCGTAAATGCCGCAGAACAGTGCAACGCCTTTCAGTTGCGCGCGCTCTATGCCCGGACCAACGTCCATCATGGCGGCATAGGTGGGATTGCTGATTGTGGCAGCCAGTTGAGCGACGATCTGCGAGCCGGCGGAGTCGCCGGCAAGAAAAAGCCTGTTGCGATCGATGTGGTAGCGGCCGGCATTACCGGAAAGAAAGGCAAGCGCCTTGTTGGCCTGGAGGACTGGCGTCGGATAGCGGGCGCCGGGGGCGACGGAATAGCCGACCGAGACAGTGACGTAGCCCCGACCGGCCAGTATTTTCATATATGCCGAGATGTCGGCCTTGTTTCCGGCAACGAAGCCGCCGCCATGCACCCAGACCACCGTAGGCAACGCCTTTGCCTGAGCGTCCACGGGAAAGAAGACGTCAAGGGTCTCGTCGGGGTCCTCGCCATAGCGCTCGTCGCGCAGTTCGCCGACATTGGCGGGCACGTGCTTTTCAAGCGCGCGGTTCTTTGCCACTGCATCCTTGTGAAAAGCGTAACGGATCAGAAGGACCGAAGGCCACGGGCTGAGGACGAAAGCGGCGTAGCCGGCGGCAGCAGCCACCGCGAGAGCGACAAGACCATAGCCTACCCATTTCAATCCCACGAGGTCCGCCCTATCCGCTGGCGCCGGTCGCCAAAACGGCCAGCTCTAAATGCGTGCCGCAATCTCGGCTATTGATTCGTCCCACGCATCGCCTATAGCTGCCGCCACAGCAAGGGATTGCGATGCCGATCATCCCGAAAATTCTCGTCGTCGCCGGTTCGGTGCGCAGCGGCGCCTATAGCGGCAGGACTGCCGACGTGGCGCAGAAGGAACTTGCCATGCAGGGCGCGGAGGTGACCCGCATCTCGCTCGCCGACTATCCGTTGCCAATCCTCGACCAGGATCTGGAAAAGGACGAAGGCATTCCCGAAAACGCCGTCAGGCTCGGCCGGATGATCGCCGCCCATGACGGCCTGCTGATCGCGACGCCCGAATATAACGGCTCCATTCCGCCGCTGCTCAAGAACACCATCGACTGGGTGAGCCAACTGCGCAAGGATGGGGGCCGGACGTTCAGGCCGCTTGCCGGCAAGGTCGCCGGCCTCTGCTCGTCTTCCAGCGGACCCTTTGCAGGGATACGTTGCATCAACCATCTGCGCGCCGTGCTGGTGCGCTGCCGGATGGAGGTGGTGACACCGGAGTGTTCGGTGCCGGAGGGCGGTAGCGCCTTCGACGACGAAGGCAACTTCCGGGACGAAAGACTACGCCAATCGATGGAGCACCTATGCCGAACGCTGATCGAAACCTCGCGCATGCTGTCGACGCGGATCGAGGCATGATCCCGGACGCCGCGCGTGCCGACACAATTCAGGAAAGGCTGATCGTCGGCCTCGACCTGCCGACGCTGAGGGAAGCCGAGAAGGCGGTGCGCGAGCTCGACGGGATCGTCTCCTTCTACAAGATCGGCTACCAGCTCGCCTTTGCCGGCGGGCTCGACTTCGCCCGCGAGCTGGCCAGCGGCGGCACCAGGATCTTTCTCGACATGAAGCTGCTCGACATCGATAACACCGTTGCCAAGGGGGTCGACAACATCGTCAGGATGGGCATGAGCATGCTGACCATCCACGCCTATCCGAAGACGATGAAGGCGGCGGTCGAGGCTGCCAGGGGCAGCGACCTTTGCCTGCTCGGGGTTACCGTGCTGACCTCGATGGACGAGCAAGACGTGATCGACGCCGGCTATGAATATGACCCGCATAGGCTGGTGCTGAGGCGCTCCGAGCAGGCGCTGCATGCCGGCATGGGCGGCATCGTCTGTTCGGCCGAGGAAGCGGAGGCGGTACGCCGCATCGTCGGCCCCGATCTGGCGGTAGTGACGCCGGGAATCCGACCGAAGGGCAGCGACCATGGCGACCAGAAACGCGTGGTGACGCCGGCGCAGGCGATCCGCAACGGCTCCAGCCATCTCGTCGTTGGCCGGCCGATCGTCGGCGCCACCGACAGGCGGGCGGCGGCGGAAGCCATTCTCGATGAAATGCGCTCGGCCTGATGCCAGGAATTAACCCGGAGAAATACCATGCCCAAGGGATACTGGATCGCTCGCGTCGATGTGCGCGATGCGGAAGGCTACAAGGACTATGTCGCAGCCGCCAAGCTGGCCTTCGACCGCTTCGGCGCCAAGTTCCTGGCGCGCGGCGGCGCGCATGAGAAGGCAGAGGGACCGGGCCGCGACCGCAACGTGATCATCGAGTTTCCGTCGCTTGCGGTGGCGCATGACTGCTACCACTCGCCTGAATACCAGCGCGCCGTCGCGATCCGCCAGAAGGTGGCCGATGGCGAGATCGTCCTGGTCGAGGGGATTTAGGCGCGAAGCCGGTTCGCCGCTGCCTCCGCCATCGCATCGGCGAGGCTCAGGCCCCATTGCTTGCGACAGTAATCGCGAAAATCGAAGCAAGGCAGGCCGGGGCAGACCTCGAACTCGATGAGATGCACGCTATCGTCGGCTTCGACCCGGAAGTCGATGGAAAAGACGTCCCGCAGGCCAAGCCCGACCATCAGGCTTTCGGCGATGCGACGGATTCTTGCATCGGCTCGAGGCTGGCTGGCGTCAACGGGAAGCAGCAACGGCTCGGCGTAATTTCCGGTGGCTTTGGCCGCTTCGCCGGTATTGCCGTAAAGCGCCAGGCTGTCCTGCATGGTTTGGAAATCGCCGCCGGAATCGACAAAGGCGACGCCGAGCGCCTCAATGCCGGTATCCGGCTTCAGGCCGAGAAAGCTCGCCCGCACATTGCGTCCGGCGACATAGGGCTGGACGACGACATCGTCGCGATAGGCGGCGAATACGCGCCGGCTAAGCTTCAGCGCATGGCCGAGATCGTGGCAGCGCGAATCCGGCCAGATGCCGATCTTGGCGCCGAGCCGGTTCGGCTTGACGAACCAGCCGGCGGGCGAGGCCGGCGGCGCGACCAGCCACGCCCCGTCACGGGCAAGGCCCGCCTGCGGCACCGGCAGGCCAAGCGCGCCGAGCACGGCGCCGGACCGGAACTTGTCTTGGCAGAGCGCGAACAACGCATCGTCGGCGCCGATCGCGTCGAAGCCATTCAGCCGTGCCAGAGCCGGTGCCGCGCCGCCGCGGAAATAGGCAATGCCATCGGTCAACGTCCAGACAAGCGAGGTCTTCGGAACTTCGCCGGCGAGAACGCTTGCGGCGTCGTCGAGCGCCACCGGCGCAAACGACAAGCCGCGCGTTTGGCAAGCGGCGGCAAGTGCGTCGAATTCAGCAGCGATGTCGGTCGATTGCGCTAGGTAGGAGGCGATTTCGGCGGCACGCTCCGGCACGTGGTTATCGGCGACCAGCCGATCGAAGCAGGCCTGTTCCGGCTCGTAGACAAGGATCAGCTTCGGCTTGCGGCTTGACATGGGTGGAACGGCTCCTGGCAGCACGATTGCCTACCATCGCACGGCGAACGTATTCGGCTTGCGCGCAACCGACGTCAGCCGGACGCCTGCACGACAGCAACTGTCCTCAGGCGATCAGCACGCGCGGCTCGAAGCGACCATTGACCGGAATGTCGAGCATAAACGTCATGCCGGCTTGCGGGTCGAGCAGGCGCTGCTTCTCGCTCTTGCCCGACCAGGCGGAGGTGACCGCGATCCGGTCGGCATTCCTGCCGAGGAAAGCCGGACAGGACGGCTGCGTCGTCGGCATCGCCACCGAACGGACAAGCTTGCCGTCGGGTCCATAGGCTTCGACGACGCTGCCGCCCCAGCAAGCGTTCCACAATATCCCGTCGCGGTCGAGCACCGAACCATCGATATAGCCCTTGGCCGAACGGTGATCGACGAAGACCTTCGGTTCGCCAACCGGGAGGCCGGTCGCCGGATCGCAGCCGACGCGCATCAACAGGCCGGTGCTGGTATCGGTGTAGTAGGCGATCGACCCATCCTCGGAAAAGCAGATAGAATTGGGCACCGTGATATCCGCATAGAGCCGGCGCAGCTCGCCCTTGAAGAACCAGTAGATCGAACCGGCGGCCTTCTCCTCGCCCTTGCCCATTGTGCCGACCCAGAGGGCGCCGCAAGGATGAACGCGCGAATCGTTCGAGCGGGTGACCGTATTATCGGCCTCGATCGGGGTGTGCAGCGTCAGCTTGCCGGTCGCGACGTCGCGGACATGCAGGCCGGTCTCGGTGGCGATCAGCTGACGCTGGTCGTCGATGACGGCAATGGCACTGGCCATCTGGCGGAGCTCGTGGATCTTGACCGCACCGCCGGACAAACGCTTTTCCAGGAGCTGGCCGTTGACGATGTCGAACCAGTAGAGCGTGTCGGTCGCAGGGTCATAGCTTGGTCCCTCGCCCAATTGGCAGACATGGTCGGAAAAAACCGAAACGATTGTCTCGCTCATCATGCCACTCCAAACGCCGCGTCCCAGGCCTGAACTGCGGCTTTCGCCCGTGCTGCCACTTCGTCGACGCTCATGCCCGGCTTGAACAGGCTGGAGCCAAGACCGAAGACGCTGACGCCGGCTGCCTTATAGCCGGCAAAATCCTTGTCTGAAACGCCGCCGACGGCGCCGACCAGCACATTGGCCGGCAGCACCGCGCGCATCGCCGAAATGCCTGCCGCGCCAAGCACGCTCGCCGGGAAGAATTTCAGTGCCGAAGCACCGAGCCGGATGGCCTGGAATGCCTCGGTCGGCGTGAACACGCCGGGCATTGTCACCATACCGTACTGCATGGCACGGCCCATGACCTCGGCATCGATATTGGGGCTGACCAGCAGCCGCCCGCCGGCCTTGTGCAGACCGTCGACATCGGCGGCGGTGAGCACCGTGCCGGCGCCGACCAGAGCTGTTGGAGGAAGCGCTTCGACAATGCTGGCTAGGGAGGCAAAGGGCTCGGGCGAGTTGAGCGGCACCTCGATCGCTTCGATGCCGGCGCCGAAGATCGCCTGGCCGATCGCCACCGCCTCGCTTGGCTTCAGGCCGCGCAGGATCGCGACCAGACCCCGCTCGAGCTTTGGAAAAGGTGCGGTTTCGGTCATGCGGCAACTCCATTTTTGGCGATCATGCCATTCTCGCGCGCGGCTTCGGCAAGGCCGGCACGCACCGCCTCGTCGGCGTCGACGGCCCTGAAAGCGAGCCCGGCAAGGCCGAGCGCCTCGGCATAGAGCGTGCCGAGTGCGCCCGACGCGATCAGCACGACGGGCACAGCGCTTGCTTCATAACGGCGATTTGCCGAAGCGATCTCGCCGCCGATCAGCAGGCCGGACAGGCAGGCGGCGGCATCTTCGGGCTTCAGGTCCTGCAACAGGCTAGCAGCGCGGATCGAGAACAAACTTGAAACGACGTCACCGCCTTCGGCCAACGCCTTCAGGCACCAGTCCCGAAAAAACGGACTTTCGGCGGCAACCGGCTGCGGCGGCTCGCCCAGCGAATGGCGCAGGATCGAGTGCGCGGCCAGCACCGAAAACAGCTCGCCGGTCGGCCAGGTGCCGAACCCGGCAACAGAGCCGTCCTCGACCAGCACCCATTTCGAATGGGTGCCGGGCATGCAGACGAGGTGACGTCCCTTTGCCGGCAAACCGGCTCCGGCAAGCTGCGTTTCCTCACCGCGCATGACGTCAGGTGCATCGGCGAGGCGCTGGGCAAGGCCGGGCACAATGCGGATATCGCGGCGCTGGCCGGGAATGCGGGCAGCTTCGGCCAGGATAGCGCCGATTGGCGTGGGAACGCTGACATAGGGCGCCTCCAGCCAGCCCTGGCGCGAGCCGGCCATGCCGCAAATGATGACCGGCAGGTTTTCGGGTGCGCCCATGGCGGCCAGATGCCCTTCGAGAATGGACGAAAACCCTTTAGCCTGAGCGGTGATCAGTCCGTCATCGCCGCGCCGCTCGGCGAGAACGTCGCCGGTGCCGTCGAGCAGCCATACCCTCATGCGGGTGGTGCCCCAGTCGACGGCTGCGACGGAAGCTGCCTTGCTCGGTGAGATCACAGGAACCCCCCGTCGACGATCAGCATCTGCGCGGTCAGCATGCGTGAAGCATCCGACGCCAGGAACAGCACGGTGCCGACAATGTCTTCCGGCTGCATCACACGCTTGATGCACTGCTTGGCGACGTGAGCGGCGAGCGCCTGTTCGGTGACCCAGAGCTTTCTCTGCCGCTCGGTGATTACCCAGCCGGGCGCGATCGCGTTGACGCGAATGCCGTCGGCACCGAGCTTGCCGGCGAGACCCTTGGTAAGGCCGACGATGCCGGCCTTGGCGGCGGTATAGGCCGGCATATCGGGATGGTTGATGAGAAACGAGGTCGAGGTGAAATTGATTATCGAGCCGCCACCGGCCCGCTTCATGCCCGGCGCCACCGCCTGTGCGCTGAAGAAATGCGGGCGCAGGTTGATGGCATGGTTGTTGTCCCAGAACTCGACCGTGACGTCTTCGACGGCATGACGGTCATCCTGAGCGGCATTGTTGACCAGCACGGTCACGTCGCCATGCGCCTCGGCGGCTTTGGCGATTGATACCCGCAATGCCTCGATGTCGCGTATGTCGGTCTTGAGATAGAACGGCCGCCGGCCGAGTTCCTTGTCCAACCGATCGGCCAGCGCCAGGCTCGGACGGTCGGCGATATCGATAAAGGCGACCTTTGCCCCCTGGCGGACAAAACCTTCGGTCAAGGCAGCACCAATGCCGGAGCCGCCGCCGGTGATCAGCACCGAAGCGCCTTCGAGGTCGGCAAAGCGTGCCGATGGCATCATGAAATTCTCTCCCGGTCCAATGATCTCGGTCGGCCGGCGCGCATCCTATCCAGCCGTGTCGGGCGGGCAAGGGCGAAAGAGTGGATTGGCGCGACTTATGTCCGACAAAAGGCCGCACGCGCCGCCGATCGATCAGCCGCCCACCCGGACGCGGTACAATTCGACGGCGGCTCCGCTGGTCCCGGCAACCGGCGCAAGCCATTCCGGCACGCTGCCGCGCATCAGCCCGGCAAGAAAGCCTGCCGGCGCCTTGGCTGCGAGGAGCTTGCTTTCGGCGCTGCCGGGGCACAGCGCGACGAGGCCGACGTTATGATCCGCGACGACCGTCCTGGCATCGGCATCGGACCCAAGGAAGGCATCGAGCGCCAGCAGGTTGCCGGCGACATTGCGATGATAAGGCCCGGCGAAGACGCGATGTCCGGAATAGGCCAGGATAGGCGATCCGAGATTGGAAATTGCCAGCACGGTGGTGCCGGGCAGGCGGCCGAGTGCCGCAAAGGAGGCCTTGCGCTGGCAAGCGACGTCGGTGCCGTCGCCATTATCCGCCGTGGTGTTGCTGTGGTCGAAGGCTACCGAGGTCGCCGCGGCAGCCCCAGTCCAGACCGCATTCACCGAAACCAGCCAGACGGCAGCCATGCGCAGCGCCACACCGCGCGACGCGCTGGCCTCGGCCCGTTGACGCCATTTGGCAATCCAGGCGGCAAGCGGAATGACGGCGAAGGCGATCGAGAATGTCGAACCGCGTACCTGCCAGGCGCTGACGATGAAGGCCACGACAAGCAGCGCGCCGACAAGGCTGTCCTGCCGCCGCCAGCCACCGCGGCCAAGGCGAAGCGCCATCAGCACGAGCGCAATGAGCGGCGTGGCATAGCGCGCCACCACCCCGGCCGGATCTTCAGCGAGCAGCTTGAACAGCGACTGCGCCTCGTCGATGTGATCAAGCCATAGCTCCTTGAGGCGCGGATCGAGATTGGCATAGGGCGCTGCCAGGCATTGTGGGAACAACAAGACGACGACAGCGCCCAATAGCATGGCGAGCAGGCCAAGTGAGGCGATGCGCCGTTGGCGCGTGCGGCCGGCCGGCTCGATCGACGCTGTCGCCGCAAGGCCGGTTCCGGCAATCGCTGCGACGACGAACTGCACGGTTGAGAATGCGTCGCATTGCGCCTGGTCCCAGGCGGATGGCGCAATGGTCGCGACAAAGACGAGAGCGGAAACGCCGGCAAAGCCGAGGCCGAAATCCTTGGCGATCAGCCTCTCGCCATTGGCGTCGAGGGCAAACAGCATGGCGACATAGGCGCCGATGGTGGCAACGTAGGGCGCGGTTTCCATACCGATGGCCAGCATCAGCCCGGCGCATAGGCCGGAGAGCAATGCCGCCGCCTTGCGCAATGGCGCTTCAAGCAACAAGCTCAGGCTGGCCATGCTCAGCATCAGCTGGATATTGTGGTGATCGAGCGCGCCAGGCGAAAAAATGCCGAGGAAATGCAGTGCGGCAGCGCCGACGATGACAGCCGGCAGCACAGCGCCGCACCCGGCAAAGCTGCGCGCGGCGCGAGCCGTGAAAAATACGGTCAGGCAGAAGAGCAGCGCCGGCCACAGCACTTGCGCGACATTCTCGGCAAGCGCCGCGCTGCCGGTCAGGGCCGATACGGCGATGATGATGGCGGCGATCGGCGCATCGACCAGGCGCGACCAGTGCATGACGAAGCCGCCTTGCAGGCCCATCCTGTACTGGTGGAGATCGAACCAGCTTTGGCCGGCGAGCATGTCGCGAACTTCGACGAGGCGCAGCAGATTGTCGTTGTCGCCGCCGGCATTGGTCAGTGCCGGGAAGCCGGCAAAGGCATTGACGGCAGTTGCCAGCACCGTGGCAAGCAGCGCCAGCGCGATATCGGACCTCCAAATGAAGGCGCCATCGTCGGCTGTGCTCATATCAGGACCTTTGGAGGAATACGGGGCGGCTTAAACCTAGCCTTAACAGCTTCAATAAATAGTAAAGCCGCCCGAGCGAGGCCAGCGTTTGAGCGGTCAGGGCCTCACGGGGCATCCGGAGACGAAAATGCCACAAGACGTGCGCCATGAGCCGAGCATCGCCGTGCTGCTGCCCTGCTACAATGAGGAGCTGACGATCGGCGAAGTGGTGCGGCGCTTTCGCGAAACGCTGCCTTCCGCCGCGATCTATGTCTACGACAACAATTCGCGCGACCTGACGGCGCTCCGAGCCCGCGCCGCCGGCGCCATCGTGGTGCGCGAGCCGCGCCAGGGCAAAGGCAATGTCGTGCGCCGCATGTTCGCCGACATCGAGGCCGACATCTACCTGATGGCCGACGGCGACGGCACCTATGCGCCGGAGGACGCGCCGCAACTGATCAACACGCTGCTGACCGAGCGCTCCGACATGGTGGTGGGCACAAGGCGCGGCGTCACCGACGATGGCGGCAGGACCGGTCATGCCTTCGGCAACCGCATCTTCAACAGCCTCTACAAGCGGCTGTTCGGCTCCGACTTCACCGATATCTTCTCCGGCTACCGCGCCTTCACTCGGCGCTTCGTCAAGAGCTTTCCTGCGGTTTCCGGCGGCTTCGAGATCGAGACGGAAATGTCGGTGCACGCCTCACAACTCAAACTGCCGGTCAGCGAGATCGGGCTCGACTATGGCCGACGGCCGGAAGGCTCCTCGTCGAAGCTATCGACCTTTCGCGACGGCGCGAAGATCCTGTGGATGTTCGCCATGCTGATGAAGGAGACGCAGCCGCTGCGTTTCTTCGGCGCTTTTTCAGTGTTCTTCCTGGCATCAAGCCTGTTTCTGATGGCGCCGGTGCTGATCGAGTTCGCCGAAACCGGGCTTGTGCCGCGCATGCCGACGTGGGTGCTGTCGGTCGGGCTGCTGCTGCTGTCGATGCTGGCGGCGGTGACCGGGGTAATCCTCGATTCGGTGTCGCGCGGCCGGGCCGAGCAGAAGCGCATCTTCTATCTGTCGATGCCTTCCGGCCGCGTCGAACGTGAACGCGCAAGCGCGCTCGCGACTTTGAAGGCCGGACCGCGCAAGACCCCGCGGGCGGCTTAGATCTCTAAATGGGACGCCTCGCCCGCTTCATTGTCGCCGGCGGCATCGGCTTGGTCGCCGACGCGGCGGCGCTTTGGCTGGTGTTGGCGATAGCGCCGCTTGGCCCCTTCGCGGCTCGCATCATCTCGATCGGTTTTGCCCTGTCCGTCACCTGGCTGATCAACCGCCATCTGACCTTCTCGCCTTCCAGCCGCGGCGTCGCGCAAGAGGGCGCACGCTATGGCGGCGTCGGCATTGCCACCAGCCTCGTCAATTATCTCGTCTATTGCGCCATGCTGTTCGCGCTGCCGATGGTGCCACCGCTCGTCGCCCTTGCGGTCGCCTCACTGGTTGCCATGGCGCTGTCCTTCCTCGGCTATTCCAAGCTGGTCTTCGACCGCTGAACGCACATCGCATTGGGGTCTGCGCCACGCGAAGCGCAGCCTCATCATGACCTTGGCCGATTGGCAGAGGCCGCCGATTTCCCTATATCGCTGTCGTCGATGCATCGGCCCGAAAAATCGGAATCGATTTTCGGAAAGCACGATGCATGGATTCAAGAATGTTGGAGCGTATGTGCGTCCAGGTGGACGTACGTCGCTCCAAGTGCGCCGGAGAGCACCCATGCCCCTGAAAGTCGCCGTCCAGATGGACCACATCTCCACCGTGTCGATTGCCGGCGATACGTCGTTTGCGCTGTCGCTGGAAGCGCAGCGGCGCGGGCACCAGTTGTTCCACTACACGCCCGACCGGCTGTCGCTGCGCGACGGCAAGGTGTTTGCCCGTATCGAGGCGATGCAGGTCCGCGACGAGAAGGGCAACCATTATTCGCTGGGCGAAGAAGTCCGCACCGATCTTTCGGAGATGGACGTCATCCTTTTGCGGCAGGATCCACCCTTCGACATGAACTACATCACCACCACGCATATCCTCGAGCGCATCCATCCGAAGACGCTGGTGGTCAACGACCCGGCCTGGGTGCGCAACAGCCCGGAAAAAATCTTCGTCACCGAATTTCCCGACCTGATGCCGGATACGCTGATCACCAAGGATCCGTTCGAGGTCGCCGCCTTCCGCAAGGAGTTCGGCGATATCATCGTCAAGCCGCTCTACGGCAATGGCGGCGCCGGCATTTTCCACCTGCATGAGGCCGACCGCAACCTCGCCTCGCTGCTCGAAATGTTCGGCCAGATGTTCCGCGAACCCTACATCGTGCAGCGCTACCTCAAGGAGGTGCGGGCTGGCGACAAGCGCATCATCCTGATCGACGGCGAGCCTGTCGGCGCCATCAACCGCGTGCCGGCCGAGCACGATTCGCGCTCCAACATGCATGTCGGCGGCCGCGCCGAAAAGACCGAGCTGACGGAACGCGAACGCGAGATCTGCGCCCGCATCGGCCCCTCGCTGAAGGAGCGCGGCTTCATCCTCGTCGGCATCGACGTCATCGGCGACTACATGACCGAGATCAACGTGACCTCACCGACCGGCATACGCGAAGTGCAGCGCTTCGGCGGCGCCGACATCGCCAGCCTGTTCTGGAATGCGGTGGAGGAGAAGCGGAGCTAGCCTCGCTTCGCGAGCGGCCGCGTTGCAAACCATCGCAGCCGTTGCGTTCAGCCGTTCCCCAAATGTTCTTGCCTTCGCCGGAAATCTGTGGTTGTCTCCGGTGACGCCGTTCGCGGCATGATCGCAAAGGCTTGGGGCAAAAGCCTGCATCCGGGGTGAAGACATGGTGGCGCGGGTTCGCACGGTTGCTTTCCAAGGCATCGAGGCCGTGCCGGTCGACGTGCAGGTGATGATCGCGCCGGGCAAGGTCAACATGCACATCGTCGGGCTGGCCGACAAGGCTGTAGCCGAAAGCCGCGAGCGGGTGCAGGCAGCACTTCATGCATCCGGCCTGTCGATGCCGTCGAAGAAGGTCACCGTCAATCTGGCACCCGCCGACCTGCCGAAGGAAGGCAGCCACTACGATTTGCCGATCGCGCTCGGGCTGATGGCGGCGCTCGGCGCCATTCCGGGCGACATGCTGGCCGGCTATGTCGTGCTTGGTGAATTATCGCTCGACGGCACCATTGCCGCGGTGGCCGGCGCGCTGCCGGCGGCGATAGGCGCCAATGCCGAAGGCAAGGGCCTGATCTGCCCGTTCGCCTGCGGGCCGGAAGCGGCCTGGGCCGGCAAGGATTTCGACATATTGGCGCCGCGCAGCCTGATTGCCATCGCCAATCATTTTCGCGGCACGCAGGTTCTGTCACGGCCGGAAGCCGGCATCCATGCCGCGGCGCGCGACCTGCCCGACCTTGCCGACATCAAGGGCCAGGAGACCGCCAAGCGGGCGCTGGAGGTGGCGGCCGCCGGCGGCCACAATCTTTTGATGGTCGGGCCGCCGGGGTCGGGAAAGTCGATGCTGGCGCAGCGGCTGCCGTCGATCCTGCCGCCGCTGGCGCCCAGGGAATTGCTCGAAGTCTCGATGATCGCCTCGGTGGCCGGCGAGCTCGGGGAAGGAAAGCTCACCGACCGGCGGCCGTTCCGCGCGCCACATCATTCGGCTTCGATGGCGGCGATGGTCGGTGGCGGGTTGCGCGTGCGGCCGGGCGAGGCCTCGCTCGCCCATCACGGCGTGCTGTTCCTCGACGAGTTTCCCGAATTCTCGCCGCAGGCGCTCGATGCGCTGCGCCAGCCGCTGGAGACCGGCGACTGCATGATCGCGCGCGCCAATCATCGCGTCACCTATCCGGCGCGCATCCAGCTGGTCGCGGCGATGAACCCGTGCCGCTGCGGCATGGCCGGCGAGCCGGGCTATCGCTGCCTGCGCGGCGACCGCTGCCGCACCGACTACCAGGCGCGCATTTCCGGCCCGCTGCTCGATCGCATCGATCTCAGGATCGAGGTGCCGGCGGTCTCGGCCAGCGATCTGATCCGGCCGGACCGGGCGGAGAAGAGCGCAGCTGTGGCACTACGCGTCGCCCGCGCCCGTACGATCCAGCGTGAGCGTTTCGAACGGCTCGGCGCGACCTCCGCCACCACCAACGCGCATTGCTCGCCGTCGGTCATCGAGGAGATCGCCATGCCGGATGCCGCCGGCCTGTCGCTGCTGAGGGATGCCAGCGAAAAGCTCGGCTTTTCCGCACGAGCCTACCACCGCGTCTTGAAGGTGGCGCGGACACTGGCCGATCTTGAGGCCAGCGAGACGGTCGGCCGCATCCATCTGGCCGAGGCGATTTCCTACCGCATGAGTTCGGAGCGGATGGCACAAGCGGCGTGAGGGACGCTCCCCTCCCCCTTGAGGGGAGGGTGGCCGCGAAGCGGCCGGGTGGGGTCAGTGGTGGGACCCTCGGCCTTGCTGTATTTCGAAACCGATCCGCGTGCGGAGCGTTGCCGTGCTCTTCCCGAGGCGCATCGTCAGAATGGGCGTCAGCGCACTGCACCCAGGACCCCTCCCGGCCCTTCGGGCCACCCTCCCCTTGAGGGGAGGGGGACGCTGGCGACTATCGCTCCTGCCCTTTCGCCTTCAATTCCAACCTCCGCGCGTGCAGCACTGGCTCGGTGTAGCCGTTGGGCTGGACGCGGCCTTTGAAGACGAGATCGCAGGCGGCGAGGAAGGCGATGGACTTGTCGAATTCCGGTGCCATCGGCCGGTAGAGCGGATCGCCTTCATTCTGGCGGTCGACGATAGCCGCCATGCGCTTCATCGTCTCCATGACCTGCTCGGGCGTGCAGACGCGGTGATGCAGCCAGTTGGCGATGTGCTGAGAGGAGATGCGCAGCGTGGCGCGGTCCTCCATCAGGCCGACGTCGTTTATATCTGGTACTTTCGAACAGCCGACGCCCTGGTCGATCCAGCGCACGACATAGCCCAGAATCCCCTGCGCGTTGTTGTCGAGCTCCTTCTGGATGTCTTCCTGAGACCAGTTCGGCAGCCTTGCCACCGGTACCGACAGGATGTCGTCGAGCCTGGCCTTGGGCCGGCTCTTCAGAGCCTGCTGCACGGCGTGGACGTCGACCTTGTGGTAGTGCGTGGCATGCAGGGTTGCTGCCGTCGGCGACGGCACCCAGGCGGTGTTGGCGCCGGCCTTGGGGTGCGCGATTTTCTCGGCCAGCATTGCCGCCATCAGGTCGGGCATCGCCCACATGCCCTTGCCGATCTGGGCGCGGCCGGCCAGCCCGCATTCGAGGCCGGTATCGACGTTCCAGGCTTCGTAGGCGGCAATCCAGGCGGCCTGTTTCATGTCGCCCTTGCGGATCATCGGGCCGGCTTCCATCGAGGTGTGGATCTCGTCGCCGGTGCGGTCGAGAAAGCCGGTGTTGATGAAGACGACGCGATCTTTCGCGGCGCGGATCGCCTCCTTGAGGTTGACGGTGGTGCGCCGCTCTTCGTCCATGATGCCCATCTTGATGGTGTTTTTCGCCATGCCGAGCAGCGCTTCGACGCGGTCGAAAATCTCGACCGCGAAGGCAACTTCGTCGGGCCCGTGCATCTTGGGCTTTACGATATACATTGAGCCGGCGCGAGAATTGGCGCGCCGCCCCTTCGGGCCGATGTCGTGCAGCGCGATCAGCACCGTCAGCGCCGCATCCATGATGCCTTCCGGCACCTCGTTGCCTTCGCGGTCTAATATCGCCGGATTGGTCATGAGGTGGCCGACATTCCTGACCAGCATCAGCGAGCGGCCGGACAAGGTCAGCGTGCCGCCATCCGGCGCGGTATAGGTGCGGTCGGGGTTGAGCCTGCGGACAAAGCTCTTGCCGGCCTTGGTGATCTCTTCCGCCAAGTCGCCCTTCATCAGGCCGAGCCAGTTGCGGTAGACCAGCACCTTGTCCTGCGCATCCACCGCGGCGACCGAATCCTCGCAGTCCTGGATGGTGGTCAGCGCAGATTCCAGCACGACATCGGCAATGCCGGCCGGATCGGTGCGGCCGATCTGGTTGTTGTGGTCGACAACGATTTCGATGTGCAGGCCGCTCTTGACCAGCAGGACGGCTTCGGGATTGGCGGCATCGCCGCGATAGCCGGCAAACTGCTTGAGGTCGGCAAGCGTGGTGGCGCCGGCACCCTCGCCGAGCCGCAACATGCCGTTGGCGACCGAAAGCCCGTTGACGCCGGCCCATTTGCCTGTGGTGAGCGGCGCCGCCTCGTCGAAGAAGCTTTTCACCCAGGCGACGACCTTGGCACCGCGCGCCGGATTGAATTTGTTGCCTCGCTCGGCGCCGTCCGTCTCCGGAATGGCATCGGTGCCGTAGAGCGCATCGTACAGCGAACCCCAGCGCGCATTGGCGGCGTTCAGCGCATAACGCGCGTTCATCACCGGCACCACCAGCTGCGGCCCGGCGACCGAAGCGATTTCAGGGTCGACATTTTCGGTGGTCACGCTGAACGCCGGCCCCTCGGGCAGGAGATAGCCGATCTCGCGGAGGAACGTCTTGTAGGCCTCCATGTCGACGGGCGCGCCATTGTCGCGGTACCAGCGGTCGAGCTTGTCCTGCATGGCGTCGCGCTTTTCGAGCAGCGCCCGATTTTTTGGCGAGAGATCATGGACGATGGCCGAAAAACCGTTCCAGAATGCCTCCGCCTCGATGCCGGTGCCCGGCAGCGCCTCGTTCACGACGAAATCATGAAGCTCGCGGGCAATCCGCAATCCGGCGATCTCGACGCGATCGGTCATCAGGGCTTCTCCAGACGAAGGCTAGGCCGGGCCTTTGACATGTCAGGGTGGCAGGGTCAATTCGGCTTAGGTGAAGGTAGGGCGTTTTCGCTGCCGATCTCCCCCCTCGAGGGGGAGATGGGCGCGAAGCGGCCAGAGGGGGTCGGTTCGACCGGGCTCGGCCTCCTGCGGCACAAGGAAGTCGCGCTTCATGCGAGGCGACCCCCTCTGTCGCCTTCGGCGACATCTCCCCCTCGAGGGGGGAGATTACGCGCTCACACCGCAATCCTTGGCCGTCCCGACGCGATCGCCACGACATGCGCCTCGATGAACATGCGCTGGCCCTCGACGGTCGAGACGCGGAACTCGCTTGCGATTTCGATCTCGGCGCTGTCGGTGCCGGCGTCCTTCGCGCGTCCAGCGGCAATCGCCCGCACATCTTTCTCCGCCGCCGCGATTGCCGCCGCCTCGTCGTTGAAGTCGCGCACGCTTTCGCCTGAGGCGACACGGAACAGCCCTTCCTTGGGCTGGCTGACCCGCGCCTCGGCCGAAACCCGGACCTGGCCGACGACGGCGCCGAGCGCATTGGCGACATCGGTATCCTCCGGCACCACGCATCGATTGCCGACCAGCTCAGCCAGCCCGGCATAGTGCAGCGGCGCCGAGGCGCCGAGGCCGATGACCGGACGGTCGAGCGCGACGCTGAGGCGGGCGATGCCTGGATGGGCGTCGACGGCACGCTGGACCAGCGCATGGGCGACGGTCGCCGCACCATCCAGCCCATCCTCGGCGAAGGCGGTCTCGAGGATGACTTCGGCCGACAGGCGGGTCAGCGCGGTCAGCACCCGTTCCGAGATCGCCTCCGGCGAGGCGGCGATGAACTGGCCGCGGCCGTCACGCCTGCGCGCGAACAGCTCGGCGCCGAGACGCGCCGCGGCCGCATCCCAATTGGCCTGCCTGCCCAGCACATGCGCGGCATCCGACGGCGTGAAGCCGGCGACATGCACCAGCCCGCGCGACACCAGCCGGTTCAAGGTGGCGTTCTGGGCATTCGAGGTCAGCAATCTGTCGAGAGCCTGCGGCACGGCACCGATCAGTTCGTAAAGCTTGGCTTCGGCACCGGTCAGTCCGGCTGCGAGCCGCTCCGGCACCCCGGTGCGCACCGCCAGGCGTCCGTCCATGCGGCCGGAATTGGGAGCCCGCAACTGGCGTTCCAGCTCTGATGTAACCGCCTCGCCATGTATCATGCCGGCCAGCGCCAGTGGCACCAGGCGGCGCGGCCCGAGCAGGATCTTCGGGCTGAGCACGCCGTCCTCCAGCGCCACTTCGGAATCGCCGCCCAGCCCAAAGGTGCGCATGGCGACGGCCTCGACCATGGTGCGGAAGCCGCCGACGGTGGCGCCTTCCGGATCGAGCCGCGGCCGGCCTTTGTCGAGCACGGCGACGTCGGTGGTGGTGCCGCCGATGTCGGAGACCACGGCATCGTCGAGGCCGGTCATGTGGCGGGCACCGACGAGGCTGGCGGCCGGGCCGGACAGGATGGTCTCGATCGGCCGCTGGCGGGCAAAGGCGGCCGAGACCAAAGCGCCGTCGCCGCGCACCACCATCAGCGGCGCGGCAATGTTGCGCGCGGCCAAAAAGCCTTCGGTCGCCGCGACCAGCCGGTCGATCATCGAGATCAGCCTGGCGTTGAGCAATGTCGTCAGCGCCCGGCGCGGGCCGCCGAGCTTGGCCGAAAGTTCGTGGCTGGCGGTGACCGGCAGGCCGGTCCTGTCGCGGATCAGGTTCCGCGCGCTTAGCTCGTGCGCCGGGTTGCGGGTAGCGAAATAGGCGCAGACGGCAAAGCCGGACACCGACTTTTCCAGTTCCGGCAAAGCTGCCTCCAGCCCGGACAGATCGAGCTTTGCCGCATTGCCGTGGACATCGTGGCCGCCGGGGCAGAACACCACGGGATCGGTGCCAAGTGCGGCCTTCAGCCCGTCGCGGGCAAGGTCGCCCTCGGCAAAGCCGATCATCACCAGCGCGACCCGGCCGCCCTGGCCCTCGACCAGCGCGTTGGTGGCAAGCGTCGTCGACATCGACACCAGTTTTATCGCAGTCGGGTCGGTGCCGGCTTTTTGCAGCACCGCATCGACCGCGCCCGATATGCCGACGGCGAGATCGTGGCGCGTCGTCAGCGCCTTGGCCTTGGCCAGAACTTTGCCGCTTGGGCCACCGGCCTCCGACCACAGCACCGCGTCGGTGTAGGTGCCGCCGGTGTCGATGCCGAGGAACAGGGGTGAGGGTTTGGGCCTGGCGGTCATATTTGCGTCCGGAGAATTCGTCTCCGCCCCTTAGCGGATACCGGCCGATCGATAAAGCCGTGATGGCTGGGCCACGGGCGATGATCGTGGTGACGGCCAATCTCCCCCCTCGTGGGGGAGATGTCCGGCAGGACAGAGGGGGCGCTGTCCCGCCGACCTTGCCACGATCTAAGGCACCTCGGCGAGCCCCGCCGCAATCACGATATGCTGGCAGACATTGTCGATGTCGCGGATGATGTCATCGTTCCAGAAACGCAGGACGGTCCAGCCGTCCTGTTCCAGGCGCACTGTCCTTGCTTCGTCTCTGGCAACAGCATCGGCTTCGGTATGCTAGGAGCCGTCGACTTCCACGATCAGCTTCTGCTCCGGGCAGGCGAAATCGACAATGTAACCGGCGACCGGAAGTTGTCGCCGAAAGCCAAGCCCCATCAGCCGGTGCGCGCGAAGCTCGTTCCAGAGCTTCAATTCAGCAGAGGTCATGACCTTACGCATCGATCGGGCATTTGCGCGGTGTTTTGGAGGCGATGGCGTATGAGGCATTGTACTGCTGAAATTGACGCTCTATGGCGCCCCCCTCTGTCCTGCCGGACATCTCCCCCACTTGGGGCCTGTTGCGCAGTAACCGGGGATGTTTGGATGGGGCGGGATCGCAGGGATTTCGCTCGTCTTTGTGAGCTCCGCCCCCTTGT